>NZ_JBAMDJ010000020.1:0-113660 GCF_036961705.1 Pseudomonas sp. 3JA
GCTTAGCCGGGTTGAACCGTGGGATTTTTCCCGCGCCACAGCGGCCGGATTGCTGACCGCCAGGGGTGGGGAATGCTCGGGAGTGATGTGCAGAGGTCCGACAGGCGCCGGCTTCAATGGCGCACGCTGGGCGCTGACCACCAACGGTTTGAGCACATCGGGATGCCGGTCGAGCCGATCGGTGGAACGTTGGGCCAGCCTCAGGCTTGATGCGGTTAACCACTCCCGAGCCCGTGCCGAGCGGAGCTGGCCAAGTACCTTTCCGCTCATCCGCACGCCCATGCCCAGGGCGCCGGTCAAGCGCATCAACAGGAAATTGATCAGCACCGAGGCGCGCATCTCGCCCGCGACTTCAGCCATGTATTGGGGCGGCAACATCCGCAGCCAGCTGACGAACGCCGCCATGTGAACGAAGAGCAACGGCTCGTCACTCAACACCATCAGTCCTTTGGCGATGGCCTCGGATGAAGCGCTCAGTAACTGCTCAAGTTCTACCTGGGTCAGATACTCCAGGAGCTTTTCGCTGTTGGCCTGCAGATCGGCCAACAGCTGGAAAACCTGTTTAACGTCATCCCATAGCTGATGCAGGGCGTTTTCGAAACCGCGCCAATCGGCCTGCTGCACCAGGTCATAACGTTCGCGAAACCCGGCGTCGGAAAACGCCGCCCACAGGGGTTGAAACTCGTCCCACTCAGCCTTCAGCCACCCCTCAAGTTCGTCCATCACCCCTTGATAGGACGCATACAGCGCCTTGACGTGATCGGCCGTCACATGGGGGAAAAAAGTGATGCGGTAGCGCCCGCCACGCCAGCATTCGGGGATCTCCAGGACGCCGCTTGGGCCAATGACGTGATGCACTGGCTCGCCAAACGTTTCCTTCCCGGGCTCGCCTCCGGTGACGGGCTCCAGCATCACCGGGGTATCGCCAATCGGCACAAAGCGCGCCGCCTGGAACATGTGCACCAACGTCAGCGGACCACTCGCCGGACATGCGGCCACCGTGGCACTGATGGGTTGATCAAGATTCTTCGGCGCCGCCAGGGACACCTCGTTGCCGACCTTGAACACTTGTTCAAGATCCAGCGCCCAGCCGGCCCAAAAGCTTTCAGCCCAGGCGTCGTAGTCGTTGAGGCAGGCGCGGAAGTCCGCCAGTACCGCTTCGACATCCGGCTGATCGGGGTCCATGGCCGCCACCACCAAAGAGCCGATGGTGTTGTTCAAAGCCAGGAGTTTGTCAGGGGCAAACATGCGGGAGTCTCGCGGGACAGGGACGAACGCGAGACTTTGCCGACGATGGCTGAGGAATTAAGTCAGTGAAAGAAGCGGTGGACGTAGGGCGATTCGCTAAATTTAAACGTTAGGCGTGCAACTCCCGGCGGCGGCTATAACTGTCGAGACATAAGCCATTGCTCTTTGCCCCAAGCCTCGAAACGCTCCAACACCTCCCAGCCGAGCCTGGCGTAGTAATCACGCTGGCTGTGGGTGTGCAGGAACAAGGTGATGATTCCAGCCTCTCGCGCATGACTGCAGATGCCTTCGATCAACTGCGCTGCAAGCCCTCTGCGTCGAGCCTCGGGGGTGATGAACACACACGCCAGCCACGGTCCCAGTTCAGGCCGGTCAGCCAGGTCGTGACTGGCCAGTGAAGCGCCACCGAGCAACTGGCCGTGCTCCGTGGCGATCAGGCACTTCCAACTCCCATCACGCTGCCCCGCCGCGAACTCCTGCTGCCAACTGTCGAGGGATTGCTCGGCATACTCATGATTGAATTCCCGATAAAGCCATTCGGCCATCTGGTCGCATTTCTCCATGTGGCTATCGAGCCAATCCACTCGCGGCATTTGAAACACTCCTTTGTATGCGGTCCTGGAGGGAGGATTGGAGGCTAGCAGATTGCTGACCTGTTCTGGCCCACCGCTATCGCGAGCAAGCTCCCACAGGATTTTCGTCGTTTGATCCTTAACTGACACACCACCGCTCCTGTGGCGAGGGAGCTTGCTCCCGTTGGGCTGCGCAGCAGCCCTGGATCCCATGACTCGGTGAGCCAGGCAAATTGAGTTGTCTTCTTTGGGGGCTGCTGCGCAGCCCAGCGGGAGCAAGCTCCCTCGCCACAGGGTTGGCATAGGCCAATCTCTACCGGTTGAGCCCGCTCACACCGGGGTTTACACCCGCAAATTGCGTTTTAGATGCCTACCCGCGCGCATTCTCGAGAAATACCCGCCAGCAACCCCTCAACCTATCGTAATCTCGCACCTGTATAAGCCCAGCCCCGCAACCGGCCGAGATCTCACCCCGATGCCCTCCATCTACCAACTCAAGCCCGCCTTTCAAAACCTGCTGCGCCCCATGGTTCAACGCCTCTACAACAACGGCGTCACCGCCAACCAGGTCACCGTGCTCGCCGGCATCGTTTCGGTATTGGTCGGTGCGGTCATCGCCTGGTTTGCCAATCATCCGTGGATCTTCGTGCTTGTGCCGATCTGGATGTTCCTGCGCATGGCGTTGAATGCCGTGGATGGCATGTTGGCGCGGGAGTTTGGCCAGCAATCGCATCTGGGCGCCTACCTCAATGAGCTATGCGATATCATCGCCGACGCTGCCTTGATCCTGCCTTTTGCCCTGATTCCCGATGCCAGTCTGTTGCTCGTGTTGCTCGTCACGCTGTTGGCGTTGTTCAGCGAATATGCCGGCGTGCTCGGGGCCATGGTGGGAGCTTCGCGGCGGTATGACGGGCCGATGGGCAAGAGTGATCGCGCCTTTGTGTTGGGCGTGTTGGCGACCGGCATTGCCCTGGGTTGGCTCGGGGCGCTCTGGGTCGATGGTGTGATGGCGGTGGTTGCCGCCCTGCTGGTGTATACCTTGGTCAACCGGGTCCGTCATGGCCTGGGCCAAGTGAAGGAAAACGCTCCCTCAGCATAAAGGAACTTGCAATGCGCGAAGCCCAGGAACTGACGTTCACTACCCACGACGGCGTGGAATTGTTCTACCGGCATTGGCCGGCTGTCGACGCGGCGGCGGGTGAACCCCGCCAGGCTGTGTTGTTGTTTCATCGTGGTCATGAACACTCCGGGCGCATTGCGCACCTGGTGGATGAACTGGACCTGCCCGGGTTCGACTTCTTTGCCTGGGACGCCCGTGGCCATGGCCAGTCGCCGGGCGAACGGGGCGACAGCCCGAGTTTTGCCACCAGTGCGCGGGATGTGCAGACCTTCTGCGATCACATCGGCGCCACGCACCAGATCGACGAGGCGAACATCGCGGTAGTGGCGCAAAGCGTCGGCGCGGTGATCGCGTCCACCTGGGTCCACGACTACGCGCCGCGCATTCGCTCGCTGGTGCTGGCCTCGCCGGCATTCAAGGTCAAGCTCTACGTGCCCTTCGCTCGTCCGGGCCTGGCGTTGATGCGCAAGTTTCGCGGCAACTTTTTCGTCAACAGTTACGTCAAGGCGAAGTTCCTCAGCCATGACCCGGAGCGAGTGGCGTCCTACGACAGCGATCCATTGATCACCAAGGCCATTTCGGTGAACGTGCTGCTGGGCCTGTACGAAGCCGCCGACCGCGTGGTGGCCGATGCCCAGGCGATCCAGGTGCCGACGCAGCTGTTGATCTCCGGCTCGGACTTCGTGGTGCACCGCAAACCCCAGGAGCAGTTCTTCGAGCGCCTGGGCAGTTTGCACAAGGAGAAACACATCCTGCCGGGGTTCTTCCACGACACCCTCGGCGAGAAGAACCGTGCCCCGGCCATTGCCAGTGCCCGCCGCTTCATCCTGCAAAATTTTGCCCGAGCGCTGGACCGCCCTTCCCTGCTCGACGCCGATCGCCTGGGCGCGACCTGCGCCGAAGCCGAAACCCTGGCCACGCCGCTGCCGCACAACTCGCTGCGCGACCTCTACTGGCGCATGACCCGCGCCAGCATGCGCTTTGGCAGCAAGTTGTCCGCCGGGGTGAAGCTGGGTTTCGACACTGGGTTCGACTCTGGCAGTACTCTGGATTACGTCTACCGCAACCGCCCCACCGGCACCTCGGCGCTGGGCAAGATGATTGACCAGAATTACCTGAACTCCATCGGCTGGCGCGGCATTCGCCAGCGCAAGCTGCACGTCGAGGAGCTGCTGCGCCTGGCGATGGGCGAGTTGCGTGCGCAAGACCGCGAGGTGCGCATCGTCGACATCGCCGCCGGCCATGGCCGCTACATTCTCGAAGCGCTGCAAGGCGTCAGCCCGTTGCCCGAGTCGATCCTGCTGCGCGACTACAGCGACATCAACGTGCGTGACGGCAGCGCGCTGATCGTGGAAAAAGGCTTGGGCGACATCGCCCGATTCGTCAAGGGCGATGCCTTCGACCGCCAGGATCTGGCGGCGCTGGAGCCGAAACCAACCCTCGCCGTGGTGTCGGGCCTGTACGAGCTGTTTGCCGACAACCAACTGGTCGGCGGTTCCCTCGCGGGCCTGGCCGAAGCCGTGGAGCCTGGCGGTTTCCTGGTCTACACCGGCCAGCCATGGCACCCGCAACTGGAACTGATCGCCCGCGCCCTCACCAGCCACCGCGCCGGGCAAGCCTGGGTGATGCGCCGACGCACTCAGGCGGAAATGGATCAATTGGTTGAGGCGGCGGGCTTTCGCAAGATCACCCTGCGGGTCGATGAATGGGGCATTTTCAGCGTTTCGCTGGCCCAGCGAGTGCAGTAATGAGCGCCGTCATCGCGCCGGCCCGCGAGCCCGCACTGCTGAAACCGGCGGTGCTGTGGTTGCTGTTGTTGGCGCCGCTGTTCTTCACCACTTACGGCTTCGCCACCTGGGTCACCTCCCAGCGTGACGATGTCGGCACGTTGGTGTTCGCCTGGGAAAGCCACATGCCGTTCATGGCCTGGACCATCGTGCCTTACTGGTCGATCGATCTGTTGTACGGCCTGTCCTTGCTATTGCCCACCAGCCGCGAAGAACTCAAGCGCCACGCCTTGCGCCTGCTGACGGCGCAGGTGATTGCTGTCAGTTGCTTTTTGCTCTGGCCGTTGCGCTTCACTTTCCCCCGCCCGGAAATGGACGGGGTGTTTGGTTGGTTGTTCGAAGTGCTGGCGGGTTTCGACAAGCCGTTCAATCAGGCGCCGTCGCTGCACATCGCGTTGCTGGTGGTGCTGTGGGTCTGCTATCAGCGGCATCTGCAGGGCTTCTGGCGCTGGGTGATGCACGGTTGGTTCGCGTTGATCGGCGTGTCGGTGCTGACCACGTATCAACATCACTTCATTGACCTGCCCACGGGCGCGTTGGCCGGTTGGCTGTGTGTCTGGCTGTGGCCGCTGGACCGTCCGAGTCCGCTGCTGAGTGCGCGACTGGCGACGGATCCTGCCCGCCGACGCTTGGCCTTGCGCTATGGTCTGGGCGCGGCGGCGTTGTTCATCCCGGCGTTTGCCTTGGGCGGCGCGTGGCTCTGGCTGATCTGGCCGGCGGTCGCGGTGCTCATGGTGGCGCTGAATTACCTGGTGTTCGGTGCCGACGGTTTCCAGAAGCGTGCCGATGGTCGTTTGAGCCCGGCAGCGCGTTGGTTGCTGGCGCCTTACCTGGCGGCGGCGTGGATCAATTCGCGCGGCTGGACGCGCAAGCATCCGCAACCGGACCTGATAGCGGATAACGTGTGGCTGGGACGTATCCCCACGCCGATGGAGCTGAAAGACAGTGCGTTTACCGGCGTGCTCGACCTCTGCGCGGAACTGTCCATGGACAGCACGGGCGTCGCCTATCGCTCATTGCCAGTGCTCGACCTGACAGCGCCGACCGCCGAGCAATGCCTGCAAGCGGCAGAGGCCATCGAAAGCCTGCGCCAGCACGGGCCGGTGCTGGTCTGCTGCGCCCTGGGTTATTCGCGCAGCGCCACGGCGGTGGTTGCCTGGTTGTTGCACAGCGGGCGGGCAGCGAGCGTTGATGCGGCGATCGTGCAAATCCAGCGCGCTCGACCGCGTATCGTCTTGCACGCGGCACACCGTCGCGCGTTGGAGCAGTTATCCACAGCACAGGGGAATGTCCATGATCACTGATACGGAGCTCCACACCGTGGCGAGCCTGTTGCGCCGGGGGCATTCGCTGGACCAGTTTTCCACCGGGTTGACGCTGCTTGGGGCTCTGCTGGGGTTGGGGCAATGGTGGGTGGGCGTCATCGATCCGTGGTTGCTGCTGTTGAGTGCGGCGCTACTGGTGCTCGGCATGCTGGAAAAATACTGGGCACTGCGCGTGGCATTCGATGCCGATCTGTTCCAGCGCATGGCTGACAGCACCCAGTCCCTGGCCGAGCGCACCTATACCTTGGATCAAGCCCTCACCTCCCTGGGCCTGCAACCGGCCGCACGTGCAGGGCGTCTCTGGACTGAACGCCGGCACGGCGCGTTGTTGCTGCTGCGTCGGCAGTCACGATTATTGGCCGTACAAGTCGTCCTGGTGCTGGGCTTCATCCTGGCCAGCCCCTGGCTAGCTTCAAGTATCTAGATAGTTTTGGTGGCAAGGGAGCTTGCTCCCGCTGGGCTGCAAAGCAGCCCCAAAACCAGGCACTGTGGTGTATCAGATGAATTGTGTTCAGCCTCTTGGGGGCTGCTGCGCAGCCCAGCGGGAGCAAGCTCCCTCGCCACAGTTAATGGTCAGCTGTTAACGATTGCGTCACTACCCGAGCTTCTCAGGACAAGGAATCTTCATGTTCGAACCCGTGGTCGCCAACCTCATCACCTCCGCCGCTCGCATGGTCACCGGCGCTCGCAGCCTGTGGCTCGGCTGCGCGCCGACGCCGGTGCAGCGGATCTACTTCGCCAACCACAGCAGCCACGGTGACTTCGTGTTGCTCTGGGCCTCGCTGCCGCCGGCGCTGCGCAAGCTCACCCGCCCGGTGGCGGGGGCCGATTATTGGCAAACCAGCCCGGTGCGACGCTACATCATCAACCGGGTGTTCAACGGTGTGCTGGTGGACCGCGAACGCAAGGATCCTTCCTACAGCCCATTGCAGCCGATGCTTGATGCGCTGGAAAACGGCGACTCACTGATCATCTTTCCGGAAGGCACACGCAATCCGGAGGAAGGCCTGTTGCCCTTCAAGAGCGGGATCTATCACTTGATGAAAAAACACCCCGAGGTCGAGGTGATCCCGGTGTGGATCGCCAACCTCAACCGCGTCATGCCCAAGGGCCGGGTACTGCCGCTGCCGCTGTTATGCACCACCAGTTTCGGCGCGCCGCTGTGCATCGAAGAAGGTGAAAGCAAAGAGCAATTTCTTGAACGCAGCCGCGCCGCGCTGCTGGCACTGGCCCCGGAGCACGTCTGACATGGATCGATATACCCTGATGTTGTTTGGCGGGATCGGCGCCATTCTGGTGCTGGCTTCGTTGATCGGTTTCATTCTCAAGCTGAAAACCCGCGGCGCGCCGAACTCCGTCATCGACAACCTCAACGCGCGGATCAACGCCTGGTGGATCATGGTGCTGGTGATCGGCATCGCGTTCTGGCTCGGCAACGCCGCAGTGATCCTGTTGTTCTACGCGGTGTCGTTCTACGCCCTGCGGGAATTCCTGACCCTGACACCGACCCGCCGCAGCGATTATCCAGCGTTGGTGGCCGCGTTCTACCTGGCGCTGCCGCTGCAGTACCTGTTAATCTATTACGACTGGTACGGGCTGTTTTCGATCTTTATCCCAGTGTATGTATTCCTGCTGCTGCCGATCCTGGCGTCCCTGGGCGGCGACAGCACGCACTTTTTGGAGCGTGCTTCCAAGGTCCAGTGGGGCTTGATGATCGCGGTGTTCTGCATCTCCTTCGTCCCGGCCCTGCTGACGCTGGACATCGCCGGTTTCGAAGGGCGCAACCTGTTGCTGATCGCCTACCTGGTGATCGTGGTGCAGCTCTCGGACGTGTTGCAGTACGTGTGCGGCAAGCTGTTCGGCAAACACAAGATCGCACCGAACCTGTCGCCCTCGAAAACCGTGGAGGGGTTTGTCGGCGGCATTTTCCTGGCCTCGCTGATCGGTGGCGCGCTGTGGTGGATCACGCCGTTCAATCCGTGGCAGTCGTTCCTCATCGCCTTGCTGATCAACCTGCTGGGGTTTGCCGGCGGCATCGTCATGTCAGCGATCAAGCGCGACCGCGGCGTGAAGGATTGGGGCCACATGATCGAAGGCCACGGCGGCATGCTCGACCGGTTGGACTCGGTGTGCTTCGCCGCGCCGATCTTCTTTCATTTGGTGCGGTACTGGTGGACCTGAAAAAGCCTGCGGCGAACACCTGACCCTGTGGGAACACAAAGCTCCTGTGGCGAGGGAGCTTGCTCCCGCTGGGCCGGGCTGGCGCTCCAGTGCGCAGCGCCCCCCTCTGAAAGCCTATGCAATCTGTCTGATACTGCGCGGTGCTTGGATTTGGGGCCGCTACGCGCCCCAGCGGGAGCAAGCTCCCTCGCCACAAAAGCGGGGGCATCGCTCAGTCAAGGATCAGATGCGGCAGGAACCGGCTGGAATCCTTGGTGATCAGGCTGTTGTCTTCCCGCACGCCAATGCCGGCGGCCTGGTCGCCGATGACCCAGGAGCCGATCAGGGTGTAGCTGTCGCCAAAGCGTGGCAGTGGCGCGAACTCCTGGAGGATGAACGGGGCGTCCGTGTAGGGGCCGTCTTCTTTTACGATCAGGCCATCAGCGGTTTGCAGCTCGATGTTGGCGCCTTCCCGGGAAAAGAACGGCTTGCGCACCCAGCCCTTGGGCACCGCTTTGCTCGTGTCGGTATCCAGGTGGGCCGCGAGCAGGTTCGGGTGGCCTTTGTTGAACTCCCACAGCAGCGGCAGGATGCCTTTGTTGGAGATGATCGACTTCCAGGCCGGCTCGAAAAACTGTGTATCACACTGGGCGATCGCTTCACCAAACGGCTCGTGGAAGATGAACTCCCAGGCATGCAGCTTGAACAGGTGGGCAATCCAGCGCTCTTCCAGGTCGACGAAACGCCCGTCACCGTTGAGGCCGATGTCTTCGATATCGATGTGCCGTGATTCAATGCCGACTTTTTCCGCGATCAGGCGCAAATAGTCCGTGGTGCCCTTGTCTTCCACCGAACCTTTCATCGAGGCGAAATAAAACGGCTCTTTGATCTGCAACTGGGCAAAAGCCTGGTGCAGCTTGGTGTCGATGCTGTTGAACTGGTCGGCATGGGCCGGCAGCAAGCCGCGCTCGATGCATTGCTCCAGCCAGCCCCACTGAAACGCCGCCGCCTCATAGAGGCTGGTCGGCGTGTCGTAGTTGAGCTCCAACAGCTTGGCGGGGCCGGTGCCGTTGTAGGAGAAATCCATGCGCCCATACAAGTGTGGGTGGCCTTCGAGCCATGAAGTGCGCACCAGGTCGAAGAACGGCGCGGGAATGCTCAGGCGTTCCAGCAATTCTTCGCTCTGGACCACGCGGGCCACGAGGTCCATGCACATATCATGGATCTCGGTGGTCGGGTCTTCCAGGTCGTCCTCGATCTGCTTGAGGGTGAACTGGTAGTACGCGCTTTCGTCCCAATAGGGTTCGTCGTCGATGGTGTGGAACAGAAAGCCGAGCTGCTCGGCGGTCTGTTTCCAGTCATGACGTTCTGCGCAATGGATCTTCTTCATGGCGCTGGTTCCTCAACCGCCGGAGCTGCTCGAACCGCCCCAACCGCTGCGGGCACTGGACTTGCTGCCGAAGCCGCCACGGGAGGTGGATGAGGCAACGGACATCGGCTTGCTGGTGGACTTGATGGAGTCGGTGTAGCTGCCGTATCGCGCCTGGTTGGACTTGGTGAATGTCGAGCCTGTCGACACCCGCTGGCTGAGCGTGGAGGAGCCGAAGCTGCCACGATCATCGCGGTAGCGGTAGACCGGCTCGGAGAAGTAGCTGTTGCGGTTGCTGCTCAGCATGTTGCCGATCAGCAGCCCGGTCAGCAGGTTGCTGAAACCTCCACCGGTATTCATCGCTTCCGAGGCCGGCAATTGGGCCTTGGCGGCGTCCACTTCCGATTGCGTAACCTCGCCCTCGGCACTCAGTTCGAAGCCACCCAGCTTGGGGATGAACTTGCCGGCGGAGTCCTGCTGGCACCAATCGGGAACGAAGTCGGCATCGCAATCGGCCTGGTTGTCGTACACCGGCGCAATCCGGCGATGCTCCGTCATGGCAGTCATGTAGGCGTCAGCACAAATGTCTACCGGCAGCTTTTCATCGACACATTGCTGCACGGACTGGAAGTTGTACTTCTTTTTCAACTCGTAGGTTTTTTCCGTCGGCCCGCAGCCGGATATCGCCATGGCGACCGACGCGGCCAGCGAAAGCTGGACGTACTTGCTTCGTTTCATCGGGTTCTCCGTGGCGCAATCAGTTTGTGGAAGGCGTCATGCACGCGGCGTTCAACATGCCGACGCTGATGGCCACGGCGGCGATATAGATACCCGCGGCGATTTCACCGTTCCTGATCCGCGCGGAAGCGCCCTTGAGCACCAGGCTGGTCACCAGGAACGCCAACAACTGGACGACAGCGGCGATCACTGCCCAGACAACGAAATCCAGCATGCTGATCGAATAGGCAATCACGTTGCTGGCCGGAATCGCGAAACCGATGACGGCACCGCCCAGGGCGATGGCCGCAGCCACGTTGCCCGAACGGATCAGCTCGAACTCTTTGTGCGGCGTGACGCGGGTGTAGATGAACTGGAACAGCGCGAACAGCACGGCGGCGCCGAGGATGTACATGACAAAGCCAAGCACGGCGGCTTTGTTCAGGGAAATGGAGAGCGCTTCAAGCATGGACTTGTTCCTTATTCAAAGAGTGTTCAGGTCAGTGGTGTACAGCGAAATACCCAGTGAAGTGCTCAGGCTGACGGTGCCTTCGGCGTCCTCTTCAACGGAGAACAGCAGGAACTCGCGACGATCCGTCAGGCCGGTGTCGCGGGCGTACAGCATCGAACGGTGTTCGACGCTGTAGGACTCATCCGGATTGCTCACGCGCTCGCTCAACGTCACCAGTTCTGTCTGGCCAGCCTCGGTGCCCCATTCGCGGGTGTACTCGACGCCGTCATGGGTGTAGGTCGGCAGGCCGATCAGGCTTTCAGGGCCGGCCAGGCGACGTAACTCCGCTTCACTGCTGATCGTGACGTAGCTGAGGTAGTTGAACAGGATCACCGACTCGACCTGCCCGGCGATATCGCCACTGGTGTGCACTTGCAGCCAGTAGTCTTCGTCGTTCATGTAGCAGCGCGACAGCCAGTTCGACTGCCCGAGGTCGACGATGCCCAGGCTCCAGATCTGTTGGGAGCCCGGAATGACCACCGTGCTGTTGCCGTCGAGCAGCAACTTGAGCGTGGAGTCGAACATGACCTGCTTGCCGGAGGCCAGGCCCAGCGGCCCGGTGACAGGCGCGTTATTGCTGGCTGTCGTGTTCGCGTTCGGGGCCTCAAGCCCCATCAACTGTTTAAACCACCCCATGGGAAATTTCCTTGAGACGCGTGGAGGCGATGTAGAAGAGTTCCCCGCCCACGACGCGGGTGGCGCCGGGCGGGTTGATCGATGGGTGTCGGGCGCCCTTGGCGCGGTAACCAATCAGCGTAGCGTTGTGCTGCTCTTTCAATCGGGCATAAAGCTCGCCGAACGTCGCTTCAAACGCCTCGGGTAGTTTCATCAGGTACTGAGTGGCGCCTTGGCCGACACAGAGCAATTCATTGATGACCACGGACGAGCCCGGGTCCTGGGAGGCACGCACCAACATTTCGATGGCCATGCTGGAGGTGCATTCCAGGCTCGGCGCATAGGCGCTGGCAAGGGCGGCGATTTCGCTGTCATTGAAGTGCGCGACCACATGCCCGGCAGGGCCCAATTGATTGACCGCCAGCACGGTGGCCAGGGTCAGGTCGTCGGAGTGGGTGCGCACCAGCACGCGTTCGGCACCCGGCACGCCAGCACGCTGCAACAGCGCGACGGAGGACAGGCTGTCGCCTTTGATGAACGATGTCTTGCCGGGCATGGGGTTTTCTTCGAGATCGCAATCGCAGATGACGATCAGGTTGTCGTTGGAGGTTTCGTCCTGCAGCAGCAATTCAATGACCCGCTCACTGGAGGCGCCCTCCCAACCGATGAGAACCGTGTGGCCGACCTTGCCGGTGAAATCGCCTTTGCCCTTCATGCCTTTTCTCCATACATCGATGACGCTGCTGGTGGTTTTGCCGATGACCGTCGTCAACAGGGCAATACCCCCGAGCATGATCCAGGTCGCCACAAAAATTCGCCCGGCGGATGTCTGTGGCAACAGATCGCCATAGCCGACGGTGAGCGTAGTGGTGAGATAGAAGTAGATAAACGTGGCGGCGGCGATGAGGTGTTGCTCGCCCAGCAGCACCAGGCCGATCCAGGCCGTGGACAGGTGCACGCCCAACGCAATGGCCAGGCCCGCCCAGCCGAACCGATGGAAGAAGGACGACGCGTACGTGCGCAACAAAAGAAAAATCGACATTCGTCCCTGACTCCGTGGGGCTTCGTTCCTGGCGGGATCATCGCTCTGGCGTCTAAGGGCTCGAGCGTAATGGCCGGACAGCATTAAACCTGTTACGGGGGTTGGATAAAAGTACCTGCGTCACAATTAAATCCAGGAGCGCCGGACATTATTGTGGCGAGGGAGCTTGCTCCCGCTGGACTGCGCAGCAGGCCCCTTTTTTTGGAGCCGCTTCGCGCCTCAGCGGGAGCAAGCTCCCTCGCCACGGGTTCGGGGCGCTCAGCGATTACTCAGCCGATTTTTTCTTCAGGCGTTCCAGGATCGCATTGGCGCTGCCTTCGTTCGGCGTGATGCCGGCGTCGCGCAGCTTGCGCTCCAGGTCGGAGCCAGTCGAAGCTTCGGCCAGTTCGTCCTGGGCTTGCAGCTCAGCGGCACGTTGCTGTTGCTTGGCCTGCAAGCGGTTGAGCGTACCGACGGCGGTTTCCAGCTTGCCATTGGCGCCGCCGCTGGCGATCGAAGCACTGACCTGGGCCTTCTGCACGCTTTCGCGGGCCTTGGCCATGTCCACTTGCTGGCGCAGGCTCTTGATCCGGCTTTCGGCCTTGGTGATGTCCTTGCGCATGTTGTCCGCATAACCACCGAATTCGGTCGCGTGCTTCTGCTCGGCGTCCAGTTCGTTGGTCAGGGTCGAAATGGCTTCGGCCACTTCCAGCGCCAGGTCTTCGCGGTTGGCCTGGATCGCGGCCAGGGCCTTGGCTTCCAGGTCCTTGATCTTGGCGTTGTATTCGCCGACGCGATCAGTCGCCAGCTTGTGCTTGGCCATGATGGTGACCAGCTCACGCTTGGCGTTGGCCAGCGCGCTGTCGGCATCACGGATTTCCTGGTCGAGGATGCGCAGGGCCTGTTGGTCGACGATCGATTCACCGACTTCGCTGGCACCGCCACGCAGTGCGGTGAACAATTTGCTCCAGATGGACTGAGTCATTGGATAGTTCCTGTTCGGTGAATTAAATGAAGAAGCGTTCGAAGGCTTCGCTGGCGCGCTGGACGTTGTCGACGAGGGTTTTGACCTCGGTCACGACGTTGGTCAGGCTGGAGTCGGCGCTCAACGCACCGAAGATGTTGTAGACGACTTGCCCGTTGGGCATGGTCTCGATGCCGATGGACGACAGCGGGAACATTTCCCGGCTGCGCAGCACGGCGTCATTGAATGCCGCGACATCGTTGATCGACTCGACGTCCACCAGGACGGTATCGACGATGATCTGGTCACCCACCACCGCGATGTAGATCGGCAGGCCACCAAAATCATTCATTTCCAGCTTGATGCTGGACTCGGAGCCTTGGACGAGGGAGAGAGTGATGTCGTTCGCGACCACTTCGTCCAGGGCCTGAAGGGCGCTGTAGAGGCGGTCGATGTTCCAGTTATTACCTGCGCTCATGTAATTCTCCGACATGAATGAGCCAGCCAGAATCGGTTGGCGTAGCTGTTTCTCCATTTGCTTGAGCAGGCTTCGGTTTTCAGGAAGCACCCAAGTCTCGTGTTTCACATACCCGGCGGCACTCAGGCCCGCGCGCATCTGCTTCATGTAGAAGCTCGACGGCTTTTTCGCGGAGGGTTTGGCGCGCTCTCCCGTGCGGCTCGCTGAATCGGTTACAGACCCGTCTGGCGGATCTGATGGAGAGCTGGTTGACATGGTACTGACCCCACTGTGAAAAACTCACGCGTGAGAAACACTACAGGTAGTTTCGCAAGCCCACAATAGCTCACGCGTGAGATTTTATTGATCACAAGCACCGACCGCTCTTGTGGCGAGGGAGCTTGCTCCCGCTGGGGCGCGAAGCCCCCCCAAGCAGGCGCCGCGGTATGTCAGGTAAAAGTGCAGTCAGCTTCAGATGGGGCTGCTGCGCAGCCCAGCGGGAGCAAGCTCCCTCGCCACAGGGGACCGGGGATGGCCTTATGGGTAACTGAAACTCTTGACCAACGTCAGCTCGCCCACCGCCCGCATCGGCACCACGAAGGTTTCCATCTTCTCATTCGGCGTGCCTTCTTCGGTGATCACTGTGACTTGTGCGGTGGTCAGGGCTTGTTGCGCTTGTTCTCCACCGCCCTCACCTTCCTCGCCGTCGTCCTGATAGCGATAACCGCCGCCGTAGTAGTTCACATACACCAGGTACTGGCCTTTGATCGGCGCCGGCATGGCGAAGATTTCCGGGCCGTAGCCGGTGGTGACGTCGACGTCGAGGGCGGCGCCGTTGGCGACGGCACGGTCGCCGTACCAGATGTGCGCACCATCGGGGGTGACCAGGTGCAGGTCCAGATCGGTGCCGTCACTGTCCCAGGTCAGCAACACCCGCAGCTTGGCCGGCGTGGCGCCGCCGCTGGTGTTGAGAAATTGCGTGCGGTGACGCTGTTGGCCGTCGGGGCTGCGTACTTCCACACTGTTGCTGCCGTTGGGGAATGAAAATGGCCGGTCGAAGCGGCCTTGCTCATCGAGCTTCAACGGCAGGCTCACGCCGTTGACGATGAGTTGGCCCGGCGCATTGCCCTTGGGCGCGCCTTGGATCTGGCCAGTGATGCGAGCGGTATTGGCTTGGCCCTGGGGCGTATTGACCGACGAGGCCGGGTAGTTGACGGTCTGGCTGAAGTTTTCATCCTCGCCGCCCGGCGCACCGTTGCGCCAACCGCCGGCCGGCGTGTCGAGCTTGATGTTCTCGGCGCCGATGGCCGGAGGCAACGCGGTCAAGGCGCAAAGCAACAACAAGACCTGTGGATAACGGAGTGTCATGGTCTATTCCAGCAAGAGGTGACGGGCGAGCCCTTCGATATAGTTTTCGTCCTGGCCATTGGGATGAGCTTCAAAGGCCAGGTGCAGATATTCATGGGTCAGGTCGAGGCGGTCTTGCAGCGACAGCACGCCGCGCACATAGATGCGCTGGCGCTCGCGGTCGACGTAAGGCCGGCCAAAGGCGACGCGGCAGACGGCGAAAGCGCTGATCTCGTTGTAGCCCACTTCACTTTCCAGCCGCTCACGCCAGCCCCGCCGTTGCTTCAGCAGCCAGTCCTGGGCGGCGGGCAGCGCTTCGCAGGATGCCACCGGGTTGTCCCAGCGGCTGAGGCTGGCGCGCGGGTAGGCGTGCAGCAGGATGGCGTCGTAGCGTTGGCCGGCGTTGGCTTGCTCCACCGCTTGCGCCCAGGACAGTTTGTCCGGGCCAGGCTGGTCAGAGTGGTAGGTGACATCGGTGCCGGCCAGGACCAGGTCGCTGGTCCAGGCGGCAATGGCGCGGGTTTCGGGCGCCGCCGGGCGTGGCGCGACACGCTGGCGATGGCTGCTGTCGTCGATGCTCAGGCAATCACCGTTGCGTTGGGCGTTCTGCAGCAAATAGGTGCGGATCGCCACCGCCAGTGCCTTGGCGGCTTCGGCAGGCTCGGCCTTGGCTTCGCGTTGCAGGACCCGGGCGACGTACTCCTCCCGGTCCAGACGCGCCACCAGCTTGCCGGGCATCAGGAACAGCTCGCCATCGCTGTGGATGTCCAATTGATTGCCGTTGCTGAATTCGACGCGGTAATCGCCGCGCAGTTGGCCCGGCGAGGCTGGACGGTCGCCCGCCATTACCCGTTGCAACGGATAACGGGCAAACAGGCCGACTTCCACGCAACGCCCGGTTTCCGCCGGCCAGCGCGATGGCAATGCCGCCGCCAAGCCTTCGCCGTAGACCTTCAAGACCTGCTGGCTGGTGCCGCGACCACCGGCCCATACCGGGGTGCCATCCGCCAGCCAACCGGCGAAACCGCCCTGACGGGACGAGGGCCCCTGATCGCTCAGCCAACTCCAGGTCTTGACCCGCAGACGGCTGCCCAACTCACCGACCAGTCGCCCGTCCGCCGCGTTGAGCACCACGTCCAGCAACACCCGCCGGGCCTGGTCCTGGGCCGGCAGCGTGGCCAGGGTCTTGAGCAGTCCGGCGACAGGCACCTGAGTCTGGGGTTGCAACATGGACAGGTCCAATAACCAGGCCGGTGCCTGACGAGCCTGCCAATAGGCGCGCCAGTCCGAGGCCGAAAGCCCGAGCCGCTGCGGTTCGAAATACAAGCCGCAAGATTTCACCAAGGCTTGATCGCGACCGATGCTCTGCCCGGCAGTGCAGCAATAGACCTCTTCCTTCGACTCCCCCCGGCATTCATACACCGGTTCACGGGCGTCGGTGTCCACCAGCCAAGCGTAGACAAAGATCTTCCACAGACTGCCCAGCGGCGCCTGCAAGGTCTCGGGCAGCGGCTGGCGATCCAGCACCTGGGTCTGGCTCACGCGCAGCAATTGACCGTCGAAGGCCAGGCGCAACGGCTCGTCCTGCGCTGTTACCAGCGCAGGGATCAAGCACAGCAACCACCCAACCAGCGGCCAACGCATATCAGTTGACCGTGATCTGACCAAGCGCCGGTTTCTGCTCCCGCGCCTGATGTTGCGGCGCGTAGACCTGGGTGAAGCGCACCGGCGGCAAGGTGAACTGGCCCTTCTGGGAGAAGCGCACCAAGTGCCGCAGGCGCAGCTCGCCACTGAGGGCATCCACCGGCACCGCATACGCCATCTGGCCGGGCTCGAAGCGGGCTTTTTCCAGGGACATCGGTTCGCTGTCAGCCTTGCCCATCAACTGGATACCCCAGGTGGTGCGCTCCACATCGGCGCCCGGTGGCAGCGGCACTTCGAGCATGCCGTAGCGCAGTGGCGTCGCAGCCTTGCTGTTGATGATCACTTCATCCAGGTAGAGGCTGTCGCTGGACAACGGTTTGTTGCCCACGGCTTCGAGCTTGAAGGTGAAAGCCTCATCGCCCGGCACCAGGCGCGACAGGCGCCGGGTGATGGACACGGCCATCGGTGCTACCGGCGGTTGCTGGCTCTGGAAGCTCAGTGCCGCTTGCAATGGACGCTCCTGGGCGCCGGTCAGGGTCAGCATCGTTGGAAGCTGCGCGCCCTGCCATTGCCAGTAGGTTTCACCGGTCGCGCCCTGCTTGGCTGCCCAGCCTTCGCCCGGTGCCAGGGCCACGGCCGGCGCTGCCTGTTCGATGCTGCGCTGCAACCAGGTCAAGGCCAGGGCCCGCTCCAAGGTGGACTGCTGCGGCAACACACGCTCCAGCAATGCAGTGGCGCGAGCCTGATCGAAGCCCTGCAACGACAACACCAGGGCCTCGATGAACGGCTGCGAACTGAGCTCCAGTTGCTGTTGCGCCGCATCGGCTTGACGGCTGAAGGCCGCCGGCAACGGCACCTTCGCCTGTTTCGCCAGGGACGCGGTCAGGACACGGGCGCTGGCCAAGCCAAGGGCCGAATCCGGCGCGTACATGACCAGGCTGTCTTCACCGCTGTCCAGCACGCTCTCGCTACTGTCTTCGCTGGCCTTGGCCAGGTCGTCCATCAGACCGCTGAGCAAGGTGTTCACCGGCAATTGCATCTGCTTGGCGAACGACAGGATCAACGCCCGTTGCAGCAGCGGCGTATCACCGGCCTGCTTGGCGTAGACCTCCAGCACCCGTTGCCAGTGTTCCGGCGGCAGGCTCAGGTCCAGGGCCTTGCTGGCGTGCCAGTCGGCGTAATAGGCATAGGCGGTGAGGAATGCATCCGGCTCACCGTCCTGGCCCCACCAGGTAAAGCTCGCCGAGGGGCCGGCCATCTGCACCAGGCGCAAGCGGCTGTTTTGCATGATCAACCGCAAGCGGTCGCGGATCTGCGGGTTCGACGCCAGGGTTGGATAGGCAATGCTCAACGGCAACAGGCGGCTGGCGGTCTGCTCGACGCCACCGTATGGGTAGCTGAGCAGGTCATCCAGGGCCGAACGGAACAACGCTTGCGGGCTGTCGTCCAGGCGCAGGCGAATATCGCTGGCGTCGGCCGGCAGGGTCAGCGGGGTGTCGCCGCTCGCCACATCGAGGCGCTGGCTCTGGGTGACTTGCCAGCCATTGCCGCTGGCGTTCAAGCGCATGGCCAGGGCGTCCTGGGTTTCGCCGTTCAATTGCAACTGCACGTTCAAGTCGCCACTGCTCAGCTCCAGGGCCGGCAGCGCCACGTAGTTGATGCCGTTTTTCAGGTCCACCACCATGCGCTGTTCGGCGCCGGCGTAGCGGATCAGCAGCTCGGCCTTCAGTGGTTTTTCAGACTGGCTGAACGCGAACAGACCCAGTTGTGGCTTGTCGCCCGTGCGGAAACGGGTCGGGCCGCTCCATTTCAGGTACAGCGGTTTTTCCGAGGCGATGAACTGCTTCTTCTGGCCCACTTGGCCGTCGTCGGCAATTGCCTTGGCCGTGATGCGCCAGCGGGTCAGGGAGTCCGGCATCTTGAAGGTGAAGCGGGCCTTGCCGTTGGCGTCGGTGACCAGTTCCGGTTGCCATGCAGCGGTGTCGACGTCTTCACGACGCGGCCGCTCCAGCACCTTGACCCCGCGTTCGCTGCGGTTGGCCTTGCCCGGCGCGCCAGGACTGCCTGGCAGTGCCACGTCGTAGCTGATGAACGACAGGCTGGCACTGGTGCGCACGTTGTTGCGACGCGGGTGATAGAAGAACTGATCGATGGTCGGCGCCACTTCCGGTTGCAAGGCGTAGACCATTTCGTCCACCACGCTGACCGTCAGGTGCGCGGGGATCGCCTTACCGGCGAACTGGGTACTCAGGTCCACGGTCACCGTGTCACCCGGGCGGTAGGTGGCTTTGTCGGTGACGACGGCAACGTCGATCTGCGGCGTGATCACCTTGATACCGGCGTTCTGGAAGCTGTACTGGCCGCCCTTGGTGTACAGCACCGAGAAGGTCAGGTTGGGCGCAAAGTTATCCTTCACGGCAATGCGCGCACGGTATTGGGTGTCGCTGAGTTTTTCCATCTTCAGCCAGTCGCCGCCCTTGGACAGCAGCGCCGTGGCCTCGACTTTGTCCCGCTCAAGCGACAGCAGCGCATCGCTGACCGGTTCCGGGAAGGTAATCAGCGCCAGCGCTTCGTCACCGGTCTTGTATTCAGGCTTGTCGAAGACGATCTCGACCGTGCCCGGCACGGCCTTGATGCCTTCACCCGTCACTGCATGGGCGGCGGCGCCAATGACCCGGCCGTGGTCGTCCTTGAGCGTCAGGTTGTAGGTGCCAGGACGGTCGAAGGTCAGGCTGAAGCCCTTGTCCTTGGCCGCCAGCTTGCCTTCGCCAGTGCTCTGGTCTTCCAGGCGCACCCAGGCGTAGCTGCCTGGCGTCACAGCCTTGGCTTGTTCGTTGCCGCCTTCGTTGGCATAGCTGAACGACACCTTCTGGCCGACGGCGCTGAACCGCTGGGGAGCACTCAGGCGGAAATTCGCCGCGCCACGGTCGATGAGGATTTCCTTGGTGGTCTTGACCCGATACGCCGCGCCATCACTGGCGAACACGGTGAGGGTGTAGCGGCTCGGTTTGTCGGCGGCCGGCAGGTCGAGGGTCGCGTTGCCCTTGGCATCGGTGGTCACTTCGCTGCTGGTCAGCTCGACCGGGAATTGCCCCAGGTATTGCAGTTCGTTATCGACCATCGACAGTTGCTGGGCGCGCAGACTCAGGCTCACCGTGGCATTCACCACCGGTTTGCCGTCCGGGTACAGCAGCACGAGGTTACCCTTGACCGGTTCGCCGGTGCGGTAGTCCTGCTTGGCCAGGTTCAGGGCGATCTCGAAGTGCGGCTTGATGTATTCGGCTACACGAAAGGCGCTGCTGTAGAGCTGGTCCTTGTAGCGCAAGCGCAGTTCATAGCCACCGGCCACAGCGTTTTCCGGCAGTTGGAAACGGCCTTGGGTGCCGGCCTTGGAATCGAGCTTCAGGGCCAGGGTTTGCAGCTCGGTGCCGGTGGCGTCCAGCACGCTGACATTGACGTCGGCGGCGCTCGGTTGCACCGAATCACGGGCGTTCTTGAACTCACGACCAACGATTTTCAGCGATACCCAATCCCCTGGCCGGTACAGCGGCCGGTCGGTGAAGGCATAGAGCTTGGTGTCGTAGATTTCGCTGTCGTAGTAGAAGTTTTCCGAGACGAATACCCCGCCCTCCTCGTCTTCACCGATGACGAACGAACGCTCCGGGCTGACGTGTTTGAGGCGCAGCAGGCCGTTTTCATCGGTGGCACCGCTGCTCATTACGCCCAGGCCGTCGGTCCACAGCACGTTGACCTTGGGCACCGAACGCCCTTCATGCTTGCGTGCGGCCCAGACCAGCAACTCATCGCCAGCAATCTTGCTCACTGCCACGGTGTTGGAGACGAAGACCATGGTGGTCGCGCGGTATTTGCCGATCAGCGCTTCCACCAGGTACAGACCCGGCTTCAACTGGCCCAGCGGCACGTAGACGTTGCCCGGCGCAACGCTGACGAACTCACTGGACGAACCGGCCAGGTTGACGCCCGCAGGCGGCTGGATCGGCTTGGCTTCCCAGAGCGGATAACGGAACTGGCTGACCACCGGCAAGCCCGGGATCAAGGCGAATTGTGGCGGTGCTTCATACGGTGTCGGCGCGACCAGGGCGTCACCGATCTTCAGTTCCGGCACTTCTTCGGTGACTTGCTGGCGGGACTCGTAGGAAAACGCCCGTTGCATCACTCGACGAGACTTGCGGTACCAGTTGTCCCACAGGTACGCGAGGGTGTTCGACAGGCCTTCGCCCTTGAACTGGCCGTCGCTGACCACGCGGTGCAGGTTCTTCTGGCGCTTGAGGAAATCCAGCGGCTTGTCGATGCGGTAGACGCGGATATCGGCGCCGCCGTAGGGCTCCATGCGGAACCGGCGGTAGTCGCGGCCCGGCGCTTCGAGGCGGACCATGGCCTGCTCATCGCTGGCAAAGCTGCTGTCGGCCAGCAGGAAGAAACTTTCACCGGCCACCGGCGTGTAGCCGCTGGGCGCCACCGTGTCTTCGGCGTTCACGAGGGGGGCCAGCAACAAGGCAAACAGCAGGGGCAATTTTGAACACAAGCGCAGCATGCGAGCACCGGTCATTGGGAGAGAAAGTTGAGTCGATAGACGCCGATGAAGTTGGGGTTGGCTGCGTCGGGTATCCATCGGGTGTCCTTCCAGTTCATGAGTTGTTGCAGGCTTGCGGAGCGCATGCCGTTGTCGGTAGGGGTTGTGGTGCCGGTGTGATAGGCGATGTAGCGGCCCATCCAGATCATCAGGTGCTGGTCGTCGCCCTGATCGAAGAACATCAGGTCGCCGGGACGGGCCTGGGCGACATCGCGGCCCACCAGGCGACTGTTGAACTGGATCAGCTTGATGGCGTTGACGTAGGGCCCGACCTTGCCGCCGCCCTGCTGCCATTGCTGGGCCAGGCGCCGCTGGGCGTCACTGAGTTCGAGCTCCGGCGGCAGGTAGCGGTTGGACAGGCCATTGCTGCGCAGCCACTTATCGTTGTGGACCTTCAGCGCCTCGTTGGCGGCGAACCGCACCAGGCCGGCGCAGTCTTGCTGGTACCAGCGCGGGCTCGGGCCTTTGGTCAACTGCTCCTCGGCGATGCGCACGAACCAGGCACGAAACACCTGGGATTGCTGCACATCCAGCGGCGGCGCCTCAACGGAAGGCCGCGCCGCGACGGAAAGCGGCGTCTCGACGGCCAGCGCCGGCCCACCCCACAGCAGTGCCAGCAGCAGCGCCCATCCGGGGTTGCGGATCAGTCCTGTCACAGCGCTTTCCATTCCAGTGGCAGCCACTGCCAGTGCCCGTCCGGCTCGCTGCCGGCAGGCAACGTCAGGGCGTACTTGCCATAGCCGCCCAGGGTGCGCAGTTTCGGGATGAGGTAGGTTTGCGCGGCGTTGTAGAACACCGGTTCCATGTCCTGGGGCAAGCTGTCGAGGGTTTCACGCTGCATCAGTTGCGCCATGGAATCCGGGCCGAAATAAATCGGCATCAGCACATCCTTGGGCACCACGTCGGCCATGGGTGGGAAGCGCTTGTCGAGGGTGCCGAGGGCCTTGTCCACCAGCTTGTCGTCGAGGGAGAACAGCAGGGTCGAACCATGACGCGCCAGGCTGACGCGCAGGAATGCCTTGCCGGTGATGGCGTCCGGTTGCAGCGAGTCCTTGGCCAGGTAAGGGCCGAAGTTGGAGCTGACCTGGCGCTGCCATTGATGCATCGCGCCTCCCTGTTTCTCGACGACCGGGAACACGTGCTCGGCGGCATTGTTCTCATAGGCGCCCACCATCGAGCCAAACAGTTTGCCCAAATCCGCGTCGAGCTTGCCGTCGTCTTCGTTCAAGCTCGCCACCAGCAGCGGTGTATACAACCGCGAATCGGCGTACCAGCACAGGCCTGCCGCGCCGGCCACATGGTCGACCATGGCCTGGGCAGCTTTTTCGTCGGCGCCAAGTTTCACCAATAGCGGCTTCTGCGGTTCTGCGGCCAACGGCAAGGCAACGCAGGCGCTGGCGCCCATGGGCATGGCTTGCCAGATCGGCTTGAAGTCGAAGTCCGGCTGGTTTTCCAGCTCGTCCATGGCCAGGAAGCTGTGCCAGCCCTTGTCGTCCATGTCGAAGCGCAGCCCGGCGAAGTTCGGAATGAAACGCTGGTAACCCATGGCCAGCACATTGGCATTGACCGAAATACGTTGCTTGACCTCCGGCGCCTTGGGCGGCAGGCCGAAGGCTTCGGGAAACAGTTTGTCGCCATTGAGCAAGGCGGCCAGGGCAGTCGTCGACACGCTGCCGCGCTCATCCGACGGGCCGTTGGCCGGGTCATAGAGTTTCGCCGGGTTGGACAACACCACCAGCTTGTCGCCATGGGAAGCGAAGAGCAGGGATTTGCTGGCGTTGTAGCTGAGCTGGTACAGCGCGACGTCATCACCGCCGACTTTCAGGTCGCTGAGCTTGCTCAGTTGCGTATCATCCAGGGCGACCTTGGCCAATGGCTCCAGCACCTTGGCCAACCCGCCGCGATCCATTACCAACAGAAAATCCTTGAGGCGACCGTCGGCACCGCGCCACAGCGCCACATCGGCTGGCTGGTCTAAAAGCTCCTCGATCAGGCTGTCCTGCAACTTGAGGTCATGCTCGTAGATGATCCGGCGCAGGCTGCCCATCAGCCCGAGGCGGTCGGCGTGGGCCTCGTAATAGAAGACGAAGTCTTCGGTGAGCGTGGCCTTGAGGAACGGCACAGCCAACAGGTCCTTGGGCAACTGGCTCAGGGAATGCGCCTCGAGCAAGCCGTCGGGGCGGCTCAGGCCGAGCTTTTCCAACGCCAACGCCATGGGCGGCGCCTTGGGCTTGGTCATGAACCAGCCCAACCCGGCGGCCACACCTGCTACCAGGCACAGCCCGATCAGTATCGCCGGCCAACGGCGCACAGGTTTAGCGACAGGTGTCGGCGTGGTCGGGGAAGCAGTGTTGTCGCTCATATTCACAAGGGCCTGTTCATCCGTGGAGCGTTAGTAGTTGAAAGTCTTGACCAGCAGCAGATCGCCAATGGCGCGCAGGGGCACGACAAAGGTCTCGCGTTTTTCATCGACGGTGTTTTCATTGAGCACCAGGTTGATCTGCGAGGTGATCACCTCGTTGTCGTTGCTGGTCTCGTCAAAGTTGTAGCCACCGCTGCCGTAGTTGCCCCAGTAGTTCACGTAGACCAGGTAGGTGCCGTGCATCCGCGCGGTCATGGTGAACATTTCAGGGCCCGGGCCATCGACGCCATCCGGGTCGAGGCCGCCACCATTGGTCAGCGCCGGCCGGCCGAAGAACGCATGCTGGCCGTCGGGTGTGACGATATGCAGATCGAGTTCGGCCTTGGGGTCGTCCCAGCCCAGCACCACGCGGATCTGCGCGGGCGTGCGCAGGTTGTTGGCTTCATAGAATTGCACGCGCTTGAGGGACTGGCCTTCGGAGCTGCGCACCTCGACGCTGTTGGAGCCGGCGCCGAACGCATACGGCCGGGCGAAACGCCCCTCGTCGTCGGTGTAGAGATTCAGTGGATTGCCGTTGACCGCCAGGCTATGGGGCTGGCGAGCCGTGCCCATGGCCTTGAGCCGGCCCTCGATCATCGTGCGGTTGCGCTGCACGCCCCGGTCGATGGGCGGCGTGGGATAGGCGACCTGCGGGTTTTCAGTGCGATCGAGCAAGCCGCTGTAGCGCCAACCGCCCACCGGCTCCGACATCTCGGCAGAAGGCTGCGCCCACGCCAACGGCGCGCCGAGCAACACGATCAATAAAGAAAGAAAACGCACGTATGCCTCCTGCCATGCACGACGCAACCCGGCGCTGATCCTCAGCGCTGCTTGTCATTATTCGGGCTTCGTCTGAAGGCCCCGTCGCAACGGGGCTGTAGATGGCGCGAAGGTTAGCGATTCGGCGAATTATTAACAATCGGGGAACGCGCGATTCTGTGTGGGAAATCACGTACTGAGAGGTGCGTGAGCCGAATAGCAGGCGTATTCGGCTCACGAAATGAGCCGAATAGCGCTATTATTCGGCTCACTCATCTTTGGACAGGCGCATGGCACCCCATTGGATCTGGCAACAGCCCGACTGGCCCGGTTTCCGCTGGCAAGCTGAAGCACTGGCACCGCTGCTTCGCGAATGCGTGCAGACCCAAGGCCAGTTGCTCGGCATGACGGGCGCGGTCGCGGCTTCGCTCAGTGCCCAGAGCGAACTGGATACCTTGCTGCAAAACATCGTGACCTCCTCGGCTATCGAAGGAGAGCAACTGAATGTCGGCTCGGTGCGCTCGTCCCTGGCCCGCCGCCTCGGCCTGGAACAAGGCGACGACACGCCGGTCAGCCAACGCAGCGAAGGCTTGGCGAACCTCTTGCTGGACGCTACCCGGCATTTCAACCAGCCCCTGACTGTCGAACGCTTGCTGGAATGGCATGAGTGGTTGTTTCCTGATCAAACCAGCGACTTTGCCCACCGACAGATCCGCGTAGGCACGCTGCGCGGTGACGAACCGATGCAGGTAGTCTCTGGCAGGTTGGACCGCCCCACCGTTCACTTCGAGGCTCCTCCCCGCCAGGGTCTTGAACAGCAATTGCAAACGTTCATCGACTGGTTCGAGACCAGTCGTCATCAGGCCGACCTCGATCCATTGTTGCGTGCTGGCATCGCTCATTTCTGGTTCGTCACCCTGCATCCATTCGACGATGGCAATGGCCGCCTGACCCGCACCCTGACCGACCTGGCACTGGCCCAGGGCGAGGCCCAGGCAATCCGTTTCTACGCCATGTCCGTGAGCATCCTCGACGACCGCGCCGGTTATTACCGGATTCTGGAGAACAGCCAGAAGGCCACACTGGATATCACCGCCTGGCTGACCTGGTTTCTGCAGACGTTGTTGCGCAGCCTCCAGCAGGCGATGAAGCGGATCGACAGCGTGTTTTGCAAAGCGAGATTCTGGCAAGTTCATCGCAACAGCGCGCTTACGCCTGAGCAGATCAAGGTACTCAACCGAATGCTCGATGGCGGTGAAAAAGGCTTCGAGGGCGGAATCGGCGCAGCCCAATACCAAGCAGTGGCGAAGGTTTCCAAGGCGACGGCAACCCGCCATCTCGCCGAACTGCTGGAGAAAGGCTGCCTGGAGCGAATGCCCGGCGGTGGGCGCAGTACGCGGTATCGGGTCAGTTATCCGGCCCGCTGAAATTCCGTGGCGAGGGAGCTTGCTCCCGCTGGGCTGCGAAGCGGCCCCAACCTGCGGGGGCTGAACCGGATTGCGACTGCTGCGCAGCCGAGCGGGAGCAAGCTCCCTCGCCACAAAAGCAGGTCGGTGCAAGCCCGTTGTCCCGCGTCGATCCCGCCTGCCCTGATTTGCCCCAACACCCCATGTCTGCTAGTGTCGCGCCGGTTTAACAGTCAACCGGAATAGCCGCCATGGCCCGCAAAAAAGCTGCACTGGATTTCGAACAATCTCTGGCCGACCTGCAAACGCTGGTGGAACGGCTGGAGAACGGCGAATTGTCGCTGGAAGACTCGCTGACCGCCTTCGAGCAGGGTATCGGCTTGACTCGCGACTGCCAGGCGGCGCTGGCCCAGGCCGAGCAGAAGGTGCAATTGCTGCTCGAGCGCGACGGCGAGCTGACCGAAGAGCCTTTCGACGCGGAACAGCCTGAATGATCGGCGCCTATCAGGCCAGCAGCCAGGCCCGGGTCAATGCTGCATTGGATAGCTTGTTCAGCGCCCCGAGCCCGGAGCTGGCGCGCCTGTACGAAGCCATGCGCTACAGCGTGATGAACGGCGGCAAGCGTGTACGGCCGCTGTTGGCCTACGCCGCGTGCGAAGCCTTGGGCGGCCAGGCCGAGCAAGCCAACGGCGCCGCCTGTGCGGTGGAGTTGATCCACGCGTATTCGCTGGTGCATGACGATTTGCCGGCCATGGACGACGACGACCTGCGTCGCGGCCAGCCCACCACCCACAAGCAATTCGACGAAGCCTGCGCGATCCTGGCCGGCGACGGCCTGCAGAGCCTGGCGTTCAGCGCCCTGCTGGATCCGGCCCTGAGCGATTGCCCGGCGCAGGTTCGCCTGGACATGGTCAGTGCCCTGGCGCTGGCGGCAGGCCCTGCGGGAATGGTCGGCGGCCAGGCCATCGATTTGGGCTCGGTGGGCCTGAAGCTGGACCAGAGCGCCCTGGAATACATGCACCGGCACAAGACCGGCGCCTTGATCGAGGCCAGCGTCCGGCTCGGCGCCCTGGCCAGCGGCCGGGCCACGCCCGCCCAGTTGCAAGCCTTGCAGACCTACGCCCGAGCCATCGGCCTGGCGTTCCAGGTGCAGGACGACATCCTCGACGTCGAAAGCGATACCCAGACCCTGGGCAAGCGCCAGGGTGCCGACATCGCCCGCGATAAACCGACCTATCCGGCCCTGCTCGGCCTCGACGCCGCCAAGGCCTACGCCCTGGAGCTGCGCGACCAGGCCCTGGCCGCGCTGCGACCCTTTGACGCGGCGGCCGAGCCGTTGCGCGACTTGGCGCGCTATATCGTCGAACGACGCAGCTGATACAGGGTCAACCCATTCATAAGTGCGTATCGGCCAAGTTCCGGCCAACGCGTGGGCAGCTTGCGATCCATAAGGTAAACTGCCGCCTCTTTCTATACCTATAACGATTCGCCTGATGCCCACGACGTTTCAAGAGATTCCCCGCAAGCGCCCGACCACGCCCCTGCTGGACCGCGCCAACACGCCGGACGGCCTGCGTCGCCTGGGTGAAGCCGAGCTGGAAACCCTGGCCGATGAGTTGCGCCTGGAACTGCTCTACACGGTCGGCCAGACCGGTGGGCACTTCGGCGCGGGCCTGGGCGTCATCGAGCTGACGATCGCGCTGCATTACGTGTTCGACACCCCGGACGACCGGCTGGTGTGGGACGTCGGGCACCAGGCCTACCCGCACAAGATCCTCACCGGTCGTCGCGAGCGCATGGGCACGCTGCGTCAGAAGGACGGTATCGCCGCCTTCCCGCGTCGCTCCGAGAGCGAATACGACACCTTTGGCGTCGGTCACTCCAGCACCTCCATCAGCGCCGCCCTGGGCATGGCGATTGCCGCCCGTCTGCAAAACAGCGAGCGCAAGGCCATTGCCGTGATCGGCGACGGCGCACTGACCGCGGGCATGGCCTTCGAGGCGCTGAACCACGCGCCGGAAGTCGACGCCAACATGCTGGTGATCCTCAACGACAACGACATGTCGATCTCGCGCAACGTTGGCGGTTTGTCCAACTACCTGGCCAAGATCCTCTCCAGCCGCACCTACGCCAGCATGCGCGAAGGCAGCAAGAAAGTGCTGTCGCGCCTGCCCGGCGCCTGGGAAATCGCCCGCCGCACCGAAGAATACGCCAAGGGCATGCTGGTCCCCGGCACGCTGTTCGAAGAACTGGGCTGGAACTACATCGGCCCCATCGACGGCCATGACCTGCCCACGCTGATCGCCACCCTGCGCAACATGCGCGACCTCAAGGGCCCGCAGTTCCTGCACGTGGTCACCAAGAAAGGCAAAGGCTTCGCCCCAGCGGAAGTCGACCCGATCGGCTACCACGCCATCACCAAGCTCGAACCCCTGGACGCTCCGGCGGCCGCGCCGAAAAAGGCCGGCGGACCAAAGTACTCCGGTGTCTTCGGCCAATGGCTGTGCGACATGGCCGCCGCCGACCCGCGCCTGGTGGGCATCACCCCGGCGATGAAAGAAGGCTCGGACCTGGTGGCCTTCAGCGAACGCTACCCGCAACGCTATTTCGACGTGGCGATTGCCGAGCAGCACGCCGTGACCCTCGCCGCCGGCATGGCCTGTGAAGGCGCCAAACCGGTGGTGGCGATCTATTCGACGTTCCTGCAACGGGCCTACGACCAACTGATTCATGACGTCGCCGTACAGAACCTCGACGTGCTGTTCGCCATCGACCGCGCCGGCCTGGTGGGCGAAGACGGCCCGACCCACGCCGGCAGCTTCGACCTGTCGTTCCTGCGCTGCATCCCCGGCATGCTGGTGATGACCCCGAGCGATGAAAACGAGCTGCGCAAGATGCTCACCACCGGCCACCTGTTCAATGGCCCGGCGGCAGTGCGTTACCCGCGTGGCACCGGCCCGAACGCGACGATCTCGCCCGACCTTGAGCCCATCGAGATCGGCAAGGGCGTGATTCGCCGCCAGGGCAAGCAAACCGCCCTGCTGGTGTTCGGCGTGCAACTGGCCGAGGCCTTGAAAGTCGCAGAAACCCTGGATGCCACCGTGGTGGACATGCGCTTCGTCAAACCTCTGGACGAAGCCCTGGTGCGCGAGATGGCCGGCAGCCATGACCTGCTGGTGACCCTCGAGGAAAACGCCATCATGGGCGGTGCCGGCGCGGCAGTCAGCGAATTCCTGGCCCGGGACAACATCCTCAAGTCGGTGTTGCACCTGGGCTTGCCGGACCTCTATGTCGAACACGCCAAGCCGGCGCAGATGCTGGCCGAATGTGGATTGGACGAGGTGGGGATCGAAGCGGCGGTGCGCCAGCGGTTGCAGTTGTTGGGCCTGTAAGTTCAGCCAACACAAACTCCCTGTGGGAGCGAGCTTGCTAGCGATAGCGGTGTGTCAGCCAATGGATGACTTGACTGATCTTGCGCCATCGCGAGCAAGCTCGCTCCCACAAGGGGTTTGTGCAGACCAGAAATGTCCGGAACCCCATGAAACTGCGCCTCGCCCTCACCCTTACCCTGCTGCCAACCCCCGAACTGCTGGCCGACACCTTTGAGCGCGACCAGGCCCTGAAGCTGCCCGACATCGTGATCAGCGCCAACCGCCAGGTCGAGGCCCGCAACGACAGCAGCGCCGCCAATACCGTGTTCACCCGCGACGACATCGATCGCTTGCAGCCGGCCAGTGTCACTGACTTGCTCAGCCGTGTGCCAGGCGTGCAGGTGGCTCCGCTGGGTGGGCGCGGCAGCCTGCCGGGGGTTTACATCCGCGGCACCAAATCGGCCCAGAGCCTGGTATTGGTGGACGGCCAGCGCATCGGCAATGCCACCTCCGGCGACAGTAACCTGCAGCGCTTGAACATCAACCAGATCGAGCGCGTGGAAGTGCTGCGCGGTTCGCGTTCGGTGATCTACGGTGCCGATGCGGTGGGTGGGGTGATCCAGATTTTCACCCGGCGCGGCAACACCCAGGGCCTGCAACCGCGCCTGCATATGGGGGTCGGCAGCCACCAGACCTGGGAGCGCAGCCTGGGCCTGTCCGGCGGCGACGAGCAGACCCGTTTCAACCTCGGCGCCAGCCTCGACGACAGCGCCGGAAGCAATCGGACCCACGAGTCCTACGCCAGCGATCGCGACGACGATGCCAATCGCAACCAGTCCTTCAGCCTGAGCCTGAGCCATGCGGCCAGCGATGACCTGGAAGTTGGCCTGAACCTGCTGGATAACCGCGGCAAAAGCGAATACGACAACCCATTCGGCCGCTTCGATCCGGCCACGTTCGAGTCCCTGCCCCAGCAACCCTACAGTGAGTTTGCGGTGAGCAGCTTCAGCACCTATGTGGACGGGCGAATCAACGAGGCCTGGAAGTCACGCCTGGAACTGGGCCACAGCGAGAACCGTGAAAAAACCTTCGACAAGCTCAGCGATGTCCGCGAAGTGTTCAACACCTACCGCGATTCCGTGACCTGGCAGAACGACGTGACGCTGAACGAGCGCAACAGCCTGATCGTCGGCGGCGACTGGTATCAGGACCGGGTCAACAGCAGCACGCCGTTCGACGAAGACAGCCGCTGGAACCGTGCCGCGTTCATCCAGCACCGCTTCCAGGCCGAAACGTTCTCCACCGAACTGGGCCTGCGTCGCGACCAGAATCAGCAGTTTGGCGGCCAGAACAGTTGGAGCGGCACGCTTACCCTGCCGATCAACCCGGACAACGACCTGTTGCTGACCTACAGCGAAAGCTTCCGCGCGCCGACCTTCAACGACCTGTACTACCCGGACTTCAGCAATCCTGACCTGAAACCTGAAACGGCGAAAAGCTACGAGCTGCAATGGCGCAGCCAACTGAGCGACAGCGCCCGCCTGGAGACCTCGCTTTACCGCACGGACCTGGAAGACGCGATCATCTTTGGCAGTAACTCACGCCCACAGAACGTTGCCTCGGCGCGGATCAACGGTTTTGAGATGGCCTACCTGCAGGATGTGTTCGGCTGGCAGGGCAACCTGGGCCTGGCCATCATCGACCCACGTGACCGCGACAGCGGCCACACTCTGGCACGCCGCGCCCGGCGGACCTTGAGCCTGGACCTGGACCGGCAATTCGACCGTCTGGGCCTGGGCGCCACCTGGCAAGCGGTGAGTGGCAGCTATGACGATGAAAACAACCGCAATGCCCTGGGTGGCTATGCCTTGCTCGGGCTGCGCGGCAGCTGGGCGTTGACCCGGGAGGTCAAGCTGGAGATGAAGGTGGATAACCTGCTGGACAAGGGTTACAGCCGAGCGCTGTATAGCCATGATGGAGGCCAGTATGGGTATCGGGAGGAAGGTCGGACCTGGTTGCTTGGGGTGACTTGGACCCCCGCCCTCTGATCTGGAATTTGTGGTGTTTGGGCGGGCCTCATCGCGAGCTTGCTCGCGATTGGGCCCGCCGCAATCTATCTGTCTGGCGCAATCAACTCACATAGCCGCGCCGTCGCCTCGATCATCTGCCCACTGGGCCGCTCCAGCCCCTTGTCATTGACCAGCAACAACCGCCCCTGCGCCACCGGCCAGGTTTTCCAGGCATCGAGCTGCGCCTGCTCCGTGGCCAGGATGACCTGCGGATTGCGTTGCAGCACCGCTTCCACACTCACCTGCGGGGCCGGCACGCTCAGGTCAGCGAAGACGTTGCGAGCGCCGCACACCGCCAGCGCATCACTGATGATCTGCCCGCCCCCGACGGTGTACAGCGGCCGGTCCCAGACCTGATAGAACACCGGCAACGGCGGGTCCCCTCGATAGCGCTGGCGTAACGCCTCCAGACGCACACGCAACTGCGCCGCCCACGGCGCGCCCCGCTCCGGGCGGCCGAGTTGCATGGCAATGTCTTCAATTTGCGCGATTAGTTGGTCGAGGCTGCGGGGCTCGGCGACATAAACGGGAATACCCAAGCCCTTGAGTTGCTCGCGCTGCGCCGGGCCGACACTGCCGGGCCAGAGCAGGAGCAGGTCGGGCTGGAGGCTGAGCAAGCGTTCCATGTCCAGTTGGCCGTAACGCCCTACGGAAGGCAGGTCTTTAAGGATTGGCGGACGGTCACCGCCATCCAGTACACCCACCAAGAGGTCGGCGGAGCCCAGTTCAACGACGATTTCCGACAACGACGGCGCCAGGCTGACAACTCGCGAGGCGGCCATCGTCGAGGCGCTGGCGGCCAGCAGCAAGACCGCCAGCCAGCGGTTCATCAGCCGAGTTGGCGCGGGATGCGGTACAGGTAGAACAACACGGCGGTCGACAAGGCCAGCAGCATCAACGGCACCGCTTCCAGGCCCACGAACACCGCAAGGGCACCGACCCAGGCCGGTAGCCCGGCCACCAGGAAGGCTGAGCGGCGACGGGCCGCCAGGTCAATCCAGGCCTGGGGTTCTTCGGGCGTGTCGAGCGCTTTCTGGGTGGCGATCAGGGCTTGCTTGTACGGCCCGAAGAATCGCAGGCTGACAAACATCGACGCCACGCCGGCAATGAACAGCGGCATCGCCAGCACCGGCAGAATCGCTTCGCCCTGGCCGAACACCGCGTTGATCACGAACAGCGGCAGCAAGGCCAGGGCCAGGTATTTCCACCAACTGACCGATAGCCGCCGCCGAACCTGACCGCGCGTCACGCCCGGTCAACCTCGCCTTGGTGCTCGTTACCCATCATGTGGTCGAGCTTGCTGGCCTTGGTTGCCAGGTAGAGTTTGTTGTGGGGGTTGTGACCGGTGTGCAGCGGCACACGCTCGGCCACCACGATGCCCATGTCGGTCAAGGCCTTGACCTTGCGTGGGTTGTTGGTCATCAGCCGCAGGGACTTGATACCCAGGTGTTCGAGCATCGGCAAGCAAATGCTGTAGTCACGCAGGTCGGCGGCAAAGCCCAGGCGCTCGTTGGCTTCCACGGTATCGGCGCCGCCATCTTGCAGTTCATAGGCGCGGATCTTGTTCAACAAGCCGATACCACGTCCTTCCTGGCGCAGGTACAACAATACACCACGGCCTTCACGGGCAATGGCTTGCAGCGCGGCCTCGAGTTGCGAACCGCAATCGCAGCGCTGGCTGAACAGGGCGTCGCCTGTCAGGCATTCGGAATGCAGGCGGCCCAGCACCGGCGCACCGTCGGCGAAATCACCCAGGCTCAGCACAACGTGCTCGCGGCCGGTGGCTTCATCGAGAAAACCATGCATGGTGAATTGCGCAAAGGGCGTTGGCAGCTTGGAAGCGGCAACAAAAACGACAGGCACCGGTGTGCTCCTGATTCTAGTACTGGAGATTCGCAGAGGCGGGCATTGTAACAGCACGATCCGACAGACGCTTAGGCTGAATTATCGCTAATGAACATCGATAAGATTGATCATGGCTTCGGCGGCTTGCCTTTCTCGTCGAAAGGATAGGGTTGCTTCCAGCGTTCGAAAATCGGTTTCAACTCGCCGCTCTTCACCAGCACTTCCATGCGTCGGTCGAACAGCGCCCGCAACGTACGGCCGTTTTCGTTGTTGGCGAAACCCAGGTACAGCGGCAAATTGATCAGGGGCGAAAGCTTGAATTGCTTGGGATCGTCGGCCTTGGCAAGCACATCCTGGATTTCCATCAACGCATCGATATAAAAATCGGCACGATCATGGGCCAGCATCGGCAAGATACCTACGGCGCGGTGAATCTCATTGAAACGCCGGATGTTGGGCAGGTAGTTGTTGTATTCGTACCCGCGCATCCACACCAGTCGATAGTTGCCAATCGTCGCCAGCGTCGGTGAAGGCTTGGAGGCCAGCCCCAAGGCATAGATATGATCGACGTCGTAGTGCCAATGCGGGTAGAGCACGCCTTCGGATTCATCCCGATAGGCGCCAACCTGCACGTCGACCTCGCCGCGCTGCACCAACCCGATCGAGCGGGTGTAGGGCACGCTGCGGATCTCCAGCTTGACGCCTTCAGGCTCGAAGACCGCGCGCAAGATATCCCAGCCCATGCCCTGGCCATCGGCCTGGGTGTAATCGGCCCACTCTTCGCTGGCCGCACGGATCTTGTCAGGCAGCGGCGTCGACTCGACCGCCCTTGCACCCAAACAGGCTCCTAAACACAGCAACAGCAGTAGTGCGCGGCTTACGCCCATGCCTGACTCCCTCAGGTGAAACACCACACCAATCCCTGCATTGCCAGCCAGGCGAAAACCCCGGCCAACACATCATCGAGCATGATACCGACACCGCCGTGTACATGCCTGTCGATCCAGCGGATCGGCCACGGCTTGAGGATATCGAAGAAACGGAACACCAGGAAACCCGCCAGCAACCAATACCAGCCTTCCGGTACCAGCCACAAGGTGATCCACATGCCGACCATTTCGTCCCAGACGATGCCTTCATGATCGTGCACCCGAAGGTCATCCGCCACTTTGCCACACAGCCAGAAGCCAAACAGCATGGTGATGCCCAGCATCAACCAGTAGCCCCAGTCCGGCAACATCTGCCACAACGGTATGAAGGGTAGCGCAACCAGCGAGCCCCAGGTGCCCGGGGCTTTGGGCAAAGTACCCGAACCGAAGCCAAATGCCAGGAAATGCCAGGGATTGCGCCAGACCGAAGGCGGAACGAACTCTGCCGGGACCTGGTTGGGATGATCTGTCACGGTGTCTCCCGAAAATGTTGATAGCCCCGCACTGGCGGGGTGATGTCGTGCCCGAGGCTGTCGACCAGCGTGACGCCTTGCCCGGCCAGTACACGGCCGATCACGTGGATCGGCCAGCCGGCGGCCTGCAACGCCGACAATCGGCTTGGTGGCACGGCGAACAACAGCACGTAATCGTCACCGCCGCTCAGGGCGGCCTGCTCGGCATCCGCCCGGCCAAGAAACGCTACCAGAGCGTTGGACAGCGGCAGTCGGTCCCGTTCAACCTGCAAGGCCACCCCGCACGCTTGGGCGATATGCCCGCAATCGGCCAGCAGGCCATCGGAAATATCCATCGCCGCGCTGGCCTTGCCCCGCAACGCCAGGCCCAGGTCGATCTGCGGACGTGGCGACCAGTAATGGGCCAGCAACGGCTCGGCAATCGCAGGTTCGGCGCTGCGCTGGCCGAGCACCAGCGGCAATGCGCCGGCGGCATTGCCCAATTCGCCGCCCACACACAGCAGGTCGCCGGGCCGCGCGCCGCTACGGGTCAGGGCCTGGCCGGACGGCACGTGGCCAAACACCGTCATGGTCAGGCTCAGGGGCCCACGTGTGGTGTCCCCCCCCACCAGCGCCACGCCACAGGCCTGGGCCATGTGGTTCAAGCCACGGGCATAGGCTTGCAGCCAATCGGCGGTCACCGTCGGCAAGGTCAGGGCAAGGGTAAAGGCGAAAGGGTTGGCGCCCATGGCGGCCAGGTCACTGACCGCCACGGCCAGCGAGCGCTGGCCGAGCAGGAACGGCTCGCAAGGGTCTGGAAAATGCACACCGGCCACGAGCGTGTCGGTGGACACCGCCAGCTGTTCCCCGGAAGGAACGGCCAGCAGGGCGCAGTCGTCGCCGATCCCCAGCGCAACGCCCTCGCCGCCCTGCGCACAAGGCGCGGCGGCGAAGTAGTGACGGATCAGCTCAAATTCGCCCATAGCCGCTGCAAACGCCAATCAGCGCTTGAACGCCTTCACTTCGGCTTCACGCAAGCGCGGGGCAAGTTTGTCGAGCACACCGTTGACGAACTTGTGGCCATCGGTGGAGCCGAAGACTTTCGCCAGCTCGATCCCTTCGTTGATCACCACGCGGTACGGTACGTCGACGCGCTTGAGCAGCTCCCAGGTGGACAAGCGCAGCACCGCCAGTTCAACCGGATCCAGCTCTTCGATGGTCAGGTCCAGGCAAGGCGTGAGCGCGGTGTCGATTTCAGTCTTGAACTGCGGGACCCCATGCAGGATCTCGCGGAAGTAAGCGCCATCAACATCACTGAAATCGTTGTCGACCCGAAACTGCGCTTCGATCTCGTTCAGCGATTGCTTGGCCATGTGCCATTGATACAGCGCCTGGGTCGCGAGCTGACGGGCTTCGCGGCGCTTGGCACTTTTCGACGGCTTGCCGGCATCCGCAGGCTTTGGATCGCGCGGGTTGAAACGATCGCTTTCGTCGCTAATCACTTGGCCTCCAACTGCGCCAGCAGGCTGACCATTTCCAGGGCGGACAGTGCCGCTTCGGCACCTTTGTTACCGGCCTTGGTGCCGGAACGCTCGATGGCTTGCTCGATGGAGTCAACGGTCAGTACGCCAAAAGCGACTGGCACGCCGAATTCCATGGAGACCTGGGCCAGGCCCTTGGTGCATTCGCCGGCCACGTATTCGAAGTGCGGAGTACCGCCACGAATGACCGCGCCCAGGGCGATGATCGCCGCATATTCGCCCTTTTGAGCGACTTTCTGCGCAACCAGCGGAATTTCGAAGGCGCCAGGGGCACGGATGATGGTGATGTCGCTTTCGCTCACGCCATGGCGAACCAGGGCATCGACCGCACCGCCAACCAGGCTCTCGACCACGAAACTGTTGAAACGGCCCACTACCAGAGCGTAGCGGCCTTTGGGGGCGATGAAGGTACCTTCGATGGTCTTCAGGGTCATTCGTCAGATCTCTTAAAGAGCCGGAGCGCGTTCTATACGCGCTCCTCAGTGATATTAGTCTCGAATCTACAGCCCCCGCAGATCCCGTCATGCTGTCCATTTCAAGCTTTTGTGGCGAGGGAGCTTGCTCCCGCTGGGCTGCGAAGCGGCCCCGATTGTGGGTGCTGCGCAGCGGCCCTATTGTGGGTGCTGCGCACCCAAGCGGGAGCAAGCTCCCTCGCCACAATGAATCTAACAAGCCTCAAGTGAACAATAATGCCGGAATCCGCAGGCCATTATTCGGAGGGCACGTATTCTACAACTTCCAGATCGAAACCGGATATCGCATTAAATTTCATCGGTGCGCTCATCAGGCGCATTTTACGCACGCCCAGGTCCCGAAGGATCTGCGAACCGGCACCGACTATGCTGTAGGTGGTCGGTTTTTTCACGGCGGCTTGATCCGCGGTTTCGCGGATGTGCGCCAGCAGCACGTCGCCATCGAGAGGGTGACCGAGCAGCAGCACCACGCCGCTGCCGGCCTCCGCCACCGCGGCCATGGCAGCCCGCAGGCTCCAGCGGCCGGGTTGCTTGACCATCAACAGGTCGCGCAATGGGTCCATGTTGTGCACCCGTACCAGGGTCGGCTCTTCGGCGCACACGGTGCCCAGGGTCAGCGCCATGTGCACGTCGCCTTCCACCGAGTCGCGGTAGGTCACCAGGTTGAACTGGCCCAGTTCGCTGTCCAGCGGCTGCTCGGCAATCCGCTGAACGGTACGTTCGTGGATCATCCGGTAGTGGATCAGGTCGGCGATGGTGCCGATCTTGATGTTGTGTTCGGCGGCGAAGGTTTCCAGCTCCGCACGACGGGACATGGTGCCGTCGTCGTTCATCACTTCGCAAATCACGCCGCTGGGCTCGAAGCCGGCCATGCGCGCCAGGTCGCAGGCCGCTTCGGTGTGGCCGGCGCGGGCCAGGGTGCCGCCAGCCTGGGCCATCAGCGGGAAGATGTGGCCGGGGCTGACGATGTCTTCGGCCTTGGCGTCTTTCGCGGCAGCCGCCTGGACGGTGCGCGCGCGGTCAGCCGCGGAAATACCGGTGGTCACGCCCTCGGCAGCCTCGATGGACACGGTGAACTTGGTGCCGAAGCCCGAGCCGTTGCGCGGTGCCATCAGCGGCAGCTTCAGCAGCTCGCAGCGCTCGCGGGTCATCGGCATGCAGATCAGCCCACGAGCATGCTTGGCCATGAAGTTGATGTGCTCGGCCTTGCAGCATTCGGCGGCCATGATCAGGTCGCCTTCGTTCTCGCGGTCTTCGTCATCCATGAGGATGACCATCTTGCCTTGGCGGATGTCTTCAACCAGTTCTTCGATGCTATTGAGCGCCACGCGGCACCCCCTTGGGTCAGGATTTGAGGTAGCCGTTGGCGGCCAGGAAGCTTTCGGTGATGTTGCTGCCGGATGCAGGCTCCGCGGCCTTGTCACCGAGCAGCAGGCGCTCCAGGTAACGGGCCAGCAAGTCGACTTCCAGGTTGACCCGGCGACCTGGCCGGTACGAGGCCATGATGGTTTCGCTCAGGGTGTGGGGAATGATCGTCAGCAGGAATTCGGCACCATCCACCGCGTTGACCGTCAGGCTGGTGCCGTCGACGGTGATCGAGCCTTTATGGGCGATGTATTTGGCGAGTTCTTTCGGGGCGCGGATGCGAAACTCCACGGCCCGGGCGTTATCGGTACGCGAGACCACTTCGCCGACGCCGTCCACGTGGCCGCTGACCAGATGCCCGCCCAAGCGAGTGGTGGGGGTCAGGGCTTTTTCCAGGTTGACCGGGCTGCCGCTCTTGAGGTCGTTCATGGCCGTGCAGTCGAGGGTTTCACGGCTCACGTCCGCCAGGAAGCCGTTGCCGGGCAGTTCAACGGCGGTCAGGCACACGCCGTTCACCGCGATGCTGTCGCCCAGCTTGACGTCGCTCAGGTCGAGCTTGCCGGTTTCGACGTAGACCCGCACATCGCCGCCCTTGGGGGTGAGTGCACGGATGCTGCCGATGGATTCGATGATGCCGGTAAACATGGAGTCCTCCTCGAGAACAGGCCGCCGCTTGCGCGAAAGCCGGGAATTATACGCTGGCCGGTGGAACGGGAACGGCGATGACTCGCCAGTCATCGCCCACGGCGCGGATTTCGGTGATTTTCAGCTGGGGAGCGTCCTTCATCTGCGCCAGCGGCCAGTCCAACAGCGGCCGCGCCGAAGAACCGAGGAACTTGCCGGCGATGAAAATCTGGAACTCGTCCACCAGCCCTTGCCGGGCAAAAGCGCCCGCCAGGCGCGGACCAGCCTCCACCAGCACTTCATTGACATCCCGGGCAGCCAGCGCCACCAGCAGCCGACGCAGATCGACCTGGCCGTCATCGCCTGCCACGATCATGCATTCGGGACCGTTGGCGTATTGTTCTTCCACCGCCATGCAGGTAGCGACCAGCGCCGGACCGGCCTTGAAAAACGCGGCATCCAGCGGCACCCGCAGACGACCGTCCACCAACACCCGCAGCGGCGGGCGGCTCATGACCAACGCCGTCTGCTCGGCATCGAGCCCGAGTTCATCGGCGCGCACGGTCAGCCGGGCGTTGTCCGCCAGCACCGTATCGGCACCCGTCAATACCACGCTGGCCTGGGCACGCAGGCGTTGCACCGCTGAACGTGCAGCCGGGCCAGTGATCCACTGGCTTTCGCCGCTTTCCATGGCGGTGCGGCCATCGAGGCTCATGGCGAGCTTGACCCGCACGAACGGCAGCCCCTGCTCCATGCGTTTGAGAAAACCTTCATTGAGCTTGCGCGCCTCGCCTTCCAGCACGCCACTTTCGGTGGCGATGCCGGCCTGGGCCAGCCGTTGCAGGCCACGCCCGGCGACTTCCGGGTTGGGGTCCTGCATCGCCGCCACCACCCGCGCCACACCGGCGTTGACCAGCGCATCGGCACACGGCGGCGTACGCCCGTGATGGCTGCACGGCTCAAGGGTCACGTAAGCCGTGGCGCCGCGGGCTTGTTCGCCAGCGGCGCGCAGGGCATGGACTTCGGCATGGGGCTCGCCGGCACGGATATGCCAGCCTTCGCCGACAATCTGCCCGTCACGCACGATCACGCAACCGACCCGGGGATTGGGGTGGGTGGTGTAGTGACCGCGTCGCGCCAACTCCAGGGCACGGGCCATGTAGTGGGCGTCGAGGACGGCCTGCTGCGCCGAGCCGGTCATTCTTTCACCGGTTCGCGGGCCAGGCGGTCGATTTCTTCGCGGAACTCGTTCAGGTCCTGGAAGCGCCGGTACACCGAGGCGAAACGGATGTAGGCGACTTCATCGAGCTTCTGCAACTCGGCCATCACCAACTCACCGACTACCAGGGATTTGACCTCGCGCTCGCCGGTCGCCCGCAGCTTGTGCTTGATGTGCACCAGCGCCGCTTCCAGGCGCTCGACGCTCACCGGGCGTTTTTCCAGGGCGCGCTGCATGCCGGCGCGCAGTTTTTCTTCATCGAACGGCTGGCGGCTGCCGTCGGTTTTGATCAGGCGCGGCAACACCAGTTCAGCGGTCTCGAACGTCGTGAAACGTTCGCCGCAAGCCAGGCATTCGCGGCGGCGGCGGACTTGTTCGCCCTCGGCGACCAGTCGCGAGTCGATGACCTTGGTGTCGTTGGCACCGCAGAAGGGACAGTGCATGGTGGCAGGCAACAAAAAAAGGGAGGGCCATGGTAGCGCATCCCACTGGCAAGACAAGCCATAGGGTTTACGGTATACAGACGGGCTTACCGTCAGATCCATGGAATTCACCTTGCTGGAGCCACACATGCCGCTACGATCGCTCGTTTTGCTCAGTCTTTTCAGCCTGCTGATGGCGTGCAGCAGCGACGCCCCCAAGCCCGCGGCCCCCGCCCCGGCACCAGCGCCGAAACAGGCCCAGGAAAAAGCCCGCCAGGCGGCCGAGCTCGGGCCACTGCCGGCGTATCAGCGCGAATTGAGCGGCACCTTGCAAGGCGTGCCGGCCGGGGCCGAGGTCGAACTGGCGTTGCTGGTGATCGATGACAAGGACCGCCCACAGCAATTACTCGCCAGCTCCAGCCTGATCGGCACCAACCAGGCCCTGCCCTTCCGCCTGCGCTTCAACCCCGACGCCTTCCCGGTCGGCGCCCGGGTGGAACTGCGTGGCCGCGCCAGCCAGTCCGGCCAGTTGATCCTGCACCTGCCGGAGCAACGCATCAGCCAACCAACCACCCAGGCCCTGGGCGCCCTGCAATTCGTCAAAGCGCCATGAGTGCACCGCAGGACCTGCAACGGGCGTTGAGTGAATTGCTGGGTGACGCGCGCCTGGTGGCCTGCCCGCTACCTGGCACCGACTTGAAGTTGTGGCTGATCGACGGCGACAACATGGACCGCGCCTTCAGCCCGGAAGAAACCCGGCGCATTCTCCACGAGCCGCCCTATTGGAGTTTCTGCTGGGCCAGCGGCCTGGCGATGGCGCGCTACCTGGCCGAACAGCCGCAGTGGGTCAAGGGCAAGCGCATATTGGATTTTGGCGCCGGTTCCGGCGTGGCGGGCATCGCGGCGGTCAAGGCTGGAGCGCTGGAGGTGGTGGCCTGCGACCTGGACCCACTGGCGATTGCCGCGTGCCGGGCCAATGCCGCGCTCAATGACGTGGAGCTGGGGTATTCAACGGATTTCTTCGCCGAGGCCGATCGCTTCGACCTGATCCTGGTCGCCGATGTGCTCTACGACCGGGCCAATCTGCCGCTGCTCGATCAATTCCTCAGCCGTGGCCGAGAGGCGTTGGTGGCCGACTCCCGGGTGCGGGACTTCCAGCATCCGCTGTACCGACGCATCGACATGCTCCAGGCCATGACCTTGCCGGACCTGGCCGAGCCTGAAGAGTTTCGGCATGTGAGCCTGTATCACGCGCGGCGCGCCTGAAAAGCTTCGCGAGCAAGCCTGCTCCCACACGGGATCTAGAGTGAACGCGAATGTTGTACCCACTGAAGATCAACTGTGGGAGCGGGCTTGCCCGCGATGGCGTCCTGTCAGACACCACAGGGCGAAAGACCACCCCGCTTTCAGCCACCCCCCACCAAGCCGTATAGTTGCCCCATTCAAGCGCTCTACGAGATTGCCCATGACTCAGGAAACGCCCTACATCTTCGACGCCACCACCGCCGATTTCGACCAGTCGGTGATCGCGAACTCTTTCCACAAACCGGTGCTGGTGGATTTCTGGGCCGAGTGGTGTGCGCCGTGCAAGGCCCTGATGCCGATGCTGCAAACAATTGCCGAGAGCTATCAGGGCGAACTGCTGCTGGCCAAGGTCAACTGCGACATCGAGCAGGATATCGTCGCCCGCTTCGGCATCCGCAGCCTGCCCACCGTGGTGCTGTTCAAGGATGGCCAGCCGGTCGATGGCTTTGCCGGGGCCCAGCCGGAATCGGCGGTGCGGGCGATGCTCGAACCCCACGTGCAGATGCCACCGCCAGCCGCCGCCGACCCGTTCGAACAAGCCCAGGCGCTGTTCGACGACGGTCGTTTCGCCGACGCTGAAGCCCTGCTCACGGTGTTGCTGGGTGAAGACAACACCAATGCCAAGGCGCTGATCCTGTACGCCCGTTGCCTGACTGAACGCGGCGAGCTGGACGAAGCGCAGACCGTGCTCGATGCGGTAAAAAGCGACGAGCACAAAGCCGCGCTCGCGGGCGCCAAGGCGCAAATCCAGTTCCTCGGCCTGGCCAAGCACCTGCCGGACGCCGCCGACCTCAAGGCCCGACTGGCAAAAGACCCGCAGGACGATGAAGCGGTGTACCAACTGGCGATCCAGCAACTGGCGCGCCAGCAGTACGAAGCGGCCCTCGATGCACTGCTCAAGCTGTTCATGCGTAACCGCAGCTACAGCGAAGGCTTGCCCCACAAGACCTTGCTGCAAGTGTTCGAACTGCTGGGCAACGATCATCCGCTGGTGACGAGCTATCGTCGCAAGCTGTTCGCGGCGTTGTATTAGGGGGGCAGCGGCAAGCTGCAAGCTGCAAGATTGCTTCAGCTTGAAGCTTGCGGCTTGTAGCTTGCCGCTTCTTCTCCCACCCAACTGTAGAGCGGCGTATCGGCGCCGCTCAGTACCTTGACCTCGGCACAGTGGCGCAAGCGCACCAACAGGCGCTTGCCCGCCGAGGCGCTGCCGGTCAGGCCTTCGAGCTGTTCCAGCAAGTCCGGGCCGCTCAATTGCCCGGCCTTGCGCAGCAGTTCCTTGGCGATCTGCCACAACGCATCGTCCTGATTCGCCGGCCTGACCGCAGGCGCTGTCGCCGCGTCGGGCTTGGCCGCCTGCAATTGCGCGCCGAGCTGCGCCCAGTCGCTCTCATCCATTTCGATCGACAAGTCCACCGGCCAATCGCCGACGGTTCCGCGTATCCGCAACATCACCGTGCTCCTGAATATTTCATGTTCGCATGCTCCCATGGCCCTTGCGCGACGCCAAGCAGACGGTCAAACTCTCCGCACTTTCGTTATAAGATTACATAACCTTTTCGGAGACTCGTCATGCGTCGTCTGCTTCTCGCTTTGCCGTTCGCCCTGCTGCCATTGGCCGTCGCTCATGGGGCGGTCGAGCATGATCATGACCACGAGCACGGCAGCCTGGGTGCCCATGAACACGGTGTGGGCCGGTTGAACGCCGCCCTGGACGGCCAGACCCTGGAGCTGGAACTGGAAAGCCCGGCGATGAACCTGGTGGGCTTCGAACACGCCGCCACCAGCGATGCCGACAAGGCCAAGGTCGCCGCCGTACGCGCGCAGTTGGACAAACCATTGGCGTTGTTCAACTTGCCGGCCGCCGCCAAATGCACCGTGGCCCAACAGGAACTGGAAAGCCCATTGTTCGGTGATGAACCGGACCACGAAGACCATGATGAAGACGGCGACGAGCACCACGGCGAGCACAGTGAGATTCATGCCCACTACCAATTCACCTGCGCCGCCCCGGGTGCACTGAAGAACCTGGACCTGGCGACCCTGTTCAAAACCTTCCCGGCCACCCAGAAAATTCAGGTACAACTGATCAGCCCGAGCGGCCAGCAAGGCGTGGAAGTGACGGCCAAGGCGGCCAGCCTGAAATTCTGATTCACTGCAAACCCCATGTGGGAGCGAGCTTGGTGGGAGCAAAGCTTGCTCGCGATAGCGGTCCGATAGTCAAGATCCAAGTTGAATGTGATGGCCTCATCGCGAGCAAGCTCAGCTCCCACAGGTCTCCCGCAGGTTCCATTTTGAAGCGACAAACATGACCCAAGCACTCATCGAACTCTCCGACCTGGGCTTCAGTTGGCCCGGGCATCCGCCGTTGCTGGATATCCCGGCGTTCCGCCTGGAGGCTGGTGAGACGCTGTTTCTCAAGGGCCCGAGCGGCAGCGGCAAGACCACCTTGCTGGGGCTGCTGGGCGGGGTGCAGACACCGGACCGCGGCAGCATCCGCCTGCTTGGCCAGGAACTCAGCGAACTGGGCGCAGGCAGTCGCGACCGCTTTCGCGTCGACCACACCGGCTATATCTTCCAGCAATTCAACCTGCTGCCGTTTCTCTCGGTGCGCGAAAACGTCGAGCTGCCCTGTCACTTTTCCAAGCTGCGTGCGCAACGGGCGATCCAGCGCCACGGCAGCGTCGATCAAGCCGCCGCCACGCTGCTGGCCCACCTGGGCTTGACCGACCCGAACCTGTTGGGGCGGCGCGCCGACTCGCTGTCCATCGGCCAACAGCAACGGGTCGCCGCCGCCCGGGCGCTGATCGGCCAGCCGGAGCTGGTGATCGCCGACGAGCCGACTTCGGCCCTGGACTACGACGCCCGGGAAAACTTCCTGCGACTGCTGTTCGCCGAATGCCGCGAGGCCGGCTCGAGCCTGTTGTTCGTCAGCCACGACCAGAGCCTGGCGCCGCTGTTCGACCGCAACCTGTCGCTGGCCGATCTCAATCGCGCCGCCACGCCACTCGAGGTTTGAGATGTATTTGTTCCGTCTAGCCATGGCCAGCCTGGCGAACCGCCGCTTCACCGCGATCCTCACCGCGTTTGCCATCGCCCTTTCTGTTTGTTTGTTGCTGGCAGTGGAGCGGGTACGTACCGAGGCGCGAGCCAGTTTCGCCAGCACCATCAGTGGCACCGACCTGATCGTCGGCGCCCGCTCCGGCTCCGTGAACCTGCTGCTGTATTCGGTGTTTCGCATCGGCAACGCCACCAACAATATCCGCTGGGACAGCTTTGAACACTTCGCCAGTAACCCGAAAGTGAAGTGGGCGATCCCCATGTCCCTGGGCGATTCCCACCGTGGTTATCGGGTGATGGGCACCACCGAGGCCTACTTCGAGCATTACCAGTACGGGCGCCAGCAGCACTTGGAACTGGCCGACGGCCGGGCTTTCGCAACCGATCCGTTCGAAGTGGTGCTCGGTGCCGAAGTGGCCGAGGCGCTGCACTACAAGCTCGGCGACAAACTGGTGTTGACCCATGGCGTGGCGGCGATCAGCCTGGTCAAGCACGACGACAAGCCCTTCACCGTGGTCGGGATTCTCAAGCGCACCGGCACCCCGGTGGACCGCACGCTGCACATCAGCCTCGGTGGCATGGAGGCGATCCACATCGACTGGAAGAACGGCGTGCCGGCCCAGGGCAATGGCCGCATCAGCGCCGACCAGGCCCGCAACATGGACCTCACGCCCCAAGCGATCACCGCGTTCATGCTCGGCCTCAACAGCAAGATTTCCACCTTTGCCTTGCAGCGCGAGATCAACGAGTTCCGCGGCGAACCCCTGCTGGCGATCCTGCCCGGCGTGGCGCTGCAGGAGTTGTGGAGCCTGATGGGCACCGCGGAAAAAGCCTTGTTCGTGATTTCGCTGTTCGTGGTCCTGACCGGGTTGATCGGCATGCTTACGGCGATCCTCACCAGCCTCAACGAGCGCCGCCGGGAAATGGCGATCCTGCGCTCGGTGGGTGCGCGGCCGTGGCACATCGCAACGCTGCTGGTGCTCGAAGCCTTCGCCCTGGCGCTGGCCGGGGTCATCGCCGGGCTGGCCTTGCTGTACATCGGCATCGCCGCCGCCCAGGGTTACGTGCAATCGGCCTACGGCTTGTACTTGCCGCTGGGCTGGCCGAGCGAATATGAATGGACGCTGCTGGCTGGCATCCTGGTCGCCGCCCTGCTGATGGGCAGCGTGCCGGCCTGGCGCGCCTATCGCCAATCGTTGGCCGACGGCCTGTCGATCCGTCTATGAGGACCTTGAAAATGCCCCGCGCCCTGCTTGCGCTGTTGATGATGGTCGCCCTGCCGCTGTGGGCGGCCGAGCCGAGGGACCTGGCCTGGTCGGAAATGATCCCGCCGGACGCCCCGCCAGAAGTGCCGAACATGACCCCGCTGCACGACTTGTCGAAGATGAGCGACGCCCTGGCCGCCGAGTCCGCCCCTGCGGCCAAGCAGGACTTGCCCAACGCCCCGGTGGTCAAGGCCCTCGATGGCCAGCAGATTCGTTTGCCGGGCTATATCGTGCCGCTGGAAGTCAGCGAGGAAGGTCGCACCACCGACTTTTTGCTGGTGCCGTATTTCGGCGCCTGTATCCACGTACCACCACCGCCGTCCAACCAGATCGTGCATGTGAAAAGTGAAGTCGGGGTCAAGCTCGACGAGTTGTATCAACCGTACTGGGTCGAAGGGCCGATGCAGGTCAAGCCGTCCACCAGTGAACTGGCCGATGCCGGGTATCAGATGGAGGCCGAGAAGATTTATGTGTATGAGCTGCCGGAGTGAATCCGGTCGTGATGTGCGGTCAGTCAGATAGCTATCGCGAGCAAGCTTGCTCCAACAGTTGATCGTGTTTCTTCAGAAAGCATGCGGTCGAATGATGTGGGAGCGAGCTTGCTCGCGATGGTTCCCTCAAATTTTCTCATCAGCGCTTTTATTGAGCTGAGTCAATTAAACACCCCCTGACTCATTGAGCTGGGTCAAAAGACCGGGCCAGACGGCTTCGTACCATGAGACATCAAATTTCGATGCCCTCTGGAGCCCTCATGAACAAGTCCTTGCTCTGCGCTTCCCTCGCCGCCCTCGCGCTCGCCGCCCCACTCGCCCAGGCCCACACAGCCGGCGATATTATCGTTCGCGCCGGTGCCATCACCGTCAATCCGGAAGCCGACAGCTCCAGCGTCAAGGTCGACCGTGGCCCGCTGGCCGGCGCCGACCTGGGCGGCAAGGCGACCATGAGCAGCGACACGCAGTTGGGTTTGAACTTCGCCTACATGATCACCAACAACCTGGGGATCGAACTGCTGGCGGCCTCGCCGTTCGAGCACGACGTGAAAATCAAAGGCACCGCCCTGGGCGCGGCCAACAACAAGCTCGGCACCCTCAAGCACCTGCCGCCAACCCTGAGCCTGGTCTACTACCCACTCGACGCCAAGTCGACGTTCCAGCCTTATGTCGGCGCCGGTATCAACTACACCTGGATCTACGACGAACACGTCGGCAGCGAAGCCAGCGCCAACGGCTTCAGCAATTTCCGCGCGAGCAACAGTTGGGGCATGGCGTGGCAAGTGGGCGCTGACTACATGCTGACCGACAACGTGATGATCAACGGCCAGATTCGCTACATCGACATCGACACCACCGCCTATGTGGACAACAACGCCGTGGCCGGCGGTACCCGGGCCAAGGTGAATGTCGACGTGGACCCATGGATCTACATGGTGGGGTTGGGTTACAAGTTCTAAATGGCAACGCAATGAACAGCTGACAACACATCCTGTGGCGAGGGAGCTTGCTCCCGCTCGAGCGCGAAGCGGTCGCAAATACTTTGGGTCTGCTTCGCAGCCCAGCGGGAGCAAGCTCCCTCGCCACAGTGTTCACTCCAGCAAGTTCATGAAAAAGGCGCCTCGAAAGGCGCCTTTTTCGTTCAGCGGCCCAACAGCCGCGCCAGCCCCACACTCAGCGGCGTTTGCTGGGGAAAGCTGAAGCGCTGCCCCAGCCGGCGATTGTCGGCCCGGGAATGGCGGATATCGCCGGAGCGCGCCGGGCCGTAGCTGATCGGCGGCAGATCACCCACCACGGCGGCCAGGGCCTGGAGCATCTGCTTGAGGGTCGTGGCCTGGTTCCAGCCGACGTTCACTGCCCCCACTTCCACCTCTGGCTTCTCGATGGCCTGCACCAGCAAGTCCACCAAGTCTTCGACGTAGACAAAATCCCGGGTCTGCTCGCCATCACCGAACACGGTGATCGGCAGGCCTTTCTGTGCCCGTTCGCTGAAGATGCTGATGACCCCGGAATACGGCGAGGACGGATCCTGGCGCGGGCCGTAGATGTTGAAGAAGCGGAACACCACCGGCTCCAGATCATGCTGGCGGCGATAGAAGTCGAAGTAGAACTCGCTGGCCAGTTTGTCCGAGGCATACGGCGTGAGCGGCGCCTTGGGGGTTTCTTCGTCGATCGACTCGCCTTCGCCGTTGTTGCCGTAGACCGCTGCGCTGGAGGCGAACAGCACCCGTTTCACACCGCTCTGGCGCATGGCTTCGCAGACATTCAGGGTGCCGATGAAATTGCTCTGGTGCGTGCGCACCGGGTCGTCCACCGAAGCTTGCACCGAAGCCACCGCCGCCAGGTGCGCGACGGCGCTGCAACCGGCCATGACCCGCGCCACCAGCGCGGCATCGGCGACGTCGCCTTCGATCAGTTCGACAGCGGGGTTGTCCAGCGGCAGGTTGCTGCGCTTGCCAGTGGACAGATCATCGAGGATGCGTACCGAATGTCCCTTGGCAAGCAAAGCGTCGGTCAGGTGCGAGCCAATGAAACCCGCGCCGCCGGTGATTAAAACAGGGCCTTCAGCCATGGCGATAAAACCTATCCAGTAAGCCCGGGAGTGCCGCGCGCCAGGCGCGGGGCTTGATCCCGAAAGTGTGCAGAATTTTCTTGCAGGCCAGCACCGCGTGCTGCGGTTCTTCCGCGGCGTCCGGCCGTGCGGCGTGGGCCTGGGGGGTGGGCGACTCGATGGCCAGCGGATGCAGGGCACGGGCTTCGGTGAGGATCGCCTGGCCCAGCGCCAGCGGTGTAGTCGCCTCGTGCCCGGCGTAATGATAAGTGCCCCACAGCGGCGCCGCGCAATCGAGTTGCTTGAGCACCGAGATGATCACCCGTGCCGCATCGTCCACCGGCGTCGGATTACCGCGGCGGTCGTCGGCCAGCAGCAACTCCTCGGGCTGTTCGGCCCGGGCCAGGAAACGCCCGAGGATGCCATCAGCGCTGTCGTCCAGCAGCCAGCCGAACCGCAGCAGCACGTGTTGCGGGCAAGTGGCGCGCACGCTTTGCTCGATCCGCCACAGCGCCTGGCCGCGCACGCCCAGGGGCACGGGCTCGTCTTTCTCGCTGTAGGCCGTGGCGCGGGAGCCATCGAACACGCGATAGCTCGACGGTTGCAGCAAGACGATGTTGTGATGCTGGCACAGCTCGGCCAGGCGCTCGACAGCGCGCTCCTGGCTGGCCAGGCGCTGCTCGCTGACAGCCTCGGCCTGGAACCAGTCGAAGTAGTACGCCAGGTTGATCAAGGCGTCCGGACGGGTGTCGTCGAGCAGTTGCGTCAGGCTCGCGGCATCCCAACCGTCTTCGGGCGGGCGGGGGGCAAGAAAACCGATGTCTTCTTCTGCACCGAGGCGAATCAGCGCCTGCCCAAGGGCATTTCCGCCGCCCAGTAACATAAGGCGCATTCGCATAAAGTCAGCAGGCCCAGTCTATTGGCACAAGAATTTGGTCGACCACGCCCGCAGGCGTTGTCGGAATCGTTGCATTTTGCGGGTTTAGTGCGCAACCGTCATCCGTAAAGTGTGGATCGCATCTTACAAGGCTGGTAGCTGACTTGTGGCGAGGGGATTCATCCCCGCTGGGCTGCGCAGCAGCCCCTTTAATTGCCACCTGGGTGGGTCAGATCTATCCCATTTGCTTGTTTGGGGCTGCTTCGCAGCCCAGCGGGGATAAATCCCCTCGCCACAGGCACAGTATCAGTACTTGCATCCTCCCCACCTCGCCCGCATACACTGATCCTATGAATCTGCCCCTTGCAGCCGACCACGCCATGGCAGGCTTTCACCCCGCCGTTCGCGCCTGGTTCAGCCAGACATTCCCGGCGGTCACGGCCGCCCAGGCCCAAGCGTGGCCGTTGATCGGCCAGCGTCGTTCGACCCTGGTGGCGGCGCCTACCGGCTCGGGCAAGACCTTGACGGCTTTTCTCGCCGTGCTCGATGACCTGGTGCACCGCGGCCTGGAACAAGGCGGCCTGCCGGACCAAACGCTGGTGGTCTACGTCTCGCCGCTCAAGGCCTTGAGCAACGACATCCAGATCAACCTGCAAAACCCGCTGGCCGGCATCACCGAACAGCTGCGGCGGATGGACCTGCCCCCCCTGCACATCACCACCGCCGTACGCACCGGCGACACGCCGCAGAAAGAACGCTCGGCGATGCGCAAGACCGCGCCGCACATCCTGGTGACCACCCCCGAATCGCTCTACGTGCTGCTCGGTTCCGATTCCGGCCGGCAGATGCTCGCCAGCACCCGCACGGTGATCGTCGACGAAATCCACGCCATCGCCGCCAGCAAGCGCGGCAGCCACCTGGCCTTGAGCCTGGAACGCCTGCAAGCCCTGTGCGCCGAACCGTTGATGCGCATCGGCCTGTCCGCCACGCAAAAGCCCATCGAAGCGGTGTCGCGTTTTCTCGTCGGTGAGGGACGTAGCTGCGAAATCGTCGACATCGGCCACGCCCGCCCCCGGGACCTGGACATAGAGGTGCCGCCAGTACCGCTGTCGGCGGTGATGGCCAATGACGTGTGGGAACTGGTCTACAACCGCCTCGCCGAGCTGGCCCGGGAACACCGCACCACCCTGGTGTTCGTCAACACCCGGCGCCTGGCCGAGCGCCTGAGCCGTCATCTGAGCGAGCGCCTGGGCAAGGACGCCGTGGCGGCCCATCACGGCAGCCTGGCCAAGGAGTTTCGCCTCGACGCCGAACAACGCCTCAAGCGCGGCGAACTGAAGGTGCTGATCGCCACCGCGTCCCTGGAGCTGGGCATTGATATCGGCGATGTCGACCTGGTCTGCCAGATCGCCTCGCCCCGTTCGATCTCGGCGTTCCTGCAACGGGTCGGTCGTTCCGGTCACCAGGTCGGTGGCACGCCCAAGGGCCGCCTGTTCGCCACCACCCGCGACGACTTGATCGAATGCGCGGCCCTGCTCGACTGCGTGCGCCGTGGCGAACTCGACATCCTGCACATTCCCAAGGCGCCACTGGATGTGCTGGCCCAGCAGATTGTCGCCGAGGTCAGTTGCCAGGAATGGCCGGAGCAGGCGCTGCTGGAGACCTTCCGCCGCGCCTCGCCCTACGCCGAGCTGGACGAAGGGCATTACCGGGCGCTGTTGCAGATGCTCGCCGAAGGCCTCAATGGCCGCCAGGGCGTGCGCAGCGCCTACCTGCACCGCGATGCCGTGACCCGGACCCTGCGCGGGCGCCGGGGCAGCAAGCTGACGGCGGTGACCAGCGGCGGCACCATTCCAGACAATGCCGACTACAGCGTGCTGCTCGAACCCCAAGGGCTGAACATCGGCAGCGTCAACGAAGACTTCGCGGTGGAGAGCATTGCCGGCGATGTGTTCCAGTTGGGCAATACGTCGTATCGCATCATTCGCGTCGAGACTGGCCGCGTGCGGGTCGAAGACGCCCAGGGCCAGCCGCCGACCATTCCGTTCTGGCTCGGCGAAGCACCGGGGCGCAGCGCCGAATTGTCCCTGGCCGTGGCGCGCCTGCAAGCCCAGCTCGATCACCTGCTCGGCGCCACGCCGGGCAACCTGCAACCGGCCCTCGATTGGCTCACCGGCACCCTGCAACTGAACCTGGCCAGCGCCGAACAACTGGTGGATTACCTGGCCCCCGCGCGCCTGGCCTTTGGCGCCCTGCCGTCCCAGGACACGCTGCTGATGGAGCGTTTTTTCGACGAGTCCGGCGGCACGCAACTGATCATCCACACACCTTTCGGCAGCCGTATCAACCGCGCCTGGGGCCTGGCCTTGCGCAAGCGCTTCTGCCGCACCTTCAACTTCGAATTGCAGGCCGCCGCCAGTGAAGACGCCATCGTGCTCTCGCTGTCCACCAGCCACAGCTTCGAACTGGACGAAGTGTGGCGCTACCTCAACAGCCACAGCGCCGAGCAGATCCTGGTCCAGGCGGTGCTGGATGCGCCGCTGTTCGGCGTGCGCTGGCGCTGGAACGCTGGCGTGGCCCTGGCCTTGCCGCGCTACGCCGGCGGGCGCAAAGTCGCCCCGCAGATCCAGCGCATGAAAAGCGAGGACCTGATTGCCAGCGTGTTTCCGGACCAGATCGCCTGCCTGGAAAACCTCGCCGGCGAGCGGGAAATCCCCGACCATCCGCTGGTGGAACAGACCCTCGACGATTGCCTGCACGAAGCCATGGACAGCGAAGGTTGGCTGACGCTGTTGCGGCGCATGGAAGCCGGCCAGATTCGCCTGATCAGCCGCGACCTGCCGGCGCCCTCGCCGCTGGCGGCGGAAATCCTCAGCGCCCGGCCCTACACCTTTCTCGACGACGCGCCGCTGGAAGAACGGCGCACCCAGGCGGTGATCAACCGGCGCTGGAGCGATCCACAGGCCACCGACGACCTCGGCGCCCTGGACGCCGAAGCCATCCAGTCGGTCCGGGATGAAGCCTGGCCGACGCCGACCAATCTCGATGAGATGCACGAAGCCTTGATGAGCCTGGCCTGCATCGCCGACAGCGAGGCCAGCGCCCACGCGTCGTGGCTGGATTGGTTGCAGACGCTGGCCGAGGGCGGACGCGCCAGCCATGTGCAGATCAGCGCCGAACGCGGCTTGTGGGTGGCGCTGGAACGGCTGACGTGTCTGCAAGCGGTTTATCCACAGGCCCAATGGCAACCAGCGCTGACGCCCTTGGCCGGTTTCGATGAAGCCTGGGACGGCGACGAGGCCCTGGTGGAAGTGCTCCGCGCCCGACTCAGCGCCTTTGGCCCGCTGCCGTTGAAGGCCATTGCCTACCCGCTGGGGTTGTCGACACCGCAGCTCACCCAAGCCCTGGCGCAACTCGAGCAGCAAGGCTATGTGCTGCGTGGGCGGTTCACGCCGGGCACCGGCCAGGAGGAATGGTGCGAGCGGCATTTGCTGGCGCGCATTCATCGCTACACGGTCAAGCGCCTGCGCCGGGAAATCGAGCCGGTGATGTTGCAGGATTTCATGCGTTTCCTGTTCGACTGGCAACACCTGTCATCGTCCAGCCAAGGTCGGGGCAATGCCGTGCTGCCGTCGATCCTGGGTCAGTTCGAAGGCTTTCCAGCCGCCGCGTCAGCCTGGGACAGCGACCTGCTGCCGGCGCGGATCAAAGACTATTCGCCCAGTTGGCTCGATGAGTTGTGCCGCAGCGGCAAGTGGGTATGGACGCGCCTGAGTGCGCACCAGAAGCCTTCCGCCAGCGCCCTACGCAGCACGCCGGTGGTATTGCTGCCGCGCAGCCAGGTGGCGTTGTGGAGCAGCCTGGCCGGGCAAACGGCCCTTGATGAGCTGTCGCCCAAGACACAAAAAGTCCATCAGGCCCTCGCCGAACACGGCGCGCTGTTTTTCGACGAACTGGCCCACGAGGCTCATCTGCTGCGCAGCGAACTGGAAATCGCCTTGCAGGAACTGGTGGGCGCCGGATTGGTGAATGCCGACAGTTTCGCCGGCCTGCGCGCGCTGATCACCCCCGCCAGCAAACGCCAGGCCCGCAGCAGTCGGCGCGGGCGCGGAGCGTTTGTCGGCGGCATGGACGACGCAGGACGCTGGGCCTTGCTGCGCCGTAGCCAACCCGCGCCGGTGGAAGGCAACCGCCCGGCGCCGACACCGCCCGAGACCCTGGAACACATCGCCATGACCCTACTGCGCCGCTACGGCGTGGTGTTCTGGCGCTTGCTGGAGCGGGAGGCCGATTGGTTGCCGAGCTGGCGCGAGCTGCTGCGCACCTTTCATCGGTTGGAGGCACGGGGCGAGATTCGTGGCGGGCGGTTCGTCAGCGGCCTGGCAGGTGAACAATTCGCCCTGCCCGAAGCCATCCCGCTGCTGCGCGAAGTACGCCGCCGCCCCACCGACGGCAGCCTGGTGGCGGTGTGCGGCGTCGACCCGCTGAACCTGGCCGGCACCCTGCTGCCGGGGGCGAAAGTGCCGGCGCTGGCGGGCAATCGGCTGGTGTATCGCGATGGTTTGCCGGTGGCGGCGCAGATTGCTGGCAAGCAGCATCTTTGGATGGAGTTGGATGCTCAAGGGATGGCTGATATCCGGAATAAGCTGATCCAACACCATTAGCCTACACATCACACCTGTGGCGAGGGAGCTTGCTCCCGCTGGGCTGCGTAGCAGCCCCAAACAATACATCCGTGCGCGGCAATATCCGCCCAAAGCGACGACTGCTTCGCAGCCGAGCGGGAGCAAGCTCCCTCGCCACAGGGTTACCGATTAGCTCACGACTCCCCCGATTCTTTCGGCTCCTCCACGAACCGCTTGGGCAACATCACCTGCTGTGGATAAGTCTGCGCAAAGTGCACCGCCGGGTGGTTATCCACAAGCTTCTTCAACTGCTGGTTGAACGCCCGGCTCACCGCATATTGCCCACCCGACACGGTGCGGAACTGCGCCGTGAGCACCACGCCGTTGAGGTCCATCTTGTCCACGCCGAACACATCCAGCGGCCCTTGCAGGTTGAACTTGAGGAACGGATCTTCGGCGATCGAACGCCCGGCTTCGCGAATCAGCTCGATGGCCTGGTCGACATCGGTGTCGTATGTGAATTGCACGGAGAAAAACGCAAAGGCGAATTGCCGGGACTGGTTTGTTACCGCCTTGATCTGGCCGAACGGCACCGAATGCACGAAGCCCTTGCCGTCGCGCAGGCGCAGGGTGCGGATGGTCAGGCCTTCGACGGTGCCGGCGTGGCCAGAGCTGAGCACGACCCAGTCGCCGATGGACAGCGTGTCTTCGATAATGATGAACAGCCCAGTGATGACGTCCTGCACCAGTTGCTGGGAACCGAAACCGATCGCCAGCCCCACCACCCCGGCACCGGCCAGCAACGGCGCGACGTTGATGCCCAGGTTGGCCATGGTGGTGATTGCGCAAATCACCACCAGGATGATTTTCGCCGCGTTGCGCAACAGCGGCAGGATGGTCTTGACCCGGGTGCTGGGCTGGCGGGCCCCGCGCTTGTTCAGCGGCGGTTTCAGGGCTTCCTGGATCGCCGTGTCGAGCACCACCCACGTGAGCCAGGTCATCAGGAAGATCAGGCCGATGCGGCTCAAGGAATCGCTGATCGCCCGGCCTATGGCATTGCGCGAGGCGAACTCGAACAGGGAAATGCCCCAGATCCGTCCGAGGACTTCGATGAATACCACCGCCATGACGATGCGCAGCAACGCGTGCAGCAGGCTCAACAGGCGGCCCTTGTAGGCGCTGTTGCGCTGGATGGCCTCGGCCTTGGGCGACTTGAAGACGTGTTGGAACACGGTGCTGAGGAACACCGTGGCGATCAGCAGGATGGTGGTGAACAGCGCACAACGCAGGGCTTTCTGGTTGTCCTCGCCGACACCGATCAGGCTCACCGCCGACACCAGCACCATCAACAGGATCGGCCAATACCAGAGCCCGGAGAAAATCCGCAGCGACTCCTGCAAGGCCGGTTGCTTCAAGCGCTGGGCCAGCGGGCGGTTGCGGATCAGGTGCGCCACGGGCCTGCGCATGCGAATCACCAGCCAGCCAAAGATCACCGAGGCAAACAAGCCGGTGAACACTGCGATGCTGCTGGTGATGTTGCCGCCCAGTTGCCGGGCGATCTGCGGGCTGGTCAGGGCATCGCTGAGGGCGGCGAGAAAACCGATCATGAACAATGGCCGGGGGCTGAAGCGCCGGATCATCGCCACCGCCCGGCGTTTGTGACCCGCGTTGAACATCACGATCACGCACAGCAACACCGAGGTGGAGAAAATGCCGCTGCTGGTGGCGTAGGCGAAGCACAGCGCCAGGGCGCGACCGACCGACACCTGCAGGAAGTGGCTGACGTACAGGGTCAGCGGCAGGCAGATCAACGCCGCAGCGGTGTACGGCAGCAGATAACCGAGCAGGTCGCGCAGGCGCTGGCGGGTGCGCAACCAGCGGCGCCGGCCCAGATGGCGCAGCAGCAGCCGCGCGCCCGACCAGATCAGTGCAAAAGCGCCGATCCAGACGCTCGACAACAACAGGAAATCCCCCGCCACGCGCCAGGACGAACGGGACGTCTGGTCCACCAGCCGGTCCACCTCATCCGCCGCCCGGTCCGCCCGCAGGCGCCAGGCATCCACCAGGCTCTGGTTGAGATCGAGCTTGTCCTGGACGTCGTCGATGCTCGAACTGATGGCCCCCAATAAACCGCCCTGCACCAGCGGCGCAGGTTCGGCGGGCGGTTCATCGGGCTTGGAGGTGCCAGGGACAGCGGCGGTGCCGTAGGCGCTGGTACCGGTCAGCGCCAGCAAGAACAACAGCAATACAGTGCTCAATCGAGACAAGACGCGAGGCTCCTTCACACGGGATCGGTAAGGAACTGATCAATATTGGGCCGGCAAGTTCGCTCGCAAGGCCAATACAACCCCTGTGGCGAGGGAGCTTGCTCCCGCTGGGGCGCGCAGCGGCCCTGTTTTTGGGACTTACTGCGCATCCCTCGGCACAGGTTCACTGCCGCCGGGCACCCCATCGAAACTTTCCGAGCCGCGCAACAGTCATCAAAAGACACAGGCTGCACGAGGTCATTGGCACGGGAGGGATACATGACGGCGATCCACATTGGCATTTCCGGTTGGCGCTACACGCCCTGGCGGGGGGATTTCTACCCCAAGGGGCTGGCCCAGAAACGGGAACTGCAATTCGCCTCGCGAGCGGTCAATAGCATCGAAATCAATGGATCGTTCTACGCCCTGCAACGCCCCGAACGGTATGCCCAGTGGTACGCCGAGACACCGCCCGGCTTCGTATTCAGCGTCAAGGCCCCGCGTTTCATCACCCACATCAAGCGCCTGCGGGACATCCGCAAGCCGTTGGCCAATTTCTTCGCCTCCGGCGTGCTGGAGCTCAAGGAGAAGCTGGGCGCGATCCTCTGGCAGTTTCCGCCCAGCTTCAAGTTCGACCCCGAGCTGTTCGAAGACTTCCTCAAGCAACTGCCCCACGACACCGAAGGTGCCGCCGCCCTGGCCCGCGAGCACGAGCCGCGCCTGGACGGCCACGCCAGCACCACCACTGATAAAAAGCGCCCACTGCGCCACGCCGTGGAAATCCGCCATGAGAGCTTTATCGACCCGCACTTCGTCACGCTGCTCAAGCGCTACGACGTGGCCCTGGTGATCGCCGACACGGCCGGCAAATGGCCCTATCGTGAAGACGTCACCAGCGATTTCGTCTACCTGCGCCTGCACGGCGCCGAGCAGCTGTACGCCAGCGGCTACACCGACGAGGCGTTGAAGCGCTGGGGCGCGCGGATCGAGGCCTGGAGCCACGGCAAACAACCCACCGACGCCCAGCTGATCGACCCCGACAAGAAACCCCGGGCCCGTAAAAGCCGGGAAGTGTTCTGCTATTTCGACAACGACATCAAAGTCCGCGCGCCCTATGACGCACGCCACTTGCTGGAGCACTTCCATCTGGACAAGGACCTCGCCACCGCGCCCGGCGAGCGCCCGGCCGAAGGGGTGTTGCCATGAACCGCCCGGAAACCAGCGAAGCGACCCACGAGCCGACCCAGCAACAGGCCCAGATTCTCGACCCGGTCAGCCGTTTCACCGTGCTGACGGTCAACACCCACAAGGGTTTCACCGCCCTGAACCGGCGCTTCATCCTGCCGGAACTGCGCGAAGCGGTGCGCAGCGTGTCCGCCGATGTGGTGTTCTTGCAGGAAGTCCACGGCACCCACGAACACCACCCCCAGCGCTATAGCAACTGGCCGAGCATGCCGCAATACGAGTTCCTGGCCGACAGCCTCTGGCCGCAGTTCGCCTACGGGCGCAACGCGGTGTACCCGGCGGGCGACCACGGCAACGCGCTGCTGTCGAAATTCCAGATCATCCGCCACGACAACCTGGACGTGTCCATCAGCGGCCATGAGAACCGCGGCATGCTCCACAGCGTGCTGCGCCTGCCGGGCGATGGACAGCAAGTGCATGCCATTTGCGTGCACCTGGGGCTGCGCGAAGGTCATCGTGTCGAGCAACTCAAGCTGCTTTGCCAGCGCTTGAGCGAACTGCCGTCCGACGCGCCAGTGATCGTCGCTGGCGACTTCAACGACTGGCGCGGCAAGGCCAGTGAACTGCTCGCACCCTGCGGCCTGCGGGAAGTGTTCGCCGAACAGTGGGGCAAACCGGCCCGCAGCTTTCCGGCGCGCCTGCCGGTCCTGCGCCTGGACCGCATCTACGTGCGCAACCTCAAGGCCCGTCATCCCAAGGTGTTGAGCGTACGACCCTGGTCGCACCTCTCCGACCACGCACCGCTGTCGGTGGAGATCGAATTATGAGCGCGACAATGAACAAGGCGACGGTTGAGCAGGTCGAGTCGCCCCTCACCGAGCGCAACCCGGCACTGACGGATATCGAATACGGCTGGCACGGCAACAATCGCGTCAAGCTGTTAGAAAACGGTGAAGAGTATTTCCCCAGGGTCTTCGAAGCCATTCGCCGGGCCGAGGCAGAAATCCTCCTGGAGACTTTCATCCTGTTCGAGGACAAGGTCGGTTATGAACTGCGGGACCTGTTGGTCGAAGCTGCCGCACGGGGCGTGCGCATCACCGTCAGCCTCGATGGCTTCGGCTGCGGTGAGCTGACCACTGGTTTCCTGGCCTCATTGAGCGACGCCGGGGTGCGCTTGCAGATGTTCGACCCGGCGCCCCGGCGCCTGGGGATCCGCACCAACTGGTTCCGTCGTCTGCACCGCAAGATCGTGGTGGTGGACGGGGTGATTGCGTTTATCGGCGGGATCAATTTTTCCGCCGACCACCTGGGCGATTTCGGACCCGAGGCCAAGCAGGATTACTCCGTGGAAATCAAAGGCCCGGCGGTGGTGGATATCCATCACTTCGCGCTGTTGCAGAGCGGACGGCCTGCCCGGGCCAAATACTGGTGGCAACGGCGCCGCAGTCGGCGCAACGAATTGGCCATCAACGACCACGACGGCCAGGTGCGCCTGGTCTACCGGGATAATCACGAACACCAGACCGACATTGAAGAGGTTTACCTGCAAGTGCTGCGCAGCGCCCAGCGGCGGGTGGTGATCGCCAATGCCTACTTCTTCCCTGGCTACCGGTTGCTGCGCGAGATCCGCAACGCGGCACGGCGGGGCGTGGAAGTACGGCTGATCCTGCAAGGCCAGCCGGACATGCTGATCGCCAAGCTCGCCGCGCGCATGCTCTACAGCTACCTGCTCAAGGCCGGCGTGGTGATCTACGAATATTGCGAGCGACCGCTGCACGGCAAGGTCGCCCTGGTGGATGAGGATTGGAGCACGGTGGGTTCGAGCAACCTCGACCCGCTGAGCCTGTCCCTGAATCTGGAAGCCAATGTGCTGATCCGCGACCGGGCGTTCAATCGCGAGTTGTTCGAGCGCCTCGACTATCTGAGCCGCAACCATTGCACCGCCATGCCCGAGGACCACGCCCCCCGGGGCCTGTTGTGGCGTATGACCATCGGTTTCATGGTGTTCCACTTTTTGCGCCATTTCCCGGCCTGGGCCGGCTGGCTGCCGGCCCATAAACCGCGTCTGAAACCATTTTCACCGCCGACGGCGGTCCGGAGCGAACCCCATGAACCACTCTGAAGCGCACGCCGCGCCGAGAGATGCCCATGCGCCGGAACAGTCCAAGCCCAAATCCCGCTGGAGCCGCTGGAAAAGACCGCTGACCCTGGCGTTTTTCCTGCTGTTGATCGTGCTGTTCACCACCTTGGCCCGACGCATCGATTGGTCGGAAGTGTTCGCCACCCTGGCAGACTTCAAGGTGCGCACCTTGATCATCGCCGCCGCGCTGACCGTCACCAGTTTCATCACCTATGCCTGCTTCGACCTGATCGGCCGCACCTACATCCGCCAGAAACTCGGTTGGCGGCAGATCTTGCCGGTGGGGGTGATCAGTTACGCGTTCAACCTCAACCTCAGCGCCTGGGTCGGTGGCATCGCCATGCGCTATCGCCTGTATTCGCGACTGGGGGTCAGCAACGGGAACATCGCCAAGATTCTCGGCCTGAGCCTGGCCACCAACTGGTTCGGCTACATGACCTTGGCCGGGGTGGTGTTCAGCAGTGGCCTGGTGACCATGCCGCCGGGCTGGAAACTCAGCAGCGATGCGTTGCAAGGCGTCGGCGCGCTGTTGCTGCTGGTGAGTGCCGGTTACCTGGTGGCCTGCCGGTTTTCCAAGCGCCGCGCCTGGACGATTCGCGGCATGGAAATCAACCTGCCATCACCGCGCATGGCGGTGCTGCAACTGGCGTTGGGCGCGCTGAACTGGTCGTTGATGGCGGCGGTGATCTTCACGTTGCTGCCCGGCAAACTGGATTATCCGGTGGTGCTCGGGGTGTTGCTGATCAGCAGCATTGCGGGGGTCATCACCCACATTCCGGCGGGGCTTGGGGTGTTGGAAGCGGTGTTCGTTGCGCTGCTGCAACATGAAGTGTCGCGGGGCAGCCTGCTGGCGGGATTGATCGCCTACCGGGCGATCTATTTCATCCTGCCGTTGCTGATTACCGTGGTGATGTACCTGGTGATCGAGGCGAAGGCCAAGGCGTTGCGGGTCAAGCCTGGGGTCAAGTGATGAGTTGCCTGGCCTGGCCTCATCGCGAGCAAGCTCGCTCCCACATTGGATCGGTTGTGAACACACTTATCTCGATCGCTACACATCCCCTGTGGGAGCGAGCCTGCTCGCGATGGGCCCCCAACACCGCACGATCAGCGTTCCTGGATGATGCTCAAGCGCTCTCCCACCACCATTTCCGTGATCCAGTCCACCAGGATCGAGGTGTAGGCCTGCTGTGACACGGGGTCGCTCAAGGCATGATCGGCACCGTCGATGATCCGGTGAGTCAGCGAGTGGGTCTGCTGGCACGCCGCCCGGTAGCTCATGATGGTGGCATGGGGCACGTAGGCATCGGTCTCGGACTCCACCAGCAACACATCGCCGGTGAACTGCGAACACGCATGCAAGGCGCGATTGGTTCCGGCGTGCACCAGCGTGCTGCGGTAATCCAGCAGGTCGGTCTTGTCCAGGTCGCGCTTGGGGGTGTGCCATTGCTCGTCGCGGTACAGCGCTGGCACCCGCAGGGCCAGCCAGCGTACCGGACGCAACGAAGTCAGGATCGAAGCCAGGTAGCCACCATAACTGGTGCCCACCACGGCAATCGCCGAGGTATCCAAGGCCGGGTGCGCGAGCAAGCGGTCGTAGGCCGCCAACAGGTCTCGCAGGTTGTCCTCGCGGGTGACCCGCGCCAACGGGATCCCCGCTCCGCCGGTGTGCCCACGCAAGTCGAAGGTCAGGCACACGCAACCCAGGCCGGCGATGCCTTTGGCCCGTTCCAGGTCCCGCTCCTGGCTACCGCCCCAGCCGTGCACGAACAACACGCCAGGAACCTTCGACTTGGGACTCAGGAATGTCCCGTTCATGCGTTCATCGTCAATCTCGATCTGAATGGTTTCACTTCTAGCCGTCATAGGATTGAACCGTTACGTATTTGAGAAGGAAGTCACCGTTGTGCGCCTCGCCGCGATAGACCTCCCTCGCACCGGGCGGCAGCGGTTGCTCGGTGTAGGTCTCCACCGAGGACACCCGCACCGCGCTGGTTTGCGGCGCTTCGACGAACACCTGCAACGCCGCCAGTTCGGCGCTGCTGGCGCCGCCCATGCGCCATGACTGTTCCAACACACCGCCACGGGGCTGGCCGGCGGCATCCAGGCCCTGGGCGATGTCGTAATTGCGCCGCGATGCAAAAAAGCTCGGGTAGGCCTGATTGGCGGCGTCATCGAACACCTGCGCCAGGCGCACCGCCTCGCGCACATCGTCGGGCAGTTCGAGCCTGAGCAACTCGATATAACCGCCCTGTACTATCAGCAGGTCCGACCCGCCGTACACCTCCACCCCCTCGCTGTCGTGGGTCAGGTGTTGCACACCGCAATAACTCAGGACCTTGCCGTTGATGAAGCTCTGGCCGACGCTCTGGGTCTTGACCTCGTTGAGGTGCTGTTCCAGCGCCACCCCATCGCGAAACAGCGCCTGGGCGTCCGGCCCGGCGACAATTTCATCGAACTGCGCCAGGCTCTTGATCAGCCGTTGCCCGCGCCCGGCACAGGCATGGATCGGCTTGAGGCGAATCGGCCCGGTGTACAGCAAGTGCTCGGCGGCCGGGCGCGCATCCTTGAGCGAAAAGACCGTCACGCCATCGAGTACCGCGCCTCGCGTGAGCTTGGCAAACAGCGGCGACCAGCCTTTGGGCGCCACGGCATCCTTATTCAACAGACCGTGGGTAATCGCCTTGGTGCAGATAAAATCATGCTCGACATACCCACCCCACACATCCTCCGGCCCCTTGACCCCCAGGCGCATCAAGGTTTCGGTACCGATCAGGGTTTGCGTGGGCAACAGATAAAGATCATGACCGGCCTGAGGGTCATGACTGTCGTCGTACTCCCATCCCAGGATCTGTGCCAGCCACCGGGCCAGTGCACGATTGGTCTCGACCTCATGGCGCGGCGCTTGTGGATTGACCGAATAGGCCACTACCCGCTTGTTGCGATTGACTGGTGTCATGCGTTGCCCTTTTTCCTGCGCTCGATGGCTTTGGATATGTCTGCAAATCAGGAAAGTTGCAGAGATCAGGCCAACGGTGCCATCGGCAGGGATGGCTCAGCCAAACGGGCGTCTAGTGCGCAGTTGATAGCATCGGGCCTGTTTCATTCTGCACGACACACGCTTGGCATCCCGCAAATTGCACGATATCCAGCAGCAGACACAGCCCCCTGTGGCGAGGGAGCTTGCTCCCGCTGGGGTGCGAAGCGCCCCCCCAAAAGAACCTACACCAGATGTAGTCAGTTGAGATGGTGGGGCTGCTGCGCAGCCCAGCGGGAGCAAGCTCCCTCGCCACAAAGGTCCAGTGTCAGCCTTTGGGAGTGCCCGGTGGACTTACCCCAAACCGCGCCCGGTAATCACTCGGCGCCAACCCGGTGATTTTCTTGAACGTCGCGCGAAAGGCGCTCGGGTCCTGGTAACCGACGGTCCAGGCAATGTGGTCGATGGTGCCATTGGTGAACTCCAGCATTTCCCGGGCTTTGCCGACGCGCAGATGCTGGCAGTATTCGGTGGGCTTGAGCCCGGTGGCGGCGCGAAACCTGCGCAGGAAGGTGCGTTCTTCCAGCCCAGCGCGTTCGGCCATCGCACCGAGGGAAACCTCCACCGCGCCGCTGCTTTGCAACCAATGCTGGACCTTGAGAATCGCCGGGTCGCCATGGCCGAGGATGGGCGCAAAATTACTGCCGCACTGGCTCGCGCTGTCGCTGTGCTCGATCACCAGAAATTGCGCCGTGCGCGTGGCGATGCTGGGCCCGAGCAAACGGTCCACCAGGCGTAGCCCCAGTTCCGACCAAGCCATCAGCCCGGCGGTGGTGATCAGGTCGCCGTCGTCGACGATGGGTTTGTCGGCGTTGAGCTTGATTTTCGGGTAACGCGCGGCAAAGGTCTTGGCCGAAGTCCAGTGGGTGGTGGCGCTGCGCCCGTCGAGCAGGCCGCTTTCGGCCAGCAGGATCGAGCCCACGCAAACCCCGCCCAGCACTGTGCCGTCGGCATGCTGCGCCCGCAGCCAATCCATCAGCGCCTGAGAGACCAAGCCTTCACTGAAACCGGCAAGGGACGGTGGAATCAACAACGCCACCAGCTTGCCCGCCGGGCCTGTTTCGCTGTCGAACACCCGCAACGGCGCCTCGCCCTCCTCCGCCCGCCAGTGACTTACCCGCAGCGTTGGCAACTGCACACTGGCATGCTCGGCCGCGATCCGCTGCGCCACGGCGAACAGATCGGTCAAGCCATGCACCGCCGCCAGTTGCGCACCAGGGTAGATGAGCACCCCAAGCTCGGCGACTGCCCTTTGCTGCGTCATTGTCAGTTTTCCCTCGCTTATTGTCGTTGCGGCCAATCCTCGAAGCGACGGCAAAAGCCAATACTGGCTTCACACCCAATCTGATCGAGGAAGCCCCCATGTCCAAGCAAGCGCTCATCGTAGTCGATATCCAGAACGACTACTTCCCCCAGGGCAAATGGCCGTTGGTCGGCGCCGAAGCCGCCGCCGACAATGCCGTACGGTTGATCGAAGCCTTCCGTCAGGCCGGTGATCGCGTGGTGCACATCCGCCACGAGTTCACCTCCGACGACGCCCCGTTCTTCACCCCAGGCTCGGAAGGCGCACAACTGCATCCTAAAGTGCTCAACCGCGCCGACGAACCGGTGGTGCTCAAACATTTCGTCAATTCGTTTCGTGAGACCGAACTACAATCCCTCCTCGAGCACCATGGCATCGAACAACTGGTGGTGGTCGGCAGCATGAGCCACATGTGCGTCGACGGCGTCGTGCGGGCGGCGGCAGACCTGGGCTACGGCGTCACGGTGATCCACGATGCCTGCGCCACCCTCGACCTGGAGTTCAACGGCGTCGTCGTGCCGGCTGCCCAGGTGCATGCGGCGTTCATGGCGGCGCTGGGGTTTGCCTACGCGAATGTGGTGAGTACCGAGCAATTCCTGGCCGACCATCAGTAAACCCACGGCACAGCTAAAAAACCGCGCTTCATCACCCAAGTGCGGTTTTGTCTCAGGCACCAACGGTGTACCTGGAAGCGCTCAAGTCTCCAGCACGTGCAACAACCGCGGCATCGTCGCCACGAACCCCATGTGCTGCGCTTCGCGCGCCATCCCCTGCAGCTTCTCGCCGCTGGCTTGATCGGCGTTGCACAGCCACTGCCCCGCCACATCGATCAACCGAACATGATGGTTGATCCAGGCGCACGACGCCGACTCGGGCAACGCCGCCATCTGTTGCCCATGCCAGATAGCCTTTTCGGTATTACCCGCCAACAGGCAGGTTTCAGCGGCAGCCACACGAAAGCGCAAGGCGTTGTGGGCCAGGCAGGCTTGGGTGAGCTGGGCTTCGCCCTTCGCCAAGGCCTGCTGGCTGAACGGTTCGTCATCGCTGATCATCGCCAGGCTGCCGTAGACCCAAGGCCCGATGTAGTGCTGCAACTCGAAGCGTTCCACCAGGCTCGCCGCCTCCATGATCAAGGTCTGCGCCAGCCCGCGCTCGCCCTGGCGCAACGCCACCCGCGCCAACCCTTCCAGCAGGATCGCTTCGAAACGGCTGGCGCCAAGGCTGCGTGCCAGCGTCAGGGCACTGCTCAACTCTTGTTCCGCCAAGGCATCCTGGCCGCCCGCCACCAGTACCCAGGCCGCAGTGAGCCGCGAGAAAACCTGCGCTCGATGATTGCCCAGCCGGGCGCTGCATTCGATGGCCTCCATGGCGTCACGCAAGGCGGGCTCTGGCTGGCCCAGGTACAACTGCGCCGATCCACGGGCGCTGCGATTGGCCGCCTCCACGTGTGTCCACCCATTGCGCTCGCACAAGCGTACGCATTGATCGAATACCTCGTAGGCAGTCTGCATACGCCCTTGTGCGTAGTAGGAGTCGCCAATGCCACTCAAGGCCTTGACCTCGGTTTCCAGGTCCCGACCGATGCGAGCAGAGGACACCGCTTCTTCATGAAGGCGGCGACACTCGGCGTAATCACCCCGTGGGAAATAGATATTCCCGCGCAAGTGATTCAACCGGGCAAGCGCCGCATGGGCCTGCATGGACCGGGCGATGGGCAGCATGTCCTCGATCAGGCGCTCCTCCTCGTCCAGGCAATCGAGGGTATTGAGAACTGCAGCCAGCCCCAACGCGGCCTCGATCCGATCCTGCGGCCGCTCGGCCAATGCCAAGGCTCGCTGGAAATGCGTCCGGGCCTCCACGGTCTGGCCCAGGCCCGAACACGCCTGGCCGCACAGCAACGCGAAAGGAAAATTGCCCTGCGCGCGCTCGGCAAACGCCGAGCATTGCCGCGCCAGCGCAAGGACACTGTCGTACTGGCAGGCCAGCCGTTTTTCGCCCATGGCCACCAACAGTGCGTCGAACGCCGCCGGATCATTGGCCCGCAGCAAATGCTGGGCATAAAGCACCCGGTCGCGCGCGCGATAGAGATTCGCCACCTCACCGTGCAACTGCTCGCGCAGCAACGTGGGCATTGAATCGTAGAGGCAGTGCATGACCAGGTCGTGGACAAACAGGTAGCTGCCTGGCTCGACCTCCCGCAATAGCCCCTGGCGCATGTCCGCAGTCGGCAGATAACCGGGCTGCCCCAGCGCTTCGCGCCACAGCGTCAGCTCGAAGCGATTGCCCAGCACCGCGGCGTAATGCAGGGCGCGACGTTGCTCGGGGGCCAATTTGTCAAAGCGGGTCTGGACCAAATGCCTAAGACTGTCAGGGAACCCCCCTTGCTGGCTCGACAGCAGTTGCGTCAGATACAACGGGTTGCCCTGGGCACGGGCGACACACTCGGCCCGGTAGCGCGGATCGACCTCAGTGAACTGCTCCGCCAGGACCGTGGCCTCCCGCGCCCGGATCGGCGCGATGTCGAGCAGACTCATGGGGCTGGAGGAATGCGTACGGATTTCGCTTTCCAGCGGATCGCCTTCGGGACGGGACGTCAGCAGCCAGACCACCGGCGCTTCGTCAGTGGCATCGAGCAGCCTGCCCAGTAGCATAAACAGCCTGGCATCGCCCCAGTGCAGGTCTTCGACGCAAATCAGCAAAGGCTGTTGCACCGCGATGCGCAGCAACACGTCGAGCAAGGCCTGGAACAGCCCCTGGGTACGGGCCTGGTTGCTCATCGCGGCATACAGGGCCGGAGGCTCGGCAGACGACACCCCCGTCAGCACTTGCAAGAACATGCGATGTTCGGCGGCCACTTTCAGGCGGGACAAAGCGGCGTCCAACAGCGAGGCGCTGACAGACGCCGCGCCCCCCAGGTTGAGCAAACTGGCCAGCAGTTGCCCCAGGGGCCAAAGGCTGTTGTCCATGCCGAAATCCAGCACATCGCCGCGATGGCAGGCAAAGCCCCGCTGCCGGGCCATTTCGAAAAACTCGCTGACCAGGCGGGTCTTGCCGATGCCCGCCATGCCGCGCACATAGACGATGTGCCCGTCCTGGCATTCCTGGGTGGCCTCGATCACAGCCTTGAACTGCAAGAGCTCGATGGCCCGTCCCACCAACGGGCGCAGCGCGTTTTCGTCGAGGCTGCGCGGGCGCAGACATTTGCGATAGGCCTGAAACTCATCGTCGCTGGACGAAAACTCAAACCGTGCGGCGAGCTGTTCCAGCAGGTTTTGCGCAACATACACCGGCGCGTGCCCATGACGCTCCAACAGCGGCTTTCGCGCGAGCAAGACAGGCTCGACCGCAGGTTCCATGGTGTCGGCACTCAGGCGCACAAGCCGCAGCAACAAGGCATGCCCGGACATGACGAATTGCTCCCGACTCAGCGCCAACGCGCAGAGCAGGCCCCGCTCGCTATCGCTGCGATAGGCCTGTGGCGAACCGAACTGGGCGATCACCACATCCTGCGTCATCCCCAGTGGAACGCCACCGAACTGACGCACCAGGCGCTCGATTTCTTCCATGAACGTCGTCGCGGGCAGCCCATCGATCCGAAAGGACAGCTCCAGCACGTAGCGGATGATGCTGTCATCGACCTGTTTCAGCGCCTGTTGCGCAAAGGCCGTCTGGTGCACCGCGCTCATCGTCTGTTGGATCTGCGCCAAAGCCACCGATGCGGGAGTGCTCAGCAGCTCACTCACATCGACCCCGAAGGCCGTCGCCAAGTGCCGAGCCGTGCGGTAAAGCACCGGCTTGCCGGTTTCGGCCCGCTTGATGGAGGCGATCGAGACGCACAAATGCCGGTTCAGGCAGGCCTCGGCCAGGGTTTCCTGGCTCAGGCCATGCTGTTTGCGCAGGCCTTTCAACGACACGGCGTCCAGCAGGACACGGCCGTCGGATATCGAGGCATCACGCCTGGGCAGGGCAGCAAAAGTGTTTGGTCGGGAGTCCATGTCGATAGCCCTTCTACCCTGGGACGACGGCAGCCGATCGAGTGTACTCCTGCGCCTCGCCCGGGTTAATGAAAAGATGGCATTTTGCCTGATACCAAACTGATACCGGACTGACACCGCTCTGGACTGTCCGCCTATCACCGCCCTCCCGATACTCACTCCCATCAATTGGCACCCAGTTGATACAACCTGAGCGATGGGAGAAAGGCGATGAGCGATGGACTGAAGGGCAACGCAGGCGATGACGTGCGGGATATCGGCGGTTCGCAATTACTGGGGCGCGGACTGAACCGGCTCGATTGGGCCGGCGACAGCAAGGAGTGCCTGAAGGTCGGCGATACCGAATCGGGCAAACGTGCGGTGCCATACCGGAAAACGTCTTACAACGTGGGGAAAAACGTCACCATGTCCACGGTCGTGGCCAACGACAATTTCTCCACCGAGACGTTTGCCTCCCGTGATGAGTTCGAAAGACATACCCAGACGAGTGTCGAAGCCTCCGGCAAATACGGCGCCTTTTCCGCCGGTTTCAAAGCCACCTTCGGCAGCGACATCAAGACGCTCGAAGAGCGCGAAGCCGCGCTCTACAGTCACACGGTGCGGTTGTGGAAACTGACCCTCGAGGTCAGCCCCGCCAATGCCACGGAAGCGTTCAAGAAGCGCATCGATGAGTTGCCCAAGGCCTTCGACCCGGGCAATCCGGCACCGTTCTTCAATTTCCTGGTCGACTTTGGTGCCGATATCGTCAGCGAAGTGACTGTCGGTGGCTCGCTGAACTATGCGATGACCGCACTCAAGAGTTTCCTCAGCAAGACCAACACCCTCGATGCCATGGTCAAGGCCGAATACGGCGCCTTCGTCAGCGGTAGCGCGACCACCTCGGTCTCGGAAACGGTCAAGAAAAACATCGCCCATCGCAACGCCAACCTGACCACCCGGGGTGGCACGCACGCCATCGCTTTCAACTCAGTGGACCCGAACAATTGCAATGCGGAGTTCGGCAAATGGCGCGAATCGCTGCCCGACGACCCGACCGTCGTGGAGTTGGCAATCGCGCCGGTCTATCGCTTCGTCAAGGAAGGCGAGACCCGTACGGCACTGGAGCAGGCCTACCAGTGGTACACCAGCTACAAGGCGGAAATCGAAGGCACTTGGCAAGAATCGGTGGTTGTCCTCGGCCGCTCCGGGCGGCAAGCCACCTCCAAGGCTGAAGCAACCCGCCCGGCCTTGCGAATGGTGTTCGTGGACAACAAAAGCAAGGAAACCAGCGAAAGCTTCCACTACCCACCCGCCGCGAATGCATCGACCACGGAATTTGAACAGTTCTGGGATGCGCTGGCCCTGCTGCTGAGACAAAAAAACGGGCAAAAATTGCTGATGGCCACTGAGCGCTGGCCGCGCGACGCGCGCTACTACCCGACGTATGCCATGCGTGAGGCCCTGCTGTCCAACGGCGCCAGCGAAGTGTCGCTGATGCGCTGGGACACGCTGACCAAGCACATGCAGCCCAACCCGTTGTCCGGCCTGACCTATGTGCTGGCGGGAAATGACTTCGAGGTGCCCGGTGTCGATGGACTCATTGCCGGTTTTGGCCAGGCAGGCAAGGACCTCAACCCAACGGTGAAGGTCAAGGCTCGGTTTTCCCACGACTCGTTTGGCAAGGTCAAGTTGGTAAAAACCGCAACGACCGAGGAAGACCCTCGCACCGCGCTGTACATCGTGCGCAACAATACCGACGCGAAACCGGCCCTAGCGGTCGATCCGCAAAACCGGACCCGTATCGCCATGCAGACGCCGGACAGGCACAATCCAGGGCAATACTGGTACATGCCCGAGCTGGAAAAACCTTATCCGGAAATCAACCACCCGGTGCTGCTGATCAACTACGAGACGGGAACCTGCCTGCAGGGCATGCATGACCAGGGCGACTGCCGGCTCAAGCCCATCGAACCGGGTCGCCAGCAGGACGACGTCATCTGGGACCGACGCGGCGATGAGGTGTTTCACCTGTTGATGGTCTACTACTGGATGGACGCCCTGTGCCTGACCCAGGTTGAAAAGCGCGCCGCCGTCCGGCCGTGGCGCCAACCTCACGGCATGGACTGGTTGCGTGAGCAGCATCGTCCGTACAGTTGACACCCGATAGTGAGATCCCCTGTGGGAGCGAGCTTGCTCGCGATAGCGCTGGTTCAGCTTGCTTCAATGTTGAATGTGCCGCCGCCATCGCGAGCAAGCTCGTTCCCACAGGTTCGTCGGGCGATTGAGCGCCCTTTCTCTAGCTTTCTTGCGTGCGTGGTCCCCATACGATGCAAGTCTTCAACAGTGTTCCCTTTATCGGCGATGGCGTGGAAACGGCCCTCGATCCCCGCCGGTTTCCCTACCTGTTCAACGACCATGGCCTGGCTCGACCGAGTGTCCAGGAGCACGGCCACCTGATCCAGCTCAGCCCCGAGAACCCGGCCCTGTCTCTGGGCACTCGCTACTCGGGTATCAGTTGGCGGGACCGTGAGGTTGCAACGAACAGCGGTTCCTACTGGATCAAGACGTTCGACTTCCACGCCAGCGAAGTGCACTACGCACCGATCTGGGCAACCAAGGAAACGGCGCAGGCCTTTGGCATGACCCTGCTCGGCAACGGCGAATGCCTGCGTTTCGAGTACGACCAATTGATCCTGGGCCAATACACCTACGGCAAATGGGCCGGCCATCAATCGCCCTACCTCGGCCCGGGGCGCCAGCGCGAGCTGCTGACCTACAACCCGACCGACCTCGAATACCACAACTTCCCCCACGCGTTCTTTTCCCGTTATGGCCGCTTGCCACTGGTGATCAGCGTCGCCCGTTGGCGGCCGGCGTCGAGGGAAATTCATTTGGCCGACCTTTGGCTGCGACCCGGCGATGCGCTGGTCCTGCCGCCCAAGCACTACCCCGACATCGCCCCCAGTGACGCCCACGGCGTCGAAAACTGGCCGGCCGTCGTAGACCTGCATGGCAATCGAAACTCAGCGCTGGCCTGCTGGTTCGGGGAAGGTGAAGACTGTTTGCTGACGGAGACGATCCTGGCCAACTCGACCTTGATGAGCTCTCCCCAAGGCAAACCGCACTATCACGAAGAAAAAGCGCCGACGCGGCATGAATTACCGGCGGACTATCGGCCGTGAGGGGGTGATAGCACTGCAGGCCAGGCAGAAAAAACCTGGGTGGGCGGGATTCAGGAAGAACCCAACCTCGGGAACTGTTTTTTACTAGGCGTACTTGAGGAATAACGATAAGAATGGCCGGGCATTTTTCCCAAGAGCCAGCCGTATGAAACGCAAACGCCCGCCGCGCCTGGTCGAATCCCCGTTCCCGACCGCTACATCAGCGCCACTGCACCCGCCCACGTGGGATTGCTCAAGCGACGTATCCAGGCCGGGATACCTGGGCACGATGGTGTATGCCGTGGTGATGCTGCTGGCCTTGCCGGTCTACGGGCTGGCAGTGCTATCGACGAAGTTGTTTCATGTCGGACAAAACCTGTCGCCCATTCATACAAGAGTGATCGAGGCCCCCCTGTTTATAGCGCTCGCGTTCATCAGCGCATTCGCGGCCGTCTGCGTGCTCAACTGGCTCGCCTCCGGGCCTACGGTGCTTGGCTTCTGCTTCGACGAACGCCAGCAACGCCTCACCTTCACCCAGCGCCGCCCTGCCCGGCAGACCACCGAAGAATGCGTGCCGTACAGCGATATCCACTCCATCAGGCCCTACATAACGACCGCTTCCGCCCACTTTTGTCACTTTGTGGTGTGCTTCGCCGGGGCCAATGGCAAACCGATCGAACTTCGGTTTTCGGATGTAACGGTGCGGGACATGGCGTTCCATGCCGAGTGGTTGAGGCAGTCGATTGGCGAGAGGATGCAGGAAGTATTGGATCTGGATTTGTGAGCATGACCGGATTGCCCGGGGTCCTCAAGTCATGAACCTGGCCTGCGCCAATAAATAAAAAGCCCCAAGGGCAGAGTGCGCTTGGGGCTTTTTTTCAAACTATTGGCTGAGTAGTCTCAACCCGTCATCAGAACGGAATATCGTCATCAAAGCTGTCGAAATCCGGTGCCGGTTGCGGCGCGGCCTGTTGTGGGGCCGGGCGTTCACGTTGTGGCTGCGGAGCCGACTGCTGTGGACGAGGTGCCTGCTGACGAGGGGCCGATTGCTGGTAGTTGTTGCCACCTTGCTGCTGGTCGCCCTGTGGACGGCCACCCAGCAATTGCATGGTGCCTTGCATGTCGACCACGATTTCGGTGGTGTAGCGCTTGATGCCGTCTTTTTCCCACTCGCGAGTCTGCAGCTTGCCCTCGATGTACACCTGCGAACCCTTGCGCAGGTATTCGCCGGCGATTTCAGCCACTTTGCCGAACATCGACACGCGGTGCCATTCGGTCTTCTCGACCTTCTGGCCGGTCTGCTTGTCGGTCCACTGTTCGCTGGTCGCCAGACTCAGGTTGGTCACGGCGTTGCCGTTCGGCAGGTAGCGAACTTCGGGATCCTGGCCGCAAGTACCGACCAATATGACTTTGTTAACCCCACGGGCCATAACGTTCTCCTAGGCTTCGCACGTAGTCGGGGCCGGGTTGTTCACCAGGCGCTCGAGCGTCGCACGATCCAATAATTCGGTGTCGAGTTTGATATACACGGCCGCTTCGTCGGCGACCACCACTGCATCGGTTACTCCAACGACGGCCTTCAGACGCTCGGTCAGGCCAGCCTCACGAATCGCCTCGGGCGATAAGGGCAAGCGCAGGCTCGTCACATAGGGAGGTTCGCGCATGGTAACAGCAAAGGCTAACCAAAGTGCAGCCAGCGCGGCACAACCCAGGAACACAACCGACAAACCGCCATGCTGGAACAGCCAGCCGCCAAGGATCCCGCCCAACGCCGAGCCCAGGAACTGACTGGTGGAGTAGACCCCCATCGCCGTGCCCTTGCCGCCCGCTGGCGAAACCTTGCTGATCAGCGACGGCAGCGAGGCTTCCAGCAGATTGAACGCGGTGAAGAACACCACCGTGCCGATCACCAACGCCCGCAAGCTATCGCCGAACTGCCAGAAGAATAGCTCAGTGAGCATCAGCGTCATGACGGCGCCGAGCAAAACTCGTTTCATTTTGCGTCGTTTCTCGCCATAGATGATGAACGGAATCATGGCGAAGAACGAAATCAGCAGCGCCGTCAGGTAAACCCACCAGTGCTGCTCCTTGGGCAGGCCGGCCTTCTCGACCAGGGCCAGCGGCAAGGCCACGAAGCTGGACATCAGCATGGCGTGGAGCACGAAAATACCCAGGTCCAGGCGCAGCAGGTCCGGGTGCTTGAGCGTCGGGATCAATGCCTGGCGCGCCACCCCGGATTCCCGGTGCTGCAACGGCCCGGTGGACCGCGGCACCATGAACGCCACGATCAGGATTCCCACCAGCGCCATGGCCCCGGTCGCCAGGAACAGGCCCGACAAGCCAAACGCGCGGGTCAGCAAAGGACCGACCACCATGGCCACGGCGAACGACAGACCGATGGTCATGCCGATCATGGCCATGGCCTTGGTCCGATGTTGTTCGCGGGTCAAGTCTGACAGCAGCGCCATCACGGCCGCGGAAATAGCCCCGGCGCCCTGCAGGATGCGTCCGGCGATCACGCCCCAGATCGAGTCGGCATTGGCCGCCAGCACACTGCCCAGGGCGAAGACGATCAGCCCCAGGTAGATAACCGGGCGCCGGCCGATACGGTCGGAAATGACCCCGAACGGGATCTGGAAGATCGCCTGGGTCAGGCCATAAGCGCCGATCGCCAGGCCGATGAGGGCCGGGGTGGCGCCTGCCAGGTCCATGCCATAGGTCGCCAGCACCGGCAACACCATGAACATGCCCAGCATACGGAAGGCGAACACCAGGGCCAGACCGCTTGCTGCGCGTGTCTCGCCACGACTCATGCGTTCGCTGTGGGGATCTTGCATGGAAAAACCTCATGTGAACCGGCGGCGATTCTACCAGTCCCATCGATTGAGAGGGTATATGGCGACCGTTTGCCGCGCAGTCTTCATGTATGGCTGCAATCGCACCTTCAATAGTGTGCATCCATCCAGTATTTGCCCGTATACTCCTACGTTTTCGACGCCCGCCGAGCGAGGCCACTTTGGACAAGATCCTGATTCGTGGGGCCCGTACCCACAACCTGAAGAACATCGACCTGACCCTGCCACGGGACAAGCTGATCGTCATCACCGGCCTGTCCGGATCCGGCAAATCATCCCTGGCCTTCGACACGTTGTACGCTGAAGGCCAGCGACGCTATGTCGAATCGCTGTCGGCCTACGCCCGGCAGTTCCTGTCGATGATGGAAAAACCCGACGTCGACACCATCGAAGGCCTGTCGCCGGCCATTTCCATCGAACAGAAATCGACCTCCCATAACCCCCGGTCGACGGTCGGCACCATCACCGAGATCTACGACTACCTGCGCTTGCTGTATGCGCGGGTCGGCATTCCCCGCTGCCCCGACCACGACATTCCCCTGGAAGCCCAGACCGTCAGCCAGATGGTCGACCTGGTGCTGGCCCAGCCCGAAGGCAGCAAGCTGATGCTGCTGGCCCCGGTGGTTCGCGAGCGCAAGGGCGAACACCTGATGGTGTTCGAAGAGCTGCGCGCCCAGGGCTTCGTGCGGGCCCGGGTCAACGGCAAGCTGTGCGAGCTGGACGAACTGCCGAAACTGGATAAACAGAAGAAGCATTCGATCGATGTGGTGGTCGACCGCTTCAAGGTCCGTGCCGACTTGCAGCAGCGGCTGGCCGAGTCCTTCGAGACGGCACTGAAACTGGCCGACGGCATCGCCCTGGTCGCACCGATGGACGACGAACCCGGCGAGGAGATCATTTTCTCCGCGCGTTTCGCCTGCCCGATCTGCGGCCATGCCATCAGCGAGCTGGAACCCAAGCTGTTCTCCTTCAACAACCCGGCTGGCGCCTGCCCGACCTGCGATGGCCTGGGGGTCAAGCAGTTCTTCGACACCAAGCGCCTGGTCAATGGCGAGCTGACCCTGGCCGAAGGCGCGATTCGCGGCTGGGACAGGCGCAACGTCTACTATTTCCAGATGCTCGGTTCGCTGGCGGCCCATTACAAGTTCAGCCTGGATAAACCGTTCAACGAGCTGCCCGCCGACCAGCAGAAATTCATCCTGCAGGGCAGCGGCTCGCAGAATGTCGACTTCAAATACCTCAACGACCGCGGCGATATCGTCAAGCGCTCCCACCCGTTCGAAGGCATCGTGCCGAACCTGGAGCGACGCTACCGCGAGACCGAATCGGCCAGCGTGCGCGAAGAACTGGCCAAGTTCCTCAGCACCCAGCCCTGCCCGGACTGCCGTGGCACTCGCCTGCGTCGCGAGGCGCGGCATGTGTGGGTGGGCGAGAAGACCCTGCCGGCGGTGACCAGCCTGCCGATTGGCGACGCTACCGATTATTTCGGCGGCTTGAAGCTCACCGGCCGTCGGGGCGAAATCGCCGACAAGATCCTCAAGGAAATCCGCGAGCGCCTGCAGTTCCTGGTGAACGTCGGCCTGGATTACCTGACCCTCGACCGCAGCGCAGACACGCTGTCCGGCGGCGAAGCCCAGCGTATCCGCCTCGCCAGCCAGATCGGCGCCGGCCTGGTGGGGGTGATGTATATCCTCGACGAGCCATCCATCGGCCTGCACCAGCGGGACAACGACCGGTTGCTTGGAACCCTGAAGCACCTGCGGGACATCGGCAACACGGTGATCGTGGTCGAGCACGACGAGGACGCCATCCGCCTGGCGGACTACGTGGTGGACATCGGCCCGGGCGCAGGGGTCCATGGCGGGCATATCGTTGCCCAGGGCACCGCCGCCGAAGTCATGGCGCACCCTGACTCCCTGACCGGCAAATACCTGTCGGGTCGGGTGAAGATCAAGGTTCCGGCCAAACGTACGCCGCGCAACAAGAAGTTGTCCCTGACCCTCAAGGGGGCTCGCGGCAACAACTTGCGCAACGTCGACCTGGAAATCCCGATCGGCTTGCTGACCTGCGTGACCGGCGTGTCCGGCTCCGGCAAGTCGACGCTGATCAACAACACCCTGTTCCCCCTCAGCGCCACGGCCCTGAACGGCGCCACGACCCTGGAAGCGGCCGCCCACGACAGCATCAAGGGCCTGGAGCACCTGGACAAGGTGGTCGACATCGACCAGAGCCCGATTGGCCGCACGCCGCGCTCCAACCCGGCGACCTACACCGGATTGTTCACACCGATCCGCGAACTGTTCGCCGGCGTGCCAGAGTCCCGCTCGCGCGGCTACGGCCCGGGGCGTTTCTCGTTCAACGTCAAGGGCGGGCGCTGCGAAGCCTGCCAGGGCGATGGCCTGATCAAAGTGGAAATGCACTTTCTGCCAGACATCTACGTGCCGTGCGATGTGTGCAAGAGCAAGCGCTACAACCGCGAAACCCTGGAGATCAAATACAAGGGCAAGAACATCCACGAAACCCTCGAGATGACCATCGAGGAGGCCCGGGTGTTCTTCGACGCGGTGCCGGCCCTGGCGCGCAAGCTCCAGACGCTGATGGATGTCGGCCTGTCGTACATCAAGCTGGGGCAGTCGGCAACGACCTTGTCCGGCGGTGAAGCCCAGCGGGTCAAGTTGTCTCGCGAGCTGTCCAAGCGCGACACCGGCAAGACCCTGTATATCCTCGACGAGCCGACCACCGGCCTGCACTTCGCCGATATCCAGCAATTGCTCGACGTGCTGCACCGCCTTCGCGACCACGGCAATACTGTAGTGGTGATCGAACACAACCTGGACGTGATCAAGACCGCTGACTGGCTGGTGGACCTGGGGCCGGAAGGCGGCTCCAAGGGTGGCCAGATAATCGCCGTAGGGACGCCGGAACAAGTGGCCGAGATGAAGCAGTCCTACACCGGCTACTACCTCAAGCCGCTGCTGGAACGTGATCGGGACTGATTTCACCCGGGCACGAAAAAGCCCCTGTCATCTCATCGGTGACAGGGGCTTGATCGTTCCCACGCTCTGCGTGGGCATGCAGCTTGCGACGCTCTGCGTTCCCTTTCCCAGCAATCAGAATTGCGATTGCAGGTAGTTTTCCAACCCGATCAGCTTGATCAGACCCAACTGCTTCTCCAGCCAGTAGGTATGGTCTTCTTCGGTGTCGTTGAGCTGGATCCGCAGGATCTCGCGGGTCACGTAGTCGTTGTGCTGCTCGCAGAGCTCGATGCCTTTGCACAGTGCGGCGCGGACTTTGTATTCCAGGCGCAGGTCGGCGGCGAGCATGTCGGGCACCGTGGTACCGACGTCGAGGTCATCGGCACGCATGCGTGGCGTGCCTTCAAGCATCAGGATCCGGCGCATCAGCGCATCGGCGTGCTGGGTCTCTTCTTCCATCTCGTGGTTGATACGTTCGTAGAGCTCGGTAAAACCCCAATCCTCGTACATCCGCGAATGGATGAAATATTGATCACGGGCTGCCAGTTCGCCTGTCAGCAACGTGTTGAGGTAATCGATTACGTCTGGGTGACCTTGCATCGCCCTACATCTCCACAAGCTCTTAAAGGTTGTAGTTTGAACCAAGCTGAGCGCAAGGTCACTGTCTCAACGCTACAAAAGCGAAGAAAATCCGAGAAAACCAGGTTAAATAACGCAAAAACCGCCCAAATGAGGGCGGTTCTGCTTCTCGTTTAGACTTAGTTAAGCGCTACACCCAAGGCTTTTGCGATGCCCTCTCCATAAGCAACATCGGCCTTGAAGAAATGCTGCAGCTGACGGTCAACCACATCTGCCGACACGCCTGCCATTGCACCGGCGATATTGCTGATCAACAGCGCCTTCTGCTCATCGCTCATCAAGCGGAACAGCGCACCGGCGTGGCTGTAGTAGTCGGTGTCTTCGCGATGATCGTAACGGTCCGCCGCGCCACTGAGAGCCAGTGCTGGTTCTGCGTAACGTGGGGCTTGCTTCGGCGCCTCCACGTAGCTGTTCGGCTCGTAGTTCGGTGCCGCCCCGCCGTTGCTGCCAAACGCCATGGCACCGTCGCGCTGGTAAGTGTTGACCGGGCTACGTGGCGCATTCACCGGCAATTGCTGGTGATTGGTGCCCACACGGTAGCGATGCGCATCAGCGTAGGCGAAGACACGGCCCTGCAGCATGCGGTCCGGCGAGAGGCCAACCCCTGGCACCATGTTGCTAGGGCCAAACGCCGCTTGCTCGACTTCGGCAAAGTAATTTTGCGGGTTGCGGTTGAGCTCGAGCACACCGACTTCGATCAGCGGAAACTCTTTCTGCGACCAGGTCTTGGTGACGTCGAACGGATTCTCGTAATGGGCTGCAGCCTGGGCTTCAGTCATGACCTGGATGCAAACGCTCCATTTCGGGAAGTCACCGCGCTCGATGGCACTGAACAAGTCACGCTGGGCGTAATCCGGGTCCGTCCCCGCCAGGCGTGCTGCCTCTGCCGGCGCGAGGTTCTTGATCCCTTGCTGGGTCTTGTAGTGCCACTTCACCCAGTGGCGCTCACCCTGTGCGTTGATCAGGCTGTAGGTGTGGCTGCCGAAGCCGTGCATGTGGCGGTAGCCATCCGGAATACCGCGATCGGAAAACAGAATGGTGACCTGGTGCAACGCCTCAGGCGAATGCGACCAGAAATCCCACATCGCCTGGGCGCTTTTCAGATTGCTTTGCGGCAGACGTTTCTGGGTGTGGATGAAGTCTGGAAATTTCAACGGATCACGGATGAAGAATACCGGGGTGTTGTTGCCGACGATGTCCCAGTTGCCTTCCTCGGTGTAGAACTTCAGGGCGAAACCGCGCGGATCGCGTTCGGTGTCGGCAGAACCACGCTCACCGCCCACGGTGGAGAACCGCAGGAAAGTTGGGGTTTGCTTGCCGACTGTGTCGAACAACTTGGCGCTGGTGTACTGCGTGATATCCCGGGTCACGGTAAATGTACCGTAGGCGCCCGAGCCTTTGGCGTGCACACGGCGTTCAGGAATATTTTCGCGGTTGAAGTGGGCGAGTTTCTCGATCAAGTGGAAATCGTCGAGCAGCAGCGGGCCGCGTGGGCCGGCGGAGCGAGAGTTCTGGTTATCGGCGACAGGAGCGCCGCTGGCGGTCGTAAGCGTTTTGGTCTGGCTCATGCTCAATCTTCCTAGGTCGGTCTTCGAACTGCCGGCTAATCGGCTGGAAAGGAGTATTGATCATATTAATGACAGTATCCAAATTCATTAAATCATGGACATCGATAGTCAATATCTAACACTGAATACTTGCCAATAGCCAAGCCGGTCGAAGCGGCTTGCCTGCTTTTTCTTCAGGCAACAAAAAACCGGGCACAAGGCCCGGTTTTTTGTATGTTGCCGACTTACTCAGCGGATACAGCTTCGCCGCTGGTAGCACGATCAACCAACTCGACGTACGCCATAGGCGCGTTGTCGCCAGCGCGGAAACCGCACTTGAGGATGCGCAGGTAGCCACCCTCACGGGTAGCGTAACGCTTGCCCAGGTCGTTGAAGAGCTTACCAACGATAGCTTTCGAACGAGTACGGTCGAAAGCCAGACGGCGGTTAGCCAGGCTATCTGTCTTGGCCAGAGTGATCAGCGGCTCAGCAACGCGGCGCAGTTCTTTGGCTTTCGGCAGTGTAGTTTTGATCAGCTCGTGCTCGAACAGCGACACCGCCATGTTTTGGAACATGGCCTTGCGGTGCGAGCTGGTGCGGCTCAGGTGACGACCACTTTTACGATGACGCATGGTTCATTCCTTACCAAACACAACGTTCGGTGATTACGACGATCAGGCAGTCGCCTTGTCGTCCTTCTTAAGACTTGCAGGCGGCCAGTTGTCGAGGCGCATGCCGAGGGACAGACCGCGGGAGGCCAGAACGTCCTTGATTTCAGTCAAGGATTTCTTGCCAAGGTTCGGAGTCTTCAACAGCTCTACTTCGGTACGCTGAATCAGGTCGCCGATGTAGTAGATGTTTTCCGCCTTAAGGCAGTTAGCCGAACGTACAGTCAGTTCCAGATCGTCAACCGGGCGAAGCAGGATCGGATCGATCTCGTCTTCCTGCTCGACAACCACTGGCTCACTGTCACCCTTGAGGTCGACGAACGCAGCCAACTGCTGTTGCAGGATGGTTGCAGCACGGCGGATAGCCTCTTCAGGATCCAGGGTACCGTTGGTTTCCAGATCAATAACCAGCTTGTCCAGGTTGGTACGCTGTTCGACACGGGCGTTTTCCACCACGTATGCGATACGGCGTACTGGGCTGAACGAAGAGTCAAGCTGCAAGCGACCGATGCTGCGGCTTTCGTCTTCATCGCTCTGACGCGAGTCTGCCGGTTCATAACCACGACCACGAGCTACGGTGAGCTTCATGTTCAGGGCGCCGTTAGACGCCAGGTTAGCGATTACGTGATCGGGGTTAACGATCTCGACATCATGATCCAGCTGAATATCGGCAGCGGTAACCACCCCCGAACCCTTCTTCGACAAGGTCAGCGTAACTTCGTCACGACCGTGCAGCTTGATAGCCAGACCTTTCAGGTTCAACAGGATTTCAATTACGTCTTCCTGTACACCTTCGATGGCGCTGTACTCATGGAGCACACCGTCAATCTCGGCCTCGACTACTGCACAGCCGGGCATTGAGGACAACAGGATGCGGCGCAGCGCGTTGCCCAGGGTGTGGCCGAAACCACGCTCGAGAGGCTCGAGTGTGATCTTGGCGCGGGTTGGACTGACAACCTGCACATCAATATGGCGGGGTGTCAGGAACTCATTTACCGAAATCTGCATGGATGCACCTATTTTCTAGCCCTTACTTGGAGTAGAGCTCGACAATCAGGCTTTCGTTGATGTCGGCGGACAGATCACTGCGAGCAGGAACGTTCTTGAAAACGCCCGACTTCTTCTCAGTGTCTACTTCTACCCATTCTACGCGGCCACGTTGGGCACACAGATCGAGAGCTTGGACAATGCGAAGTTGGTTCTTTGCTTTCTCGCGAACAGCAACCACGTCACCAGCACGAACCTGGTAGGACGGAACGTTTACGGTCTGACCGTTAACGCTGATCGACTTGTGCGATACCAGCTGACGAGATTCGGCACGAGTAGAACCGAAACCCATACGGTATACAACGTTGTCCAGGCGGCATTCGAGCAGCTGCAACAGGTTTTCGCCGGTTGCGCCTTTCTTGCCAGCAGCTTCTTTGTAGTAGCCGCTGAATTGACGCTCGAGAACGCCGTAGATACGACGGACCTTCTGCTTTTCACGCAGTTGGGTGCCGTAGTCGGACTGGCGACCGCGGCGTTGGCCGTGGATACCAGGTGCTGCTTCAATGTTGCACTTCGATTCGATCGCGCGCACGCCGCTCTTCAGAAAAAGATCGGTGCCTTCGCGACGAGCGAGTTTGCATTTTGGACCAATGTAACGAGCCATTCTTTACAATCTCCTGGATTACACGCGGCGCTTCTTCGGCGGACGGCACCCGTTGTGCGGGATTGGCGTCACGTCGGTGATGCTGGCGATCTTGTAGCCACAGCCGTTCAAAGCGCGGACTGCGGATTCACGACCTGGACCTGGACCCTTGACGTTGACGTCGAGGTTTTTCAGGCCGTATTCCAGCGCAGCTTGACCAGCACGCTCAGCAGCTACTTGAGCAGCGAACGGGGTGGACTTGCGGGAACCGCGGAAACCCGAACCACCGGAGGTAGCCCAGGAAAGAGCGTTACCTTGACGGTCGGTAATGGTCACGATGGTGTTGTTAAAAGAAGCATGGATGTGGGCGATGCCATCAACCACTGTCTTTTTAACTTTTTTACGAGGACGAGCAGCAGGTTTTGCCATGATTAAATTCCTGTCGATTCGCTGGGGCGATTACTTGCGGATCGGCTTACGCGGACCTTTACGGGTACGCGCGTTGGTCTTGGTACGCTGACCGCGTACTGGCAGACCACGACGATGACGCAGACCGCGATAGCAACCGAGGTCCATCAAGCGCTTGATTTTCATGTTGATTTCGCGACGCAGGTCACCTTCAGTGGTGAACTTCGCCACTTCGCCACGCAGCTGTTCAATCTGCTCGTCGCTCAGATCTTTGATCTTTGCCGCTGGGTTGACCCCAGTCACTGCACAAATTTTCTGTGCAGTAGTGCGACCAACACCATAGATGTAGGTCAGCGAGATAACAGTATGCTTGTTATCTGGAATGTTGACGCCTGCAATACGGGCCATTCAGTGGGACTCCAATTGACAGCTACCTACGCCCCGGAAGCCAAGAAATAGGGCGCGAGATAATATCGCTGTAATAACAAATAATCAACCCGGCAGCGCACTAGCTGCCGGGCTTAAAGCACAATCACACTCAGCCTTGGCGCTGTTTGTGACGCGGTTCCGCGCTGCAAATTACCCGAACAACACCTTCGCGGCGAATAATCTTGCAGTTACGGCACAGCTTTTTCACCGATGCACGAACTTTCATCACCAACTCCTCGAACCTTATGGACGCTACTCAGCGCAACATGCCGCTGCCGTAGCCCTTCAGGTTGGCTTTCTTCATCAGGGATTCGTACTGGTGCGAAACGAGGTGCGATTGTACTTGGGACATGAAGTCCATCACAACCACGACCACGATCAGCAACGAGGTCCCGCCAAGGTAGAACGGTACGTTTGCCGCAACCACCAGGAACTGGGGCAACAGACAGACGGCCGTCATGTAAAGAGCACCGAACATGGTCAAGCGAGTCAGAACGCCATCAATGTAGCGCGCAGACTGCTCACCTGGACGGATGCCCGGAATAAAGGCACCGGACTTCTTCAGGTTTTCCGCTACGTCTTTCGGATTGAACATCAACGCCGTATAGAAGAAGCAGAAGAAAATAATCCCTGCACTAAACAGCAGAATATTCAACGGCTGACCAGGAGCGATCGACTGCGAGATGTCCTGCAACCAGCCCATACCTTCAGACTGGCCGAACCAGGCACCCAACGAAGCCGGGAACAGCAGGATGCTGCTCGCGAAAATAGCCGGAATGACGCCGGCCATGTTCACCTTCAACGGCAAGTGGCTGGTCTGCGCAGCAAATACCTTGCGGCCCTGCTGACGCTTGGCGTAGTGAACAGCAATACGACGCTGACCACGCTCAATGAACACCACGAAACCGATAATCGCTACTGCCAGCAGACCGATGGCAACCAGGGCGAAAATGTTGATATCACCCTGACGCGCAGACTCGAAAGACTGCCCGATCGCTCTCGGAAGACCGGCGACGATACCTGCGAAGATCAACATCGAGATACCGTTGCCAACACCACGCTCAGTAATCTGCTCACCCAGCCACATCATGAACATCGCGCCTGCCACAAAAGTGGTTACCGCAACGAAATGAAAGCTGAAGTCAGCAGTGAACGAAACGCCCTGCCCCGCCAAGCCGATGGACATGCCAATGGCTTGAACGAGAGCGAGGACGACAGTGCCGTAGCGGGTGTACTGGCTGATCTTGCGACGGCCAGCTTCACCTTCCTTCTTCAACTGCTCCAGCTGCGGGCTGACGGCGCTCATCAATTGCATGATGATCGATGCCGAAATGTACGGCATGATCCCCAGTGCAAAGATGCTCATCCGCTCCAGCGCGCCGCCGGAAAACATGTTGAACAAGCTAAGAATGGTCCCCTCATTCTGTCGAAACAGGTCCGCGAGTCGGTCCGGGTTGATACCTGGAACCGGGATGTGTGCGCCTATTCGGTAGACGATAATCGCCAGGAACAGAAAACGCAGACGAGCCCAGAGTTCAGACATACCGCCTTTGCCGAGCGCAGAGAGAGCACCTTGCTTAGCCATTTATTCCTCGAACTTGCCGCCAGCTGCTTCGATAGCCGCACGCGCACCTTTGGTGGCGCCGATTCCCTTTCCGATGGTGACAGCACGAGCAACTTCGCCCGACAGCATGATTTTCACACGCTGAACGTTCTGGTTGATCACGTTGGCATCCTTCAGGGACTGCACGGTGACGATGTCGCCTTCCACTTTGGCCAGCTCGGACAGACGCACTTCTGCGCGGTCCATGGCTTTCAGGGAAACGAAACCGAACTTCGGCAGGCGACGATGCAGCGGCTGTTGACCGCCTTCAAAGCCTGGAGCAATGGTGCCACCGGAGCGGGAGGTCTGACCTTTGTGGCCACGGCCACCGGTCTTGCCCAAACCACTACCGATACCACGGCCCGGACGATGCTTTTCGCGACGGGAACCCGGCGCTGGACTCAGATCATTGAGTTTCATCGATTAACCCTCGACACGCAGCATGTAGTAAGCCTTGTTGATCATCCCGCGATTCTCGGGAGTATCCAGGACTTCTACAGTGTGACCGATGCGACGCAGACCCAGACCCTTAACGCACAGTTTGTGGTTAGGGATGCGGCCGGTCATGCTTTTGATCAGCGTAACTTTTACGGTAGCCATGATCAGAAGATCTCCTTGACGCTTTTGCCACGCTTGGCGGCAATGGATTCAGGAGACTGCATTGCTTTCAAACCCTTGAAAGTGGCGTGAACCACGTTTACTGGGTTAGTCGAGCCGTAGCACTTGGCCAGAACGTTCTGAACGCCAGCAACTTCGAGGACGGCACGCATAGCGCCGCCAGCGATGATACCGGTACCTTCAGAAGCAGGCTGCATGTACACCTTCGAAGCGCCATGGGCGGACTTCATTGCGTACTGCAGCGTGGTGCCGTTCAGATCAACCTGGATCATGTTGCGGCGAGCAGCTTCCATTGCCTTCTGGATCGCAGCAGGCACTTCACGCGACTTGCCACGGCCGAAGCCAACACGGCCTTTACCATCACCCACTACGGTCAACGCAGTGAAAGTGAAGATACGGCCGCCTTTAACGGTTTTGGCTACGCGGTTAACTTGAACCAGCTTCTCGATGTAGCCTTCGTCGCGCTTTTGGTCGTTATTTGACATAACTTAGAACTCCAGCCCAGCTTCACGAGCAGCATCAGCCAGCGCCTTGACGCGGCCGTGGTACTTGAAGCCAGAGCGGTCGAAAGCCACCTGCGAGACGCCAGCGGCTTTTGCACGCGTAGCGACCAGCTGGCCAACCTTAGTGGCCGCGTCGATGTTGCCAGTGGCGCCATCACGCAGTTCTTTATCCAAAGTCGAGGCACTTGCCAGGACTTTGTTGCCGTCGGCCGAAATGACCTGGGCGTAGATGTGCTGCGACGAGCGGAACACGCAGAGACGCACGACTTCGAGTTCGTGCATTTTCAGGCGTGCTTTGCGAGCGCGACGCAGTCGAGTAACTTTTTTGTCGGTCATTTGCTATGCCCTACTTCTTCTTGGCTTCTTTACGACGGACGACTTCGTCCGCGTAGCGCACACCTTTGCCTTTGTACGGCTCTGGTGGACGGAAGTCGCGGATCTCGGCGGCCACTTGACCTACCAGCTGCTTGTCGATGCCCTTGATCAGGATATCGGTCTGGCTAGGAGTCTCAGCGGTGATGCCTTCCGGCAGTTCATAATCCACTGGGTGCGAGAAGCCAAGAGCCAGGTTCAGCACTGTGCCTTTTGCTTGCGCTTTGTAACCAACACCGACCAGCTGGAGCTTGCGCTCGAAGCCTTGGCTTACGCCTTGGACCATGTTGTTTACCAACGCACGAGTGGTACCAGCCATTGCGCGAGTCTGTTGATCGCCATTGCGAGCAGCGAAACGCAGCTCACCAGCTTCTTCAACGATCTCAACGGACGAATGGATGTTCAGTTGCAGAGTGCCCTTGGCACCCTTCACCGAAAGCTGTTGGCCTGCGAATTTGACTTCGACACCGGCTGGCAGCTTAACGGGGTTCTTAGCGACGCGTGACATGCTTATCCCCCCTTAGAACACAGTGCAAAGAACTTCGCCGCCGACACCGGCAGCGCGCGCAGCACGATCCGTCATCACACCTTTGTTGGTGGAGACGATAGACACGCCCAGGCCGCCGCGAACTTTCGGCAGATCCTCGACGGACTTGTACTGACGCAGGCCTGGACGGCTAACGCGCTTCACTTCCTCGATGACCGGACGGCCTTCGAAGTACTTCAGCTCGATGGACAGCAGTGGCTTGATTTCGCTGCTGATCTGATAACCCGCAATGTAACCTTCGTCCTTCAGGACTTTGGCAACAGCTACCTTCAACGTAGAAGATGGCATGCTTACGACGGACTTTTCAGCCATCTGGGCATTACGGATACGAGTTAGCATGTCCGCTAACGGGTCCTGCATACTCATGGGCTAGACGCTCCTAATACACAAAAAATTAGCCTTTCGGCTAGTACGTGTCGCCGAGCGCATCCGTGCAATAAAAACACGGGCTCAGGCGAGCCGGGTATTCTAGACACACCCCACAAATGAATCAAGCCCCAATAGGGGCTTGATTCATGTTCAAGGTCACCGACGGTCAGGATCTTTCGACCCCGAACGCCGCGACTTTGACAGTGCTTACCAGCTGGCTTTAACCAGACCTGGAACGTCACCACGCATTGCAGCTTGACGCAGCATGTTACGGCCAAGGCCGAACTTGCGGTACACGCCGTGCGGACGACCAGTCAGGCGGCAGCGGTTACGCATGCGCGAGGCGCTTGCGTCACGTGGCTGCTTCTGCAGGGCTACGGTAGCTTCCCAACGCGCTTCTGGACTTGCGTTCAGATCAACGATGATAGCTTTCAGCGCTGCACGCTTGGTGGCGTACTTGGCAACGGTGAGCTGACGCTTCAGCTCACGGTTCTTCATGCTCTTCTTGGCCATTTTCCTACTCCAATCAGTTGCGGAACGGGAATTTGAAAGCGCGCAGCAGTGCGCGACCTTCGTCATCCGTCCGAGCAGTGGTGGTCAGGGTAATGTCCAGACCGCGGAGAGCGTCGATCTTGTCGTAATCGATTTCCGGGAAAATGATCTGCTCTTTAACGCCCATGCTGTAGTTGCCACGACCATCGAAGGACTTGGCATTCAGGCCGCGGAAGTCGCGAACCCGAGGCAGGGAGATCGACAGCAGACGATCCAGGAACTCGTACATACGCTCACGGCGCAGGGTCACTTTGACACCGATCGGCCAACCTTCACGGACTTTAAAGCCAGCGATGGATTTCCGAGCGTAAGTCACAACGACTTTCTGACCGGTGATCTTTTCCAGGTCGGCAACAGCGTGCTCGATGACTTTTTTGTCGCCGATCGCTTCGCCCAGACCCATGTTCAGGGTGATTTTGGTAACGCGCGGAACTTCCATCACGTTCGAAAGCTTAAGTTCTTCCTTAAGTTTCGGTGCGATTTCCTTCCGGTAAATCTCTTTTAGTCGTGCCATGGTCTTCTACCTAGCAGTGTTCAAGCATCAACCGCTTTTTGGGTCGACTTGAAGACACGAATTTTCTTACCGTCTTCTACTTTGAAACCAACGCGGTCAGCCTTGTTGGTTTCGCCGTTGAAGATGGCGACGTTGGAAGCGTGCAGTGGCGCTTCTTTCTCGACGATACCGCCCTGTACGCCCGACATCGGGTTAGGCTTGGTATGACGCTTGACCAGGTTCAGACCACCAACAACCAGACGGTTGTCAGCAAGAACCTTCAGCACCTTACCGCGCTTACCTTTGTCTTTGCCGGCGATCACGATGATCTCGTCGTCACGACGAATCTTTTGCATGTCGGATCTCCTTACAGCACTTCTGGGGCGAGCGAGACGATCTTCATGAACTTCTCAGTACGAAGTTCACGGGTCACTGGCCCAAAGATACGGGTGCCGATCGGCTCTTGCTTGTTGTTCAACAGAACAGCAGCGTTGCCATCAAAGCGGATGATGGAGCCGTCAGCACGACGGACGCCATGGCGAGTGCGGACTACGACAGCAGTCATCACCTGGCCTTTTTTCACCTTACCGCGAGGAATTGCTTCCTTGACGGTAACTTTGATGATGTCACCGATACCAGCGTAACGACGATGGGAGCCACCCAGCACCTTGATGCACATAACACGGCGAGCGCCGCTGTTATCGGCCACATCGAGCATGGATTGAGTCTGAATCATATAATTTCTCCGACCCCTAGCCCTTAGACTTCCACAGCGCGTTCGAGAACATCAACCAGCGCCCAAGACTTGGTCTTGGCCATCGGACGAGTTTCACGAATAGTGACTTTGTCGCCGATGTGGCACTGATTGGTTTCGTCGTGCGCGTGCAGCTTAGTCGAACGCTTAACGTATTTACCGTAGATCGGGTGCTTAACGCGACGCTCGATCAGAACGGTGATGGTTTTGTCCATCTTGTCGCTGACAACACGGCCAGTCAGCGTACGGACAGTTTTTTCGGCTTCAGCCATGATTACTTACCTGCCTGCTGGTTGAGCACAGTTTTCACGCGAGCGATGTCACGCTTAACTTGCGAGAGCAGATGAGACTGCCCCAACTGGCCAGTTGCTTTCTGCATACGCAGATTGAACTGGTCGCGCAGCAGGCCGAGCAGTTGCTCGTTCAGCTGCTGTGCTGATTTTTCACGAAGTTCATTCGCTTTCATCACATCACCGTCCGTTTAACAAAGGAGGTGGCGAGCGGCAGCTTTGCAGCAGCCAGGGCGAAAGCCTCACGCGCCAGCTCTTCAGAAACACCCTCGATTTCATACAGGACTTTGCCTGGCTGAATCTGGGCAACCCAGTACTCCACGTTACCCTTACCTTTACCCATCCGAACTTCGAGTGGCTTCTTGGTGACAGGCTTGTCCGGGAATACACGGATCCAGATCTTGCCGCCACGTTTTACGTGACGGGTCAGAGCACGACGCGCTGACTCGATCTGACGAGCGGTGAGACGACCACGAGCAACAGACTTCAGCGCGAACTCGCCGAAGCTGACTTTGCTACCGCGCAATGCCAGGCCACGGTTGTGACCGGTCATCTGCTTGCGGAACTTCGTACGCTTTGGTTGCAACATTTGGCGTACCCCTTACTTAGCAGCTTTTTTACGAGGCGCTGGTGCTTGTGGCTTCAGTTCTTCTTGGCGACCACCAATTACTTCGCCTTTGAAGATCCAAACCTTTACACCGATCACACCGTAGGTGGTGTGAGCTTCGTAGTTGGCATAGTCGATGTCGGCACGCAGGGTGTGCAGTGGCACACGACCTTCGCGATACCATTCAGTACGTGCGATTTCAGCACCGCCGAGACGACCGCTCACTTGGATTTTGATGCCTTTGGCACCAATGCGCATTGCGTTCTGTACAGCGCGCTTCATAGCGCGACGGAACATTACGCGACGCTCCAGCTGCTGAGCTACGCTCTGCGCAACCAGCATACCGTCGAGCTCCGGCTTGCGGATCTCTTCGATATTGATGTGCACAGGCACACCCATTTGCTTGGTCAGGTCCTGACGCAGTTTCTCAACATCTTCACCTTTCTTCCCGATAACGATACCTGGACGAGCGGTGTGGATGGTGATACGTGCAGTCTGCGCCGGACGATGGATATCGATACGGCTTACGGACGCGCTTTTTAGTTTGTCTTGGAGATACTCACGCACCTTCAGATCAGCGAACAAGTAGTCCGCATAAGTCCGACCGTCTGCGTACCAGACGGAGGTGTGCTCCTTGACGATTCCCAGGCGAATGCCAATGGGATGTACTTTCTGACCCATCTCTTCGACTCCGTTACTTGTCAGCAACCTTGACAGTGATATGGCAAGACCGCTTGACGATGCGATCAGCACGGCCTTTGGCACGTGGCATGATGCGCTTCAGCGAACGCCCTTCGTTGACGAAAACGGTGCTGACCTTCAGGTCATCAACGTCTGCGCCTTCGTTATGCTCGGCGTTGGCTACGGCCGACTCCAGCACTTTCTTCATGATCTCGGCGGCTTTCTTACTGCTGAAAGCCAACAGGTTGAGCGCTTCGCCCACCTTCTTCCCGCGGATCTGGTCGGCGACCAAGCGGGCTTTCTGGGCGGAGATTCGAGCGCCCGACAACTTAGCGGCTACTTCCATTTCCTTACCCCTTAACGCTTGGCTTTCTTGTCAGCCACGTGCCCACGGTATGTGCGGGTACCGGCGAACTCGCCCAGTTTGTGGCCGACCATGTCTTCGTTCACGAGAACTGGGACGTGTTGGCGACCGTTGTGTACTGCGATGGTCAGACCGACCATTTGTGGCAGGATCATCGAACGACGCGACCAGGTCTTAACTGGTTTGCGATCGTTCTTTTCCGCCGCCACTTCGATCTTCTTCAGTAGGTGAAGATCAATAAAAGGACCTTTTTTCAGAGAACGTGGCACTGTCGTATCCCTCTATTTACTTGCGACGACGGACGATCATTTTGTCGGTACGCTTATTACCACGAGTCTTCGCGCCCTTAGTCGGGAAGCCCCATGGCGATACCGGATGACGACCACCAGAGGTACGACCTTCACCACCACCATGTGGGTGGTCAACCGGGTTCATGGCAACACCACGAACGGTTGGGCGAACGCCACGCCAGCGCTTGGCACCAGCTTTACCCAACGAACGCAGGCTGTGCTCGGAGTTCGAGACTTCGCCCAGGGTCGCACGGCATTCAGCCAGTACTTTACGCATCTCACCAGAACGCAGACGCAGGGTCACGTAGACACCTTCACGAGCGATCAGCTGAGCCGAAGCACCAGCGGAACGAGCGATCTGTGCGCCTTTACCTGGCTTCAATTCGATGCCGTGTACGGTGCTACCAACTGGAATGTTACGCAGTTGCAGAGCGTTGCCCGGCTTGATCGGTGCCAGGGCACCTGCGATCAGCTGGTCGCCAGCACTCACGCCTTTAGGGGCGATGATGTAGCGACGCTCGCCATCTGCGTACAGCAGCAGAGCGATGTGAGCAGTACGGTTTGGATCGTATTCGATACGCTCGACGGTGGCAGCGATGCCATCCTTGTCGTTGCGACGGAAGTCGACCAGACGATAATGCTGCTTATGACCACCACCAATGTGACGAGTGGTAATACGGCCATTGTTGTTACGACCACCAGACTTCGATTTTTTCTCGAGCAGCGGTGCGTGAGGAGCGCCTTTATGCAGCTCCTGGTTGACCACCTTGACCACAAAACGGCGGCCAGGGGAAGTCGGTTTGCATTTAACGATTGCCATGATGCACCCCTTCCTTACTCAGCACTGCTGCTGAAATCGAGATCTTGGCCTGGCTGAAGGGAGATAACTGCCTTCTTCCAGTCATTACGCTTGCCCAGACCGCGAGCAGTGCGCTTGCTTTTACCCAGAACGTTCAGGGTAGTCACGCGCTCTACTTTCACGCTGAACAGGCTTTCGACGGCCTTCTTGATTTCCAGCTTGGTTGCGTCGGTAGCAACCTTGAAAACGAACTGGCCTTTCTTGTCTGCCAGAACCGTAGCCTTCTCGGAAACGTGCGGGCCAAGCAGAACTTTAAATACGCGTTCCTGGTTCATCCCAGCAGCTCCTCGAATTTCTTCACGGCCGACACGGTGATCAACACCTTGTCGTATGCGATCAGACTGACCGGATCGGAACCTTGCACGTCACGAACGTCGACGTGTGGCAGGTTGCGAGCAGCCAGGTACAGGTTCTGATCAACAGCGTCAGACACGATCAGGACGTCAGTCAGGCCCATGCCGTTCAGCTTGTTCAGCAGATCTTTGGTTTTCGGTGCTTCAACAGCGAAGTCCTGAACCACGACCAGACGATCAGTACGCACCAGCTCAGCAAGGATGGAACGCATTGCTGCGCGATACATCTTCTTGTTCAGCTTCTGGGAGTGATCCTGAGGACGAGCTGCGAAAGTGGTACCGCCGCCACGCCAGATTGGGCTACGGATAGTACCGGCACGAGCACGGCCAGTACCTTTCTGACGCCATGGGCGCTTGCCGCCACCGGAAACGTCGGAACGGGTCTTTTGCTGCTTGCTACCTTGACGGCCGCCAGCCATGTAGGCCACGACTGCTTGGTGAACCAGCGTCTCGTTGAATTCGCCGCCAAATGTCAGTTCGGAAACTTCGATCGCTTGAGCGTCATTTACATTTAATTGCATGTCAGCTTCCCCTTAACCGCGAGCCTTGGCTGCTGGACGTACAACCAAGTTGCCGCCAGTAGCGCCAGGAACAGCGCCCTTGACCAACAACAGATTGCGTTCAGCGTCCACGCGCACTACTTCGAGGGACTGCACGGTCACGCGCTCAGCGCCCATATGACCGGACATTTTCTTGCCCTTGAATACACGACCAGGAGTCTGGCACTGGCCGATAGAGCCTGGAACGCGGTGGGATACGGAGTTACCGTGGGTGTTATCTTGCCCGCGGAAGTTCCAACGCTTGATCGTACCCTGGAAGCCTTTACCCTTGGACTGACCGGTTACATCAACCAGTTGACCAGCGGCGAAGATTTCAGCGTTGATCAGATCGCCGGCCTGGTACTCGCCTTCTTCAAGGCGGAATTCCATTACGGTACGACCAGCGGCAACGTTCGCCTTGGCGAAGTGGCCAGCCTGAGCTGCTGTTACACGCGAAGCACGACGCTCGCCGACAGTGACTTGCACTGCACGATAGCCATCGGTCTCTTCAGTTTTGAACTGGGTGACGCGATTCGGCTCGATCTCAATGACCGTGACCGGAATGGAGACACCTTCTTCGGTGAAAATACGGGTCATACCGCATTTACGACCGACTACACCAATAGTCATGTTGTAAACCTCATGAGTGTACGGGGCTTTCACCCGCTATGGCCGCCCATTTCAGAGCGTTACACGACTAAGACCGAGTCTTAGCCGAGGCTGATCTGCACTTCCACACCGGCCGCAAGATCGAGCTTCATAAGAGCATCAACGGTTTTATCCGTTGGCTGGACGATGTCCAGAACGCGCTTATGAGTACGGATCTCGTACTGGTCACGCGCGTCTTTGTTGACGTGCGGGGAGACCAGAACGGTGAACCGCTCTTTACGGGTAGGCAGTGGAATTGGACCACGCACTTGAGCACCAGTACGTTTCGCGGTTTCCACGATTTCCTGGGTGGATTGGTCGATCAGGCGATGGTCAAAAGCCTTCAACCTGATACGGATTTGCTGATTTTGCATTGGATTTCAGACTCCGGCTGCTATTCCCACCGGGCGCAATACGCCCGTTAAAAGGAGGCGCAATTCTATAGACGCCCCTGATAGGTGTCAACCCAATAAAAAAGCCCCCGCTGAGCGGGGGCTTTTCAACTCATCAAGCTGACTCTGAAAGAGACTTACTCGATGACTTTGGCTACGACGCCAGCGCCGACGGTACGACCGCCTTCACGGATAGCGAAACGCAGACCGTCTTCCATCGCGATGGTCTTGATCAGGGTAACAGTCATCTGAATGTTGTCACCTGGCATTACCATTTCAACGCCTTCTGGCAGCTCGCAGTTACCAGTCACGTCAGTTGTACGGAAGTAGAACTGTGGACGGTAGCCTTTGAAGAACGGAGTGTGACGACCGCCTTCTTCCTTGCTCAGAACGTAAACTTCTGCGGTGAACTTGGTGTGCGGCTTGACGGTGCCTGGCTTGACCAGAACCTGACCACGCTCAACGTCGTCACGCTTGGTGCCGCGCAGCAGTACGCCGCAGTTCTCGCCAGCACGACCTTCGTCGAGCAGCTTGCGGAACATTTCAACGCCGGTGCAGGTAGTTTTCTGAGTGTCGCGCAGACCGACGATCTCAACTTCTTCCTGGATACGGACGATGCCACGCTCAACACGACCAGTCACAACAGTACCGCGACCGGAGATCGAGAATACGTCTTCGATTGGCATCAGGAACGGCTTGTCGATAGCACGCTCTGGCTCTGGGATGTAGCTGTCCAGAGTTTCCACCAGCTTCTTGACAGCAGTGGTGCCCATTTCGTTGTCGTCTTGGCCGTTCAGAGCCATCAGAGCCGAACCGATGATGATTGGAGTGTCATCACCTGGGAAGTCGTAAGTGCTCAGCAGATCGCGCACTTCCATTTCAACCAGTTCCAGCAGCTCAGCGTCGTCAACCATGTCAGCCTTGTTCAGGAAGACAACGATGTACGGAACGCCTACCTGACGGGACAGCAGGATGTGCTCACGGGTTTGCGGCATCGGACCATCAGCGGCCGAGCAAACCAGGATCGCGCCGTCCATCTGGGCAGCACCGGTGATCATGTTTTTTACGTAGTCGGCGTGACCTGGGCAGTCAACGTGTGCGTAGTGACGCACGGCCGAATCGTATTCAACGTGAGCGGTGTTGATGGTGATACCGCGAGCTTTCTCTTCCGGGGCGCTGTCGATCTTGTCGAAGTCAACCTTGGCCGAACCGAAAACTTCGGAGCAGACACGGGTCAGAGCAGCGGTCAGCGTGGTTTTACCGTGGTCAACGTGACCGATGGTGCCAACGTTGACGTGCGGTTTGTTCCGTTCAAATTTTTCTTTAGCCACGACAATTAACTCCTAGCTTAAAGGGGCTGAATCAGCCTTGCTTTTTGGTAACAGTCTCGACGATATGCGACGGAGCTGTATTGTATTTTTTGAATTCCATAGAGTAGCTTGCGCGACCCTGAGACATGGAACGAACGTCGGTTGCGTAACCGAACATCTCACCCAACGGCACCTCGGCACGAATCACTTTGCCGGAAACCGTATCTTCCATACCCAGAATCATGCCACGACGACGGTTAAGGTCGCCCATGACATCACCCATGTAGTCTTCAGGCGTAACGACTTCCACCGCCATGATCGGCTCAAGCAACTCACCACCACCCTTCTGGGCCAGCTGCTTGGTTGCCATGGAGGCAGCCACCTTAAACGCCATCTCGTTGGAGTCGACGTCATGGTAAGAACCATCGAACACGGTCGCCTTCAGGCCGATCAGCGGATAGCCGGCGACAACGCCGTTCTTCATCTGCTCTTCGATACCCTTCTGGATCGCCGGGATGTATTCCTTAGGAACCACACCACCTACGACTTCGTTCAGGAATTGCAGACCTTCCTGACCTTCGTCAGCCGGTGCAAAACGGATCCAGCAGTGACCGAACTGGCCACGACCACCGGATTGGCGAACGAACTTGCCTTCGATTTCACAGCTCTTCGTGATGCGCTCACGATAGGAAACCTGAGGCTTACCGATGTTGGCTTCGACGTTGAACTCACGGCGCATCCGGTCAACCAGGATGTCCAGGTGCAACTCGCCCATGCCGGAGATGATCGTTTGACCAGTCTCTTCATCGGTCTTGACGCGGAAAGACGGGTCTTCCTGAGCAAGCTTGCCCAGAGCGATACCCATTTTTTCCTGGTCGTCCTTGGTCTTAGGCTCAACGGCAACCGAAATAACCGGCTCCGGGAAGTCCATGCGAACCAGGATGATTGGCTTGTCAGCGTTGCACAAAGTTTCACCGGTGGTGACGTCCTTCATGCCGATCAAGGCCGCGATGTCGCCAGCGCGTACTTCCTTGATTTCTTCACGGGCGTTTGCGTGCATCTGCACCATACGACCCACACGCTCTTTCTTGCCTTTTACCGAGTTGATCACGCCGTCGCCGGAGGCCAACACGCCCGAGTAAACTCGAACAAAGGTCAAGGTACCCACGAATGGGTCGGTAGCGATCTTGAACGCCAAAGCCGCGAACGGCTCGTCGTCACTTGCGTGACGCTCCATTTCCTCTTCCTCGTTATCCGGGTTGGAACCCTTGATAGCAGGAATGTCGGTTGGAGCAGGCAGGAAGTCGATAACGGCGTCGAGAACCAGGGGAACACCCTTGTTCTTGAAGGAAGAACCGCAAACAGCCAGAACGATCTCACCAGCGATAGTACGCTGACGCAGAGCGGCCTTGATTTCCTCGTTGGTGAGCTCTTCACCTTCGAGGTACTTGTTCATCAGCTCTTCGCTGGCTTCGGCCGCAGCCTCAACCATGTTGCTGCGCCATTGCTCGGCTTCTTCCAACAGTTCGGCAGGAATGTCCTTGCGAACAGGGACCATGCCCTTGTCGGAGTCATTCCAGTAAACCGCTTGCATGTTGATCAGGTCGATCTGGCCCTGGAAGTTGTCTTCCGAACCAATAGCCAACTGGATAGGCACCGGAGTGTGACCCAGACGCTGCTTGATCTGAGCGATCACGCGCAGGAAGTTGGCACCAGCACGGTCCATCTTGTTTACGTAAACAAGACGTGGAACGCCGTATTTGTTGGCTTGACGCCATACGGTTTCCGACTGAGGCTCAACACCCGAAGTACCACAGAACACAACGACAGCGCCGTCGAGTACACGCAGGGAACGTTCAACTTCGATGGTGAAGTCTACGTGGCCCGGGGTATCGATAACGTTGAAGCGGTGCTCGTGCGCGTACTGCTTCTCGGAACCTTTCCAGAAGGCGGTGATAGCAGCAGAAGTAATGGTAATACCACGCTCCTGCTCCTGCACCATCCAGTCTGTGGTCGCGGCGCCGTCATGCACCTCGCCCATTTTGTGACTCTTGCCGGTGTAAAAAAGGACGCGCTCGGTGGTGGTGGTTTTACCAGCATCCACGTGAGCAACGATACCGATGTTACGGTAGCGGTTAATCGGTGTAGTACGAGCCATAAAGCCCTCGCAAATTGAGTGACGCTAAAATTAGAAGCGGTAGTGCGAGAAAGCCTTGTTGGCTTCAGCCATACGGTGCACGTCTTCACGCTTCTTAACTGCAGCACCTTTACCTTCAGCAGCGTCCAACAGTTCACCAGCCAAACGCAGAGCCATGGACTTCTCGCCGCGCTTGCGGGCGAAGTCTACCAGCCAGCGCATTGCCAGGGCGTTACGACGGGACGGACGAACTTCGACCGGAACCTGGTAAGTAGCACCGCCTACACGGCGCGACTTCACTTCGACCAGCGGAGCGATGGCGTCGAGAGCTTTCTCGAAGATTTCCAGGGGATCGCTGTTCTTGCGTTCCTTAACTTTGTCCAGTGCGCCATAAACGATACGCTCGGCAACGGCTTTCTTGCCGCTTTCCATTACGTGGTTCATGAACTTGGCGAGAATTTGGCTTCCGTATTTCGGATCGTCCAGAATCTCACGTTTGGCTGCTACGCGACGTCTTGGCATTGATAAGCCCTCAAACGGTCTTCAGGTTAGCCCGGGACAGCGGATGCGTGCCCGACCTTACTCTTATCGACTCAATAAAATTAAAAACTGCTAAACGGCCGATTATTTCGGACGCTTGGTACCGTACTTCGAACGACCTTGGTTACGACCTTTAACGCCGGAAGTATCCAAAGAGCCGCGAACGGTGTGGTAACGAACACCTGGCAAGTCTTTTACACGACCGCCGCGGATCAGGACCACGCTGTGTTCTTGCAGGTTGTGGCCTTCACCGCCGATGTACGAGGAAACCTCGAAACCGTTGGTCAGACGCACACGGCATACTTTACGCAGTGCCGAGTTAGGTTTTTTCGGCGTGGTGGTATACACACGGGTGCATACGCCACGACGTTGCGGGCAGTTCTGCAGCGCAGGCACGTCGGATTTCTCGACGATACGCTTACGCGGCTGACGTACCAGCTGGTTGATAGTTGCCATCTACTAGCTCCACTGTTGTCTTGCGACGCTATTGTCTTACAAGAAAAGCAAAATGGCAGGAACGAATTCCCGCCAAATTTAGGGGATCAAGAGTCTAAAGAGGATCTTGTCCCCAGTCAAGGCAAGGCCCCGACCTCCCCGCCCGCCGGATCTCGACAATTTGTCTCGATCCGCCGAACGGGGCGACCAGGGCCTGGCACTCAATTACCGCAGAACTCAGTTACCACTCGAGTTCAGTGCTTCGGTCAGTGCAGCTTCCACTTCACTGGCGCTTACGCGCAGCGGCTTGTCAGCATCACGGCGACGCTTGCGTTCGCTGTGATAGGCCAAACCGGTACCGGCCGGGATCAGACGACCCACGACCACGTTTTCTTTCAGGCCGCGCAGGTAATCGCGCTTGCCGGTTACCGCCGCTTCGGTCAGTACGCGGGTGGTTTCCTGGAAGGAAGCCGCCGAGATGAACGATTCGGTGGACAACGACGCCTTGGTGATACCCAGCAGCACGCGAGTGAACTTGGAGACAAACTTGTCTTCGGTCGCCAGGCGCTCGTTTTCCACCAGTACGTGAGTCAGTTCCATCTGGTCGCCCTTGATGAAACTCGAGTCGCCGGATTCAGCGATCTCGACCTTACGCAGCATCTGACGCAGGATGGTCTCGATGTGCTTGTCGTTGATCTTCACGCCTTGCAGACGGTAAACGTCCTGGATCTCGTTCACGATGTACTTGGCGAGCGCACTCACACCCAGCAGACGCAGGATGTCGTGTGGATCGCTCGGACCGTCCGAGATAACTTCGCCGCGGTTTACCTGTTCGCCTTCGAAGACGTTCAGGTGACGCCACTTCGGAATCAGCTCTTCGTACGGATCGCTACCGTCGTTCGGTGTAATGACCAGGCGACGCTTGCCCTTGGTCTCTTTACCGAACGCGATGGTGCCGCTGACTTCAGCCAGAATCGAGGCTTCTTTCGGACGACGAGCTTCGAACAAGTCGGCAACACGCGGCAGACCACCGGTGATGTCGCGGGTCTTCGAAGTTTCCTGCGGAATACGAGCGATAACATCACCGATCGCGATCCGTGCACCGTCCGCAACACCGACCAAGGCGTTGGCTGGCAGGAAGTACTGAGCGATTACGTCAGTGCCTGGCAGCAAGAGATCCTTGCCGTTGTCGTCGACCATCTTCACAGCAGGACGGATGTCCTTGCCGGCAGCTGGACGATCTTTCGCATCGAGTACTTCAATGTTGGTCATACCGGTCAATTCGTCGGTCTGACGCTTGATCGTGATGCCTTCTTCCATGCCCACGTAGGTCACGGTACCTTTCATTTCGGTAACGATCGGGTGAGTGTGCGGGTCCCACTTGGCCACGATGGCACCAGCGTCGACCTTGTCGCCTTCCTTCACCGAAATCACAGCACCGTACGGCAGCTTGTAGCGCTCGCGCTCACGACCGAAGTCGTCAGCGATGGCCAGCTCACCGGAACGGGACACAGCAACCAGGTGACCATCCACTCGCTCGACGTGCTTCAGGTTGTGCAGACGGACGGTACCGCCATTCTTCACCTGAACGCTGTCGGCCGCGGAGGTCCGGCTTGCCGCACCACCGATGTGGAACGTACGCATCGTCAGCTGGGTACCCGGCTCACCGATGGACTGGGCAGCGATAACGCCGACCGCTTCACCGATGTTCACCTGGTGACCACGTGCCAGGTCGCGACCGTAGCACTTGGCGCAGATGCCGTAGCGCGTTTCGCAACTGATCGGCGAACGTACGATCACTTCGTCGATGCTATTGAGCTCGATGAACTCGACCCACTTCTCGTCAACCAGGGTGCCCGCAGGAACGATCACGTCCTCGGTGCCCGGCTTGAATACGTCACGGGCGATGACACGACCCAATACGCGCTCACCCAACGGCTCTACAACGTCACCGCCTTCAATGTGCGGAGTCATTACCAGGCCATGTTCGGTGCCGCAATCGATCTCGGTCACGACCAGATCCTGGGCAACGTCTACCAGACGACGCGTCAGGTAACCGGAGTTCGCCGTTTTCAAGGCGGTATCCGCAAGACCCTTACGAGCACCGTGAGTGGAGATGAAGTACTGGAGTACGCTCAAGCCTTCACGGAAGTTCGCGGTAATCGGGGTCTCAATGATGGAGCCGTCCGGCTTGGCCATCAGGCCACGCATACCGGCGAGCTGACGGATCTGCGCAGCAGAACCCCGTGCGCCCGAGTCGGCCATCATGTACATCGAGTTGAAGGATTCCTGGTCGACTTCGTTGCCATGACGGTCGATGACTTTCTCTTTCGAGAGGTTGGCCATCATCGCCTTGGAGACTTCGTCGTTCGCCTTGGACCAGAGGTCGATCACCTTGTTGTACTTCTCGCCCTGGGTTACCAGGCCGGAGGCGTACTGGCTTTCGATCTCTTTCACTTCTTCGGTAGCGGCGCCGATGATGCGGGCTTTTTCATCCGGGATAACGAAGTCGTTAACACCGATGGAAACGCCGGAAATGGTCGAATAGGCAAAACCGGTGTACATCAACTGGTCAGCGAAGATCACGGTCTCTTTCAGACCCACCACGCGATAGCACTGGTTGATCAGCTTGGAGATCGCCTTTTTCTTCATCGGCAGGTTGACGACGTCGAAGGACAGACCTTTAGGCACAACCTGGAACAACAGCGCACGGCCGACGGTGGTGTCGACGATACGGGTGTTGGTCACGCTGCCGCCATCACGATCGTTCACGGTTTCGTTGATCCGCACTTTGACCTTGGCATGCAGTGCGGCTTCGCCGGCACGGAACACACGGTCAACTTCCTGCAGATCGGCGAACACACGACCTTCGCCCTTGGCGTTGATCGCTTCACGCGTCATGTAGTACAGACCCAATACAACGTCCTGCGACGGAACGATGATTGGCTCACCGTTGGCTGGCGACAGGATGTTGTTGGTCGACATCATCAACGCACGCGCTTCCAGCTGGGCTTCCAGTGTCAGCGGTACGTGCACGGCCATCTGGTCGCCGTCGAAGTCGGCGTTGTACGCAGCACAGACCAGCGGGTGCAGCTGGATAGCCTTACCTTCGATCAGTACCGGTTCAAACGCCTGGATACCCAGACGGTGAAGGGTCGGTGCACGGTTGAGCAGGACCGGGTGTTCGCGAATCACTTCGGCGAGAACGTCCCAGACCTCTGGCAGCTCGCGCTCGACCATCTTCTTGGCCGCTTTGATGGTGGTCGCAAGACCACGCATTTCCAGCTTGCCGAAAATGAACGGTTTGAACAGCTCCAAGGCCATTTTCTTAGGCAGACCGCACTGGTGCAGACGCAGGGTCGGGCCAACGGTAATTACCGAACGACCGGAGTAGTCAACACGCTTACCGAGCAAGTTCTGACGGAAACGACCCTGCTTACCCTTGATCATGTCAGCCAGGGATTTCAGAGGACGCTTGTTGGAACCGGTGATAGCGCGGCCACGACGACCGTTGTCGAGCAGTGCGTCGACCGCTTCCTGCAACATACGCTTTTCGTTGCGCACGATGATGTCCGGAGCGGACAGATCAAGCAGGCGCTTCAAGCGGTTGTTACGGTTGATCACTCGACGATACAGGTCGTTGAGGTCGGAAGTCGCGAAACGACCGCCATCGAGCGGAACCAGTGGACGCAGGTCTGGCGGCAGAACCGGCAGAACGGTCAGCACCATCCACTCTGGCAGGTTGCCGGAACCCTGGAAGGCTTCCATCAACTTCAGACGCTTGGACAGCTTCTTGATCTTGGTTTCGGAGTTGGTTTGCGGAATTTCTTCGCGCAGACGGCCAATCTCGTGCTCCAGGTCGATAGCGTGCAGCAGTTCGCGGACAGCTTCGGCACCCATGCGGGCATCGAAATCGTCGCCGAACTCTTCCAGTGCTTCGAAGTACTGTTCGTCGTTGAGCAACTGACCTTTTTCAAGGGTGGTCATGCCTGGATCGATAACGACATAGCTCTCGAAGTAGAGAACGCGTTCGATATCACGCAGGGTCATGTCCATCAGCAGGCCGATACGGGACGGCAGCGATTTCAGGAACCAGATGTGGGCAACCGGCGAGGCCAGTTCGATGTGCGCCATGCGCTCACGACGAACTTTTGCCAGCGCGACTTCAACGCCGCACTTCTCGCAGATCACACCACGGTGCTTCAAGCGCTTGTACTTACCGCACAGGCACTCGTAATCCTTGACCGGGCCAAAGATCTTGGCGCAGAACAGGCCGTCACGTTCGGGTTTGAACGTACGGTAGTTGATGGTTTCCGGCTTTTTAACTTCACCGAACGACCACGAACGGATCATCTCAGGCGATGCCAATCCAATACGGATGGCGTCGAACTCTTCGACTTGACCCTGGTTTTTCAGCAAATTCAGTAGGTCTTTCAAGGCCTTTCCTCCTGGCGGAGCAGAGAGCGGGCAAGACAGCCCCGCTCTCGATTCGCGTCACGTGTTATTCGGTTTCCAGATCGATATCGATGCCGAGGGAACGAATTTCCTTGATCAACACGTTGAAAGACTCGGGCATGCCCGGCTCCATACGGTGATCGCCGTCCACGATGTTTTTGTACATCTTGGTCCGGCCGTTCACATCGTCCGACTTCACTGTGAGCATTTCTTGCAGAGTGTATGCAGCACCGTACGCTTCCAGTGCCCAGACCTCCATCTCCCCGAAACGCTGACCACCGAACTGCGCCTTACCACCCAGCGGCTGCTGGGTAACCAGGCTGTAAGAACCGGTAGAACGAGCGTGCATCTTGTCGTCTACCAAGTGGTTCAGCTTCAGCATGTACATGTAGCCAACGGTAACCGGGCGCTCGAACTTGTTGCCGGTACGGCCGTCGAACAGCTGCATCTGGCCGCTTTCTGGCAGGTCAGCCAGTTTCAGCATGGCCTTGATTTCGCTTTCCTTGGCACCGTCGAACACCGGAGTAGCCATTGGAACGCCGCCGCGCAGGTTCTTCGCCAGATCCAGGATTTCCTGGTCGGAGAAGGTGTCCAGCTCTTCGTTGCGACCGCCGATCTCGTTGTAGATCTCGTGCAAGAACTTACGCAGGTCAGCGACCTTGCGCTGCTCTTCGATCATACGGTTGATCTTCTCGCCCAAGCCCTTGGCCGCGAGGCCCAGGTGGGTTTCAAGGATCTGACCAACGTTCATACGCGAAGGTACGCCCAACGGGTTGAGGACCACATCGACCGGGGTGCCATTGGCATCGTGCGGCATGTCTTCAACCGGCATGATCACGGAGACCACACCCTTGTTACCGTGACGACCGGCCATCTTGTCGCCCGGTTGGATGCGACGACGGATTGCCAGGTAAACCTTGACGATTTTCAGCACGCCTGGAGCCAGGTCATCGCCCTGCTGCAGTTTGCGCTTCTTGTCTTCGAACTTGTCGTCCAGCAGACGGCGGCGATCAACGATATAGGCCTGGGCCTTCTCGAGCTGCTCGTTCAGAGCATCTTCAGCCATGCGCAGTTTGAACCACTGGCCATGCTCAAGACCGTCGAGAACTTCGTCGGTGATTTCCTGACCTTTCTTCAGGCCGGCGCCGCCTTCGGCTTTGTGGCCGACCAGAGCGGAGCGCAGACGCTCGAAAGTTGCGCCTTCGACGATACGGAACTCTTCGTTCAGGTCCTTGCGGATCTCGTCGAGTTGAGTCTTCTCGATCGACAGTGCACGAGCATCACGCTCAACGCCGTCGCGAGTGAAGACTTGTACGTCGATGACCGTACCCTTGGTGCCAGTAGGCACACGCAGGGAGGTGTCTTTAACGTCGCTGGCTTTTTCACCGAAGATGGCACGCAGCAGTTTTTCTTCCGGGGTCAGCTGGGTCTCGCCTTTCGGAGTGACCTTGCCCACCAGGATGTCGCCTGCGCCTACTTCAGCACCCACATAAACGATACCGGCTTCGTCCAGCTTGTTCAGTGCAGCTTCACCCACGTTCGGGATGTCCGCAGTGATTTCCTCTGGGCCAAGCTTGGTGTCACGGGCCACACAGGTCAGTTCCTGGATGTGGATCGTGGTGAAGCGGTCTTCCTGAACCACACGCTCGGACAGGCAGATGGAGTCTTCGAAGTTGAAGCCGTTCCATGCCATGAACGCGATGCGCATGTTCTGACCCAACGCCAGTTCACCCATATCGGTGGACGGACCGTCGGCCATGATGTCGCTGCGCTGAACCCGATCACCCTTGCTCACCAGCGGACGCTGGTTGATGCAGGTGTTCTGGTTGGAGCGGGTGTATTTGGTCAGGTTGTAGATGTCGACACCGGCTTCGCCAGTTTCAACTTCGTCATCGGCAACACGAACCACGATACGGCTGGCGTCGACGGAGTCGATTACGCCACCACGACGAGCCACGACGCAAACGCCGGAGTCACGGGCAACGTTACGCTCCATACCGGTACCTACCAGCGGCTTGTCGGCACGCAGGGTTGGTACAGCTTGACGCTGCATGTTCGAACCCATCAACGCACGGTTGGCGTCGTCGTGCTCGAGGAACGGGATCAGCGACGCTGCAACCGAAACTACCTGCTTCGGCGATACGTCCATCAAGGTGACGTCTTCCGGCGCCTTGACGGTGAACTCGTTCAAGTGACGAACAGCTACCAGCTCGTCGACCAGGACCTTCTTGTCGTTCATCGTGGCCGAAGCCTGAGCGATCACGTGATCAGCTTCTTCGATGGCGGACAGGAACACGATCTCGTCCGTAACCAGGGCGTCTTTCACCACACGGTACGGGCTCTCGAGGAAGCCATACTGGTTGGTGCGCGCATAGGCAGCCAGGGAGTTGATCAGACCGATGTTCGGACCTTCCGGCGTTTCGATCGGGCATACACGACCGTAGTGCGTCGGGTGTACGTCACGAACTTCAAAGCCTGCACGCTCACGGGTCAGACCGCCCGGGCCGAGCGCGGAGACACGACGCTTGTGGGTGATCTCGGACAGCGGGTTGTTCTGGTCCATGAACTGGGACAGCTGGCTCGAACCGAAGAACTCCTTCACCGCCGCAGCCACAGGCTTGGCGTTGATCAGGTCTTGCGGCATCAGGCCTTCGCTTTCAGCCATCGACAGACGTTCCTTGACCGCACGCTCTACGCGCACCAGGCCAACACGGAACTGGTTCTCGGCCATTTCGCCTACGCAACGAACACGACGGTTACCCAGGTGGTCGATGTCATCGACGATGCCCTTGCCGTTACGGATGTCGACCAGGGTCTTGAGGACAGCAACGATGTCGTCCTTGTTCAGTACACCCGAACCTTCGATTTCGGTACGACCGATACGACGGTTGAACTTCATCCGGCCGACCGCAGACAGGTCATAGCGCTCAGGGCTGAAGAACAGGTTGTTGAACAGGGTCTCGGCGGCATCCTTGGTTGGCGGCTCGCCAGGACGCATCATGCGATAGATTTCGACCAGGGCTTCCAACTGGTTGCCGGTGGAGTCGATCTTCAGCGTGTCGGAGATGAACGGACCGCAGTCGATGTCGTTGGTGTACAGGGTTTCGATACGAACGACCTGGGCCTTGGCGATTTTTGCCAGGATCTCGGTGTTCAGCTCGGTGTTGCACTCTGCCAGGATTTCGCCGGTGGCCGGATGCACGATGACCTTGGCCGTGGTGCGCCCCAGGACGTAGTCCAGAGGTACCTGCAGCTCTTTGATCCCGGCTTTTTCCAACTGGTTGATGTGGCGAGCGGTGATACGACGACCCTGCTCGACAATAACCTTGCCTTTGTCATCCTGGATATCGAGGACGGCGATTTCACCGCGCAGGCGCTGAGGCACCAGTTCCAGGCTGAGGTTTTCGCCTTGCACATGGAAAACGTTGGTGGTGTAGAACGCGTCCAGCACTTCTTCGGTGGTATAGCCGAGCGCGCGCAGCAGTACCGATGCAGGCAGCTTGCGACGACGGTCGATACGCACGAATACGCAGTCTTTCGGGTCGAACTCGAAGTCCAACCACGAACCGCGGTAAGGAATGATGCGCGCAGAGTAAAGCAGTTTGCCGGAGCTGTGCGTCTTGCCACGGTCGTGGTCGAAGAACACGCCCGGAGAACGGTGCAGCTGGGAAACGATTACACGCTCGGTACCGTTGATTACGAAGGTACCGTTCTCAGTCATCAGGGGGATTTCACCCATGTAGACTTCTTGCTCTTTGATGTCCTTGATCGCTTTGTTCGACGATTCTTTGTCGAAAATGATCAGGCGCACTTTTACCCGCAAAGGTACGGCGTAAGTAACACCGCGCAATACGCATTCTTTGACATCAAATGCCGGTTCGCCCAGGCGATAACCGACGTACTCCAGCGCAGCATTGCCGGAGTAGCTGATGATCGGGAAAACGGATTTGAAGGCCGCATGCAGGCCCACGTCGCGGAACTGATCTTTAGTCGCTCCCGCTTGCAAGAATTCACGATACGAATCCAGCTGGATGGCCAGGAGGTACGGCACATCCATGACGTCCGGCAACTTGCTAAAGTCCTTGCGGATACGTTTTTTCTCAGTATATGAGTAAGCCATCAGCGTTCCCCAGCTTGGTCACCTGCTTGTTTGGCCCCTCCCGACGGGAGCAGCCAGAAAATCGTGCAAACCCCATGGTTTGCGCCACCACATAGGGTGGTTACAGCTCGCTATCGGCACCGACCCAGTCGGCTGCCAATAACGGAAAAAGGCCGGTGGCAAGAGCCACCAGCCATCAGCCTGTCGCTTAACGCTCGGGCTGGAGACGCAAAGTCGATGCTTACTTCAGCTCGACTTTAGCGCCTGCTTCTTCCAGAGCGGCCTTGGCTTTGTCAGCTGCGTCTTTGGCAACAGCTTCCAGAACCATGGCAGGAGCGCCGTCAACTACAGCCTTGGCTTCTTTCAGGCCCAGACCGGTCAGTTCACGTACTGCCTTGATCACGTTTACTTTCTTCTCGCCAGCTTCGGTCAGCATGACGTTGAATTCGGTTTGCTCTTCAGCAACGGCAGCAGCAACAGCTGGACCAGCGGAAGCAGCAGCAGCGGTAACACCGAATTTTTCTTCGAAAGCTTTGATCAGCTCAACAACTTCCATTACGGACATGTTGCCAACGGCTTCGAGGATATCGTTTTGAGAGATAGACATGACTCTAAATTCCTGGATTGGGGGACGGCCTACGCGACCATCGAAATAAACAAAAAACGCGAAAAGGAGTGTCGAGCCTTAGGCTGCGGCAGCTTCTTTCTGGTCGCGCAGTGCCGCCAGAGTACGAGCCAACTTGCTGGTTGCGCCTTGAATCACGCTCATCAGCTGGGAAATTGCTTCGTCACGGGTCGGCAGAGTTGCCAGTACGTCGATCTGGTTAGCTGCGAGGAACTTGCCCTCGAACGCAGCTGCCTTAATCTCGAACTTGTCCTGACCTTTGGCGAATTCCTTGAACAAACGGGCAGCAGCGCCAGGATGTTGGGTGGAGAACGCGATCAAGGTCGGGCCGGTGAACACGTCGTTGAGGACACTGTATTCAGTGTCAGCAACAGCGCGCTTGAGCAGGGTGTTACGTACAACACGTACGTAAACGCCAGCTTCACGAGCCTCTTTACGGAGTCCGGTCATAGCGCCTACTGTTACGCCACGGGCATCAGCCACGACAGCGGACAGAGCAGCTTTGGCAGCCTCGTTGACTTCAGCGACGATGGCCTTCTTGTCTTCGAGTTTAATTGCCACGGGTTTAACTCCTGCTTGTTACCGTTTCATCCGGTCGAAACCGAATGTCGTTTTGGTGTCTGATTCGGTAAGGAACCGGGAGCACCATCTGCGTAGGCTTGTGGTTTAAGACTTGCGTCGCCTACGGTCTTGGACAGCCCCCGCCAGGCAGGGACCCCAATTTTTTTGATTGGCGCAATTACTTGCGCCAATCCGAGTCTTACGCGTCGAGCGAGCTCTGATCGATAACCAGACCTGGGCCCATAGTGGTGCTCAGGGTAACGCGCTTGACGTAGATACCTTTCGAAGAAGCTGGCTTGATACGCTTCAGATCAGCGATCAGGGCTTCAACGTTTTCCTTCAGCTTGACGGCATCGAAGCCGATCTTGCCAACGGAAGTGTGGATGATGCCGTTTTTGTCGGTGCGATAACGAACCTGACCAGCCTTGGCGTTTTTAACCGCAGTGGCTACGTCTGGCGTTACGGTGCCGACTTTAGGGTTAGGCATCAGACCACGTGGACCGAGGATCTGACCCAACTGACCTACAACGCGCATGGCATCCGGGGATGCGATCACTACGTCATAGTTCAGGTCGCCGCCCTTCATTTCAGCAGCCAGATCGTCCATGCCTACGCGATCAGCACCAGCAGCCAGAGCAGCTTCAGCTGCTGGGCCCTGGGTGAAGACAGCTACACGAACGGTCTTGCCAGTGCCGTGTGGCAGCACGGTAGCGCTACGAACGACCTGGTCGGATTTACGTGGGTCAACGCCCAGGTTCACAGCAACGTCGAACGACTCGCTGAACTTGACAGTCGACAGCTCAGCCAGCAGAGCGGCGGCGTCTACAAAGTTGTAGGCCTTGCCTGCTTCGATTTTGCCGGCGATAGCCTTTTGACGCTTGGTCAGCTTAGCCATTACACACCCTCCACGTTAAGGCCCATGCTACGAGCAGAACCGGCGATAGTACGCACGGCTGCATCCATATCAGCTGCAGTCAGATCCGCGTTTTTGGTTTTCGCGATTTCTTCCAGCTGAGCACGGGTAACGGTGCCAACCTTAACGGTGTTTGGACGAGCGGAACCGCTGGTCAAACCTGCAGCCTTCTTCAGCAGAACCGAAGCTGGGGTGCTTTTTGTTTCGAAAGTGAAGCTACGGTCGCTGTAGACAGTGATGATCACTGGAGTCGGCAGACCTGGCTCAAGACCCTGAGTACGGGCGTTGAAGGCCTTGCAGAATTCCATGATGTTCACGCCGTGCTGACCCAGGGCAGGACCAACAGGTGGGCTTGGGTTAGCCTGAGCGGCCTTCACTTGCAGCTTGATGTAAGCGGTAATTTTCTTGGCCATGAGGCACTCCAATTACGGGTTCGAACGCCTCGAAAGGCTCCCCGGTTACTTGCGCGTTTATCCCGGTGACGACAAAACCCCACAGCCTTGGGCTGCGGGGTTGGGATGCCTATTCAATCAGACCTTTTCGACCTGGCTGAACTCTAGCTCTACCGGAGTAGAGCGACCGAAAATGAGCACTGCCACTTGGATCCGGCTCTTTTCGTAGTTAACTTCTTCAACCGTGCCGTTAAAATCAGCGAATGGACCGTCGGTGACGCGTACAACCTCACCTGGCTCAAACAGCGTCTTCGGCTTCGGCTTGTCGCTACCATCAGCGACGCGACGCAGAATCGCTTCTGCCTCTTTATCCGTGATCGGCGCAGGCTTGTCGGCGGTACCGCCAATAAAGCCCATCACCCGAGGGGTATCCTTGACCAAGTGCCAAGTCCCTTCGTTCATATCCATCTGCACCAGCACATAGCCCGGAAAGAACTTGCGTTCACTTTTGCGCTTCTGGCCATTACGCATCTCAACCACTTCTTCAGTGGGGACCAGAATCTCGCCAAAGCCATCTTCCATGCCAGCCAGCTTTACGCGCTCTACCAGCGAGCGCATAACATGCTTCTCGTAACCCGAGTAAGCATGCACAACGTACCAACGCTTAGCCACGGGACACCCTTAGCCAACAATCAAGGAAACAAGCCAGCCGAGCAGGGAATCGAGCCCCCACAACAGCAACGCCATTACCAGAACAACAGCCACAACGATCAACGTGGTCTGCGTGGTTTCTTGGCGAGTCGGCCATACGACTTTACGAATCTCGGTGCGAGCTTCCTTAGCGAGTACAAAGAAAGACTTGCCCTTGGCTGTCTGCAGGCCTACAAAGGCAGCAACAGCAGCAATGGCGAGCAATGCAAGTACGCGGTACAGGATCGGCGAAGCAGAATAATACTGATTGCCAACAACGCCAATAACCACCAAAGCGACTACCACTAGCCACTTGAGCAGATCGAAGCGAGAGCCTTGAGCTTCAGCTTTAGGAGTCATCTATGAAGATCCTGTGAAAAGAAAGCCAGACACACCGAGTGAATCTGGCAGGTCAGGAGGGAATCGAACCCCCAACCTACGGTTTTGGAGACCGTCGCTCTGCCAATTGAGCTACTGACCTAAAACAAAATCAGGCCGACCATTATGCCGGCCCGAAAAAGACATTACAACTGTTTACTCGATGACTTTAGCTACGACGCCAGCGCCGACGGTACGACCGCCTTCACGGATAGCGAAACGCAGACCGTCTTCCATCGCGATGGTCTTGATCAGGGTAACAGTCATCTGAATGTTGTCACCTGGCATTACCATTTCAACGCCTTCTGGCAGCTCGCAGTTACCAGTCACGTCAGTTGTACGGAAGTAGAACTGTGGACGGTAGCCTTTGAAGAACGGAGTGTGACGACCGCCTTCTTCCTTGCTCAGAACGTAAACTTCTGCGGTGAACTTGGTGTGCGGCTTGACGGTGCCTGGCTTGACCAGAACCTGGCCACGCTCAACGTCGTCACGCTTGGTGCCACGCAGCAGTACGCCGCAGTTCTCGCCAGCACGACCTTCGTCGAGCAGCTTGCGGAACATTTCAACGCCGGTGCAGGTAGTTTTCTGAGTGTCGCGCAGACCGACGATCTCAACTTCTTCCTGGATACGGACGATGCCACGCTCAACACGACCAGTCACAACAGTACCGCGACCGGAGATCGAGAATACGTCTTCGATTGGCATCAGGAACGGCTTGTCGATAGCACGCTCTGGCTCTGGGATGTAGCTGTCCAGAGTTTCCACCAGCTTCTTGACAGCAGTGGTGCCCATTTCGTTGTCGTCTTGGCCGTTCAGAGCCATCAGAGCCGAACCGATGATGATTGGAGTGTCATCACCTGGGAAGTCGTAAGTGCTCAGCAGATCGCGCACTTCCATCTCAACCAGTTCCAGCAGCTCAGCGTCGTCAACCATGTCAGCCTTGTTCAGGAAGACAACGATGTACGGAACGCCTACCTGACGGGACAGCAGGATGTGCTCACGGGTTTGTGGCATCGGACCATCAGCGGCCGAGCAAACCAGGATCGCGCCGTCCATCTGGGCAGCACCGGTGATCATGTTTTTTACGTAGTCGGCGTGACCTGGGCAGTCAACGTGTGCGTAGTGACGCACGGCCGAATCGTATTCAACGTGAGCGGTGTTGATGGTGATACCGCGAGCTTTCTCTTCCGGGGCGCTGTCGATCTTGTCGAAGTCAACCTTGGCCGAACCGAAAACTTCGGAGCAGACACGGGTCAGAGCAGCGGTCAGCGTGGTTTTACCGTGGTCAACGTGACCAATGGTACCGACGTTGACGTGCGGCTTATTACGTTCGAACTTTTCCTTAGCCATCGAAATCACCCCTAGGAGAAGAATTTAGCGAGTCACACAAGCCATTAAAACAAAGGCAGATATTTTCATATCTGCCTTGTTATATGGAGCTCTTGAGCGGATTTGAACCGCTGACCTCACCCTTACCAAGGGTGTGCTCTACCAACTGAGCTACAAGAGCGAAACACTTTGCACAACCTGCAAACTTGGAGCGGGTAGCGGGAATCGAACCCGCATCATCAGCTTGGAAGGCTGAGGTTCTACCACTAAACTATACCCGCGGAGCTTGCAGCTCACGCTAAAAATGGTGGAGGGGGAAGGATTCGAACCTTCGAAGTCGTAGACGTCAGATTTACAGTCTGATCCCTTTGGCCGCTCGGGAACCCCTCCTAAGCGAGCCGGCATTCTATATCATGCCAGCCTTCTGTCAAGCATTTTCTCATTAAAAACCTGAGGTTAGCTGCGTTGACGTCGCTTCGTACCGCTAACCTTTAAAGGTCTTCGCTGCGAAGCGGGCGCCATTCTATGCAAACTACCCAGCGGGTGCAACCCCCTCGCACGGCATTATTTTATGTTTTAACTCATTGAATTCTTTAGAAAGGTTTTGAAGCAACGCTTCATTCACCTTTCCCACGCTTTCCTGGGAAACCTGAACCCAGAATCCCCCACCCTCAGGGGCATTTGGCGAGTTCGGCGCAGCAGAACGACTTACGACGCCCGAGGCAGCCAATCGCTGCTCCAACTGCCTGGCCAGCTCCGGACGAACAAAACCACCCAAGTAAACACAAGTCTTTTGCGCCTCACCGGATTTACCCAGGTCGCGCCTGACAAGCGCATCCGCCGTTTCGCTCAACAGGTGAATATCCTGCTGCGAACCGCGGTACAAACTGAGCGGAGTCACATCCTTGGCGCGAAGCGGGGCCTCCTGCTGATGCCAGATGTAGTAGAAGACATTCAAAACCAGCAACAACAGAAACAACCACCGCATAGAAAACCTCAAGACAAGGGACAGGCCATCGCCAAACCGACAAAAACCAGGTCGGGCACCACCTTGGCATCAGGAACAACCCCGGAAACCAGATTGGCGTCCCCACCCGTGAGAAACACCATGAAATCCTCTCCCCAATATTGCTGCGCCAATTCAAGCTGAGTCAGGACAAACCCCCTGAGCATCAGCATGCAACCGCGCTCGACCGCTTCGACAGTTGTCCGACCTGGAGCGAGACTCTCATGGGCACGCTCGGCAGCCATATCGTCATAGCGAATTCTTCGCGTATGAGTACGCAGTTGGTTACGCATCAAAGGCATGCCCGGACAAATGAATCCGCCGAGATGCTCACCATCCGCCGCCACAAAATCAGCCGTAATGGCAGTACCGAAATCAAGGACCAGGCACGCGCCTGAAGCAAGATGGTACCCACCCAGCAAGGCCAACCATCGATCAAGCCCCAACCGCTCGTAATCCTGGTAGCCGTTTTTCACCCCCGCCATTTCTCGGGCAGGCACAGCGCGGGTCACCGACACCCCAAATACATCAACGAGAGAGGCGACCAATGAATCCGTCTCCTCCGGAGTCCTTACACTAACAAGACGACATTTCTTGAGTTGGAACTTCTCGGCATTGCTCAGGCTCACCAGCAAATCGCTGTCAGAGCTGACCACGCCACCTTCGACCGGCGTCACCCCATCGGCACGAAGAACACGCCATTTGATAAAGCTATTGCCGCAGTCAAGCTCAAGAATCATCACGCAACCTCAGGCTGAGCTCACCACCGCTAAAGTTTTTTTCCACACCGTCTACCTTCAAACGCAGCGCACCCTGGTGATCAATGCCCAGCACAATACCGTCAATTTTATTAACACCAGCAATCAGGGAGACAGCCCTGCCCTGCCAAAGATGGTATTGCTCCCACTCCGACTGTATTGCAGCAAACCCCGATGCGTGATGAAGCCTCAGATAGTGCTGAAGCTTCGCACCCAATCGTGCGACCAGCTCATTTCGATCAAAATCCCTTCCTGCCTCAAGACACATGGATGTCCATTGCTGGTCGACCTCATCAGTCGATTGCATATTCACATTAATCCCCACGCCAAGGACAACGTGGCAAACGTCCGCAGGATCCCCCACCAACTCAAGCAAGATGCCGGCGATCTTTTTCTCTCCCACCAGGACATCATTAGGCCATTTCAGCCCCGCCTCAGCGATCCCCATATCACGCAGGGCATGCATGACAGCAAGCCCGACGACCAGGCTCAGCCCTTCGATCTGTCGCATACCGCCGTCAATGCGTAGCACTAGGCTGTGGTAGAGGTTTTCGGCGAACGGACTGACCCACTTACGACCACGACGACCACGACCAGCGATCTGTCGCTCAGCCAAAACCATGAACGGCGCCGCCGCCCCACGCTCGATCAAACGCAGCGCCTCGGCGTTGGTGGAGTCAATAGCGTCAAAGATATGGACAGGCCATTCGTGAAGGCCCTTTGCGCAAATCTCAGCAGCATCCAAAAGCACCAGAGGCTTAGCCAACTGATACCCCCTACCTCGAACCTTATGAACAGACAGCCCTATTTCTGCTTCCAAGTGCTGCAATTGCTTCCATACAGCACTACGACTGATACCCAGCGCAGCACCCAGCGCCTGCCCTGAATGAAAGCGACCATCCTTCAGAAGTTTTAGCAACGTGAGCATGCGGACTGCGCCCTGATAATGAGGCCCGCATGATAGCCATGCGCAAGACAGTTGCATAGAAACACAAAATGACTTTCCC
>NZ_JBAMDJ010000021.1:0-110884 GCF_036961705.1 Pseudomonas sp. 3JA
GGTCGACGACGGCAAGGAATGGGGTCGGGAAAGTGAGCTGGCCTACACCGTGCAGAGCGGCGCGTTGAAGAGTCTCAACGTGAAGTGGCGTAACTCGACGATGCGTCGGGATTACAGCACCAATGAGTTCGATGAGAACCGGTTGATCATCAGCTATCCGCTCAGCCTGCTGTAAAAGCCAAACATGGATGGAGGCTGTACCACCGTCATTGCGAGCAGACTAGCTTCCACAGGGAATCGGTGCCGAGTACAAAATCAGCGCTCACTGAAGATCCAGTGTGGGAGCTTGCTCGCGATGGCGTCATCACATTCAACATCCCCCATCAATTGAACCACCGCTATCGCGAGCCAGCTCGCTCCCACAGGAAATGAGGTAACCCCTTAAGCCCGCGATTCGACGCCCAGTTCGTCCCACACCGACTCGGCCAGATGAAACGTGGCGTTGGCCGCCGGGATGCCGCAGTAGATGGCGCTCTGCATGATCACTTCCTTGATCTCGCTGCGGCTCACGCCATTGTTGGCGGCGGCGCGCAGGTGCAGCTTGAGTTCTTCGGCGCGGTTCATGCCGATCAGCATGGCGATGGTAATCAGGCTACGGGTATGGCGCGGCAGGCCCGGGCGAGTCCAGATGTCGCCCCAGGCATGGCGGGTGATCATCTCCTGGAACTCGCTGTTGAACTCGGTCAGGGCATTGAGGCTGCGATCGACGTGGGCATCGCCCAGCACCGCGCGGCGTACTTGCATACCTTCATCGTAACGTTGTTTCTCGTCCACAAAAAACTCCTCAGGCACGGCCAGAATCAAGCAGGAAATCCAGCACCCGCGCGCTGAAGGCGGCGCCGGCCTGGACGTTGGACAGGTGCGCGGCGTAGAACTCGGCGTACTCCGCGCCACTGACCCGCTCCTGGATAAAGTGCCCACCCGACGGCGGTGTCACGGCATCTTCGGTGCCGGCGATCACCAGCAGCGGCACGCGAATCGACGACAACTGCTCGCGGAAATCGGCATCACGCACAGCCGCGCAGTTGGCCGCGTAGCCTTGGGGCGATGTGGCAGCGAGCATGTCGGTGATTTTCTTCACCTTCGCAGGATGAGCCTCGGAAAAATCCGCAGTAAACCAGCGGGCGATCGAAGCATCGCGCAACGCCACCATCGCATCCTTGCCGTCGCGCAGCACGGTTTCGATGCGCGGGTTCCACACCGACGGATCGCCGATCTTGGCCGCGGTGTTGCACACCACCAGTTTGTACAGGCGCTCGCCGGCGTTGATGCCCAGCCATTGGCCGATCAACCCGCCCATGGACAAGCCGCAGAAATGCACCTTGTCGAGGTTCAACTGATCAAGCATCGCCAGCACATCGCGACCCAGTTGCTCGATGCTGTACGGCCCTTCCGTGACCAACGACTGGCCATGGCCGCGCGTGTCGAAGCGCAGCACGCGAAAGTGTTCGCTGAAAGCCGCGACCTGCTCGTCCCACATGTGCAGATCGGTGCCCAGGGAGTTGGAGAGCACCAGCACAGGGGCGTCTTGCGGCCCATCAAAACGATAGTTCAGATCGCCCTCGGCGAGTTTGACGAATCCCACAACAATCTCCTTTCAGGCGTTCAAGGCAAGGTGTTCGGCCACGGCCCGGGCGACCCAGGTCTGGGCTTGTCCGAGGTAGTGCGCCGGGTCGAGCAGATGATCAAGCTCGGTCGCGGATAACTGCGCAGTGACCTGAGGTTCATCCCCCAGCACATCACGCAAATGCCGTTGTTCGGCCACGGCGCGCTTGCAGCATTGCTCCAGCAGATGGTGCGCCGCGTCGCGTCCCACACGCTGGGCCAGGACGATGCTCACCGCTTCGGCCAGCACCAGCCCCTGGGTCAGTTCCAGGTTGCGGGCCATGCGCGCCGCGTCCACTTCCAACCCTTCGGCCAGCAGCCGCGCCTGCTGCAAGGCACCGGACACCAGGCAGCAGATCTCCGGCAGGGTTTCCCATTCGGCGTGCCACAGGCCCAGGCTGCGCTCGTGTTCCTGGGGCATGGCGCTGAACAGCGTCGACAACAAGCCAGGCACTCGCGTCGCCGCGCCGATCAGCACTGCCGCGCCCACCGGGTTGCGCTTGTGCGGCATGGTGGACGAACCACCCTTGCCCGGCGCCGAGGGCTCGAACGCTTCGCCGGCCTCGGTCTGCATCAACAGGCTGATGTCGCGGCCCAGCTTGCCCAGGCTACCGGCGATCAAGCCCAGCACGGAACCGAACTCCACCAGGCGATCGCGCTGGGTGTGCCACGGCTGCTCGGGCAGGTTCAGTTGCAATTCGGCGGCCAAGGCTTCGGCGATGGGCAAGGCGTGTTCACCCAAGGCCGCGAGGGTGCCGGAAGCACCGCCAAACTGCAGCACCAGCAAACGCGGCTTGAGTTCTTTCAAACGTTGGCGACTGCGGGTGATTGCTCCCAGCCAACCGGCGATTTTCATACCCAGGGTCACCGGCGTGGCGTGCTGCAGCCAGGTGCGTCCGGCCAGCGGCGTGGCGGCGTAGTGCTCGGCTTGTCGGGCCAGGGTGGCGGCCAACTGCGCCAGCTCGCCTTCGATCAGCCCCAAGGCCAGGCGCAGTTGCAGCACCAGCCCACTGTCCATCACGTCCTGGCTGGTGGCGCCCAGATGCACGTAGCGCTCGGCTTCGGCATCCTCGGCGGCGATGCGCTTGCCCAACGCCTTGACCAGCGGGATAGCCGAATTGCCAGCACTGGCGATCGCTTCTCTCAGTGCCGAAAAATCGTACAGCTGCGCACGACAAGCCTGCTCGATCGGCGCCACGGCACTTTGCGGAATCACCCCGACCCGCGCCTCGGCCCGGGCCAAGGCGGCTTCGACGTCAAGCATGGCCTGGACCCGGCCCGCATCGCAGAACACCTCGCGCATGTCGCGGGCGGTGAAGTAGGCATCGAATAGTTGATTGCCCGGTCGTTCGCTCATAAACAGTCCTTGGGAAGGTAGATGTCCCGTGGCGAGGGAGCTTGCTCCCGCTTGAGTGCGAAGCGCTCACAAGAGAGGGCTGCTACGCAGCCCAGCGGGAGCAAGCTCCCTCGCCACAATGACTCAAACAAGCCTCAAATGATCAGGTGGGTTCAAAGGTCATGGTGCAAATACGCCGGCTGCTTGGGCAGGCGCAGGCTGAACAGGAACGCCACCACCATCATCACCGTGACATACCAATAAAAAGCGTTTTCCATGCCCTGGGCTTTCAGGCTCAGGGCAACGTACTCCGCCGAGCCGCCAAAAATCGCATTGGCCACCGCGTAAGCCAACCCTACTCCCAGCGCCCGCACTTCAGGTGGAAACATTTCCGCTTTCACCAGGCCGCTGATGGAGGTGTAGAAGCTGACGATCGCCAGCGCCAACGTGATCAGGACAAACGCCAGGAACGGGCTGCTGATGCTTTTCAGGGTCAGCAGGATCGGCACGGTGCACAACGCCCCCAGGCCACCGAACCAGAGCATGGAGTTACGCCGGCCGATCTTGTCCGCCAGCATGCCGAACAGCGGCTGCATGCACATGTACAGGAACAGCGCGCCGGTCATGATGTAGCTGGCGGTCTTGGCGTGCAGGCCGGCGGTGTTCACCAGGTATTTCTGCATGTAGGTGGTGAAGGTGTAGAAAATCAGCGAGCCGCCGGCGGTGTAGCCCAGCACGGTGATGAACGCGGCCTTGTGGTCGCGAAACAGCGCCATGATGCTGCCAGCGTCCTTGTTCTCGCGCATTTCCTTGCTACTGGTTTCCTTCAGGGAGCGCCGCAGGAACAGGGAAATCAATGCAGCCACGGCCCCCACCACAAATGGAATCCGCCAGCCATAAGCGCGCAGTTCGTCTTCGTTGAGAAACTGCTGCAGGATCACCACCAACGACACCGCCAGCAGTTGCCCGCCGATCAGCGTCACGTATTGGAACGAAGCAAAAAAACCGCGCTGCCCCTTGAGGGCGACTTCGCTCATATAGGTGGCGGTGGTGCCGTATTCGCCGCCCACTGACAGGCCTTGCAACAAGCGCGCGAACAACAGCAGCAGCGGCGCCCAGACGCCGATGTCCTTGTAGGTGGGCAGGCAGGCGATGAGCAATGAGCCGAAGCACATCATCAGCACCGAGATCATCATCGAATTCTTACGTCCGTGACGGTCCGCCACCCGGCCGAAAATCCAACCGCCGATGGGCCGCATCAGGAACCCGGCGGCGAACACACCGGCCGTGTTGACCAGTTGCACCGTGGGGTTGTCCGAGGGGAAGAACGCCGGGGCGAAATAAATTGCGCAGAACGCATAGACATAGAAGTCAAACCATTCGACCAGGTTGCCGGATGAAGCACCGACGATGGCGAAGATACGCTTGCTACGTTCTTCGCCGGTATAGTGGCTGATGATTGGGGTGGCCATGGATTATTCACTCGTTGGGGACTGACGAAGTCTAGACACACTTAGTAACAGTCCCGTTCCACAAACGGTCTTTCAAGCAGTAGCGCCTGTAGCGCCGCCATCGCGAGCAAGCTCGCTCCCACAGGGTTCATGCTATTGCTGTGGTCCTGTGAGTTCATACACTTCCGGGCTGGGTTCATATCCCCTGTGGCGAGGGAGCTTGCTCCCGCTGGCTTGCGCAGCAAGCCCAAAGCCGGCGACCCGGTGTATCAGGATGACCTCAGTGCCTGGTTTTGCGACTGCTTCGCAGCCGAGCAGGAGCAAGCTCCCTCGCCACAGGAAAATCATGAGTCAGTAATCGAAGAACACCGTCTCGGCATCCGTGCCCTGCAGGATCACGTTCCACTGGTACACGCCCGAAGCATCAGGCTTGGCCACGATTGTGCCGCGCCGTTCCTCGGGTACGCAGGCCAGCAGCGGGTCGGTTTCATTGGCCTGTTCGCCGTCGAAATAGATACGCGTCAGCAAATGCTTGACCAGCCCGCGAGCGAACACCAGCACCACCAGATGCGGTGCCTGGGTCGTACCGTTCAACCCTGGCACAGTGCCCGGCTTGATGGTGGTAAAGCGGAAGCGCCCTTCGGCGTCCACCGGCACCCGGCCGAAGCCTTCGAAATTCGGGTCCAGGGGTTTGTCCTGGTCGTCTTCCGGGTGGGCGTATTTGCCGGCGGCGTTGGCCTGCCAGACTTCCAGCATCGCGTCGTTGACGAACTGGCCGTTGCCGTCGACCACCTGCCCGGTGATCGCCACGCGTTGGCCGAGGGTTTCGGCGACGGTCAGGTCTTCGCGGTTCAGCCAGGTCAGGCCGATGTGGTAGTACGGGCCAACGGTGTGGGATGTGGTGGCGGTGAGCGTCATCTTATTTCTCCATCGGCGTGGCATCGCGGCCGCGCAAGACGATGTCCCAGCGGTAACCGAGGGCGTAGTGAGGGACAGTTTTTTCCAGGTCGAAACGGGCGATCAGGCGTTCCTTGGCACTCGTGTCCGGCACGCAGTTGTAGATCGGGTCGTATTCCAGCAACGGATCGCCAGGGAAGTACATCTGCGTCACCAGCCGCGTCAGAATGCTCGGCCCGAACAGTGAGAAATGGATGTGCGCCGGGCGCCAGGCGTTGTGGTGGTTGCCCCACGGATAGGCGCCGGGCTTGATGGTCTGGAACTGATACCAGCCGTCAGCATCGGTGACGGTACGACCGGTGCCGGTGAAATTCGGGTCCAGCGGCGCGTCATGGTTGTCACGGTCATGGTTGTAGCGACCGGCGGCGTTGGCCTGCCAGATCTCCACCAGGATGCCCGGCACCGGCTGGCCATGCTCGTCCAGCACGCGCCCGTGAATGATGATCCGCTCCCCCAGCGGCTCGCCGGCATGCTGGGCGGTCAGGTCGTGGTCCTTCTCTTGCACGCGGTCGGCACCGACAGTCGGGCCGGTAATTTCCGACAGCGAATGCGGCAGGAACACCAACGGCTTGGACGGCGAGCGCAGGTTGGTGGACTGGTACGGCGGGTGCAGATACTCCGGCTGGGTGCCCGCTTGGGGGCGACGATAACCAGGCTTGTCAGTCATGGAGCGTTCCTCGGTTTCTTATTAGTAGAACGACGCGTCAGACGCGTTCGATTGCCAACGCCAGGCCTTGGCCGACGCCGACACACATGGTCGCCAGGCCTTTCTTGCCGCCGGTCTTTTCCAGGTGGTGCAACGCCGTCAACACCAGACGCGCCCCGCTCATGCCCAGCGGATGGCCGAGGGCGATGGCGCCGCCGTTCGGGTTGACCTGCGGCGCATCGTCCGCCAACCCCAACTCACGCAGCACGGCCAGGCCCTGGCTGGCAAAGGCTTCATTGAGTTCGATCACGTCGAAATCGGCGACCGCCAGGCCCAGCCGTTCAGTGAGTTTGCGCACCGCCGGCACCGGGCCGATGCCCATCACCCGTGGCGCCACGCCGGCACTGGCCATGCCCAGCACTTTGCCACGCGGCGTCAGGCCATGTTTCTTTACCGCTTCGGCCGAGGCCAGGATCAGCGCCGCCGCACCGTCGTTGACACCCGAGGCGTTGCCGGCGGTGACGGTCTTGTCCGGGCCGTTGACCGGCTTGAGTTTGCCCAGGGTTTCCAAGGTGGTGTCGGCGCGAGGATGTTCATCCTGCTCGACCACGGTTTCACCTTTCTTGTGGGCAATGCGCACCGCCACGATTTCTTCGGCGAAAAAACCTGCCGCCTGGGCCGCTGCCGTGCGCTGTTGGCTGCGCAAGGCGAAAGCGTCCTGGTCGGCGCGGGACACGGCATAGTCATCAGCCACGTTATCAGCGGTCTGCGGCATCGCATCCACGCCGTACTGGGCCTTCATCAATGGGTTGATGAAACGCCAGCCGATGGTGGTGTCTTCCAGCTTCATGTTGCGGGAAAACGCCGCGTCGGCCTTGCCCATCACGAACGGCGCACGGGACATCGACTCCACGCCACCGGCGATGGCCAGTTCCATCTCACCGCTGGCGATGGCGCGGAACGCCGTGCCGATGGCGTCCATGCCCGAGGCGCATAGACGGTTGATGGTCACACCGGGAATGCTGTCCGGCAGGCCCACCAACAGCAGCGCCATGCGCGCCACGTTGCGGTTGTCTTCGCCGGCCTGGTTGGCACAGCCAAGAAACACTTCGTCCACCGCGCTCCAGTCCACCGATGGGTTGCGCTCCATCAGCGCCTTGATCGGCACCGCCGCCAAGTCATCGGCACGCACGGCGGACAAACCGCCGCCAAACCGACCGATGGGGGTTCGAATCGCATCACAGATATAAACGTCGCGCATCAGGCTTCTCCCGGTGCCTGGCCATGGGCCGCCGCGGTGCGAGCTTCCAGATCGCGCAGTGCGCGCAGCTCTACCTCGGTCGGTTCGGCGGTGGTTTGCACCTGGTCGGCGAAACGGATCGCCCATCCGGTGGCGGCAATGACTTGCTCGCGGGTTACGCCGGGGTGCAGCGCGGTGACCACGAATTCATGGGTGCCGGCTTCCGGTTCCATGATGCACAAGTCGGTGATGATACCGACGGGACCGGCACCCGGCAGGCCCAGGCGCTTGCGCGAATCGCCGCCTTCACCGTGGCCGACCGAAGTGATGAAATCCAGCTTGTCGACAAACGAACGCGCCGACTGCTTGAGGATGATCAACACGCTCTTGGCCGAGCCGGCGATTTCCGGCGCGCCACCCGCACCCGGCAGGCGGACTTTCGGCTGATGGTAATCGCCCACCACCGTAGTGTTGATGTTGCCGAAACGGTCGACCTGGGCCGCCCCCAGGAAACCGACGTCGATACGCCCGCCCTGCAGCCAATAGCGAAAAATCTCACCGGTCGGCACGACGGTATCGGCGGTTTCCGCCAGCTCACCGTCGCCGATGGACAGCGGCAGTACGCTGGGTTTGGCACCGATCGGGCCGGATTCGTAGATCAGCACGACGTCCGGCGATGAGGTCAGCCGTGCCAGGTTGGCCGCTTTCGACGGCAGGCCGATGCCAACGAAGCACACGGCATTGTTCTTCAAGCGACGCGCCGCGGCGACGGTCATCATTTCGTTGGTGGAGTAAGTCATGGTTTCACCTGCGAAGCGGCTGCCAGTCTGGCCTGGAATTCACTGAAGTCTTTAGTGCCATGGATGTATTCGTTGATCCATGCGGTGAAGGTCTCACGGTCCCGGGCGATCGGATCCCACGCCTGGTAGAAACGGTTGTCACGCTCGGTATAGCCGTGGGCGTAGGACGGATGAGCGCCACCCGGCACGAGGCACACGGCGCTCAATGCCCAGGTCGGCAGTACGCAAGCGTTCATCGGTGCATTCAGGTCGTCGACAATTTCTTCCACGGTGACGATGCAACGCTTGGCGGCCAAGGCGGCTTCTTTCTGCACACCGAGAATGCCCCACAGCAGCACGTTGCCCTTGCGGTCGGCTTTCTGGGCGTGGATCACCGTGATGTCCGGGCGCACCGAAGGTACAGCGGCCAGTACTTCACCGGTGAAGGGACAGGTCACGCTCTTGATCAGCGGGTTGACCTTCGGCAGGTCGGAACCGGCGTAGGCCCGCAGCACCGCGAACGGCAGGCCGGAGGCGCCGGCAACGTAGGCGTTGGCCAGGTCGGCGTGGCTGTGTTCCTCGATCTCCAGCGGGCGCGGCCATTGTTTCTCCACGGCATCGCGCAAGCGGTGCAACGACCCCACGCCAGGGTTGCCGCCCCAGGAGAAAATCAACTTGCGAGCACAACCGGCGCCGATCAACTGGTCATAGATCAGGTCAGGTGTCATGCGCACCAAGGTCAGATCTTTCTTTCCCTGACGAATGATTTCATGACCCGCCGCCGTAGGAATCAGGTGAGTGAAGCCTTCGAGCGCGACGGTATCGCCGTCGTTGACGAATTGCTTCACCGCGTCGTGCAGCGAAAGGATTTCAGCCATGGGGCAGGCTCCCGTTTTCCAGTAGACCGACATGAAGAAAAAGGCGCGAGGTTAAGCGCCGAAGTGACTGAAGATTAAGCCTGGGGGAAAAGCCAAACAATCCGATAATCGACTGAGTGTTCGTTTATCGAACAGATTGTTGTTTGGCTATCGATTTATCCACACAGCGAAAACGAGAACCGTGGCGAGGGAGCTTGCTCCCGCTGGGCCGGGCTGGCGCTCCAGCACGAAGCGGCCCTGTTTTTTGGGGCTGCTACGCAGCCCAGCGGGAGCAAGCTCCCTCGCCACAGGGGTGTAGGTTCGGGGTTTCAGGTGGCATCCGCATGGCTGACCATGCCTTTGATCACCACCGCCGTGGTCGCCAGGGCCGCCGGAATCACCAGGGCGGTCAGGACCTGTTCGAAGTTCCAGCCCAGGCCCAACAGGGTCGCGCCCATCCAGGCGCCGAGAATCGCGCCGAAACGACCGATGCCCAGCATCCACGAGACACCGGTGGCCCTACCCTGGGTCGGGTAGAAACGCGCCGCCAGCGAAGGCATCGCCGATTGCGCGCCGTTGACACACATGCCCGCCACCAGCACCAGGGTGGCGAGCAAGGTAATGTTGCCCAGGCTCTGCCCTACCGCGTAGGCAAACACCCCCGCCATCAGGTAGAAAAGGCCGATGACCTTGTGCGGATTGAACCGGTCCATCGCCCAACCCACCCCGACAGCGCTCAACACGCCACCGAATTGGAACAGCGCACCGATAAACGCTGCCTGCTCCATGCTCGCGCCGCTGTCGCGCATCAGGGTCGGCAGCCAACTGGTCAACAGGTAGACGATCACCAGGCCCATGAAATAGGTCAGCCACAGAAGCAAGGTGCCAGCGCTGTAGGTGCCGGAGAAAATCACCGCCAGCACATTGCGGGCTTTCACGGTTTTCTGTTCCGGCACACTGAAGCTCGCCGCTTGGGCCACCGTGTTCGGTTCGATCGGTGCCAGGGTCTTGCGCACCTTGTCGGTGCCGCGATTGCGCACCACCAGATAACGCGCCGACTCCGGCAGCCAGAACAGCAACACGACCGCCAGGATCAACGGCAGGATCCCACCAATCAGCAGCAGGCTATGCCAACCGAACGCCGGTATCAGCTTGGCGGAGATGAACCCACCGCCGGCCATGCCCAGGTTGAAGCCACAGAACATGCTGGTCACCAACAGGGATTTCTTGCGTTCAGGGGTGTATTCCGAGAGCAAGGTCGTGGCGTTCGGCATCCCGGCGCCCAATCCCAGGCCGGTGAGGAAACGCAGCACCAGTAATTGATCGACATTGGTGCTGTAGGCCGAGGCCAGGCTGAACGCGCCGAACAGCAGAACCGCGCCCACCAGTACGACTTTTCGCCCGAAGCGGTCAGCCAGCGGCCCTGAACCCAGCGCGCCGAACACCATGCCGATCAGCGCGGCGCTCATCACCGGGCCGAGGCTGGCGCGATCGATGCCCCAATCCTGGGACAGCGCCGGGGCGATGAAGCCCATGGCCGCTGTATCAAGGCCGTCGAGGAAAACAATCAGGAAACAGAGAATCACCACCCGCCACTGGTAGCGCGAAATAGGTTGGGCATTGATAAAGGACTGCACATCGAGGCAGTTGCCTACGGAGGTCTGGGGCTGGTTCATTTTATTTTTATTCCACGTGATAAACGCAGGCGAACGATCAGGGACCGGCGAAACACGCCGGATGACGCTGCGCGACATTAATGAGGGCAGGCAAATACCGTCAATTCATCGCCGCCGACTCTGTGCGTTTATCGAACAGCTTAAGTGAACAGCTGCGCGCTCAAGTCGCGGCTGGCCCCCAGCAGGCCTGGCAGGAAGCGCTGTTCCAGCTCATTGCGGCTGACCCGCCCGGCATGGGTGCTGACGTTGAGCGCGGCCACCACTTGACCGGAAGCGTCGTACACCGGCACGGCAATCGAACGCAGGCCCTGTTCCAGCTCCTGGTCGACGATGCACCAGCCTTGCTGCCGCACCTGTTCCAGGCATTCAAGCAATGCCTCGGGGGTGTGCAAGGTGCGGCTGGTCTTGGCTTGCAGGTCGGCATGGTCCAGGTAGTCGCGCAGCGAAGCGTCATCCAGGGCCGCCAGGAGAATCCTGCCCATCGAAGTGCAATAGGCTGGAAGACGCCCGCCGACCGACAGATCGACCGAAATCAGGCGCTGGGTGGTGGCTGAGCGGGCGATATAGAGGATGTCGTCGCCTTCGAGCGTCGCCATGTTGCAGGCCTCGTGCAATTGCTCGCTCATGCGGTCCAGGTACGGCTGTGCAGAAACGGCCAGCGGCGTCGAGGACAGATAGGCGTGCCCCAGGGTCAGCACTTTGGGCAGCAGCGAATAGGTCCGTCCATCCGTGGTGGCGTAGCCCAGCTTGATCAAGGTATGCAGGCAACGTCTGACGGCGGCGCGAGGGATTTCCGTACGATGGCTGATCTGGGCAATGGTCAGGTGCCGCTTGCGCTCCTGGAAGGCCTGGACCACGGCCAACCCGCGGGCCAGGGACGTCATGAAATCGGGATCGCCGGTCAGGGCCTGGATCCGCTTGGCCGGCGAGGCGACGATCGGTGGCGCGACTGAAGTGAAAGCATTGCGCAATTGGTCGTTCATGTCTGGTCCTTCCCGGGGAATGACGGCTATTACAAGCGGCTGTCCGACGGACAGACAAGGGCCGGATCGCCAACAGTGTTCGATTATCGAACCAGCAACCGATAATCGCAATCCTGCCCGGTATCATGAGTTCGACAGCCGTCGAACGCCCGATAACAAGTTGAGCGAGAGTGACAAGCGATTTGACGTGAAGGCGCGGGCGATATTGAACTTGTCGCCTTGAACGGCATCAGGATATCGGCACTAGCAGACATCTTCTGAAACCTGATTGACACAAGTTTGCACATACAAACATCGATTCACACAACAACAGGCCCCTTTAAATATTTCCCGATAGTGTTATTCAGCTGGACCGCTATAATGCAACTCAGCGACGGTACGGCCAATCGACCGCTCCCGTACGCAGGCACCTTGGTAATACCCTGGCGCCCGAAGCACCTTTAGGTCGCTTCCCCTGTATTGGCAACAACACGAAGCCCTGATGCTACGTCAGCTGTCAGCTCTGGTGCCGTGGCCGTCTGCATGTCTACATGCAGTGCGTATCACCAGATTCAATTTCAATTAATTAGGTACAACTGTGACGAAAGACGAACTGCGCGCGGAACTTGAGCGCCAGGAACAACGTTACAAGGAAGTTTACGGCGGGGAAATCACCACCTACGCCGCACAACCTGAACCGGAACGTAAACCCTGGCGTAAGCGCGCCACCGTTCAGGACCAGGCCTTCACCCAGGAACTCCAGAAAATGGAAAAAGAACTCAAAGCCGAAGAGCAGTGACGCGCTGGGCATGATGTTCTTGTGAAGAGGTCTCCGGCCGCCATCCAGGCCGGAAACCGCAGCGCACGCCCGCCATGAGCGGGCCGCCATCCGCTCCCGCCCGACGGCCGGGAAGGCTCATGGCCGACCTTCTTTTCAGATATTTCATGCAACCGCTCGAAGTGCTCTACACGGGGCGGCGGTCAGGTTCCAGGACGCTTTGCGCCCCTGAATCAAAGGGTTACGCGCCCCACGGAAAACCTCGCGCCAGAGCCATTCCTACAAATTATTTCGTTGAAGAATGTTGCCGATGAGCAGGCAATGCATCGATTGCCATGGTTTTCTGGCATAATCGCGCCCCCTTATGACCGGGTCAGAAAACCTTCATGATCGATTTATTCAGCGGACTGGATGCTTGGGTGCTTGTGAGCCTCTTGCTCGCCCTGGCTTTTGTCCTCGCCTTCGAGTTCATCAACGGCTTTCATGACACCGCTAACGCGGTTGCCACTGTTATCTACACCAAAGCCATGCCGCCTCATCTGGCGGTGTTCTTTTCCGGTGTGTTCAATTTCCTCGGCGTGCTGCTGGGTGGTGTGGGGGTGGCGTACGCCATCGTTCACTTGCTGCCCGTAGAGCTGCTGATCAATGTGAACACCGGACACGGGCTCGCCATGGTGTTTTCGCTGCTCGCAGCGGCCATTACCTGGAACCTGGGCACCTGGTACTTCGGTATCCCGGCGTCCAGCTCCCACACGTTGATCGGCTCGATCCTCGGCGTGGGCCTGGCCAATGCGTTGATCAACGATATCCCGTTGGCCGATGGGGTGAACTGGCAGAAGGCGATCGATATCGGCGCCTCCCTGGTGTTCTCGCCCATGGCCGGCTTCCTGATCGCTGCCCTGGTGCTGATCGGCCTGAAATGGTGGCGTCCGCTGTCGAAGATGCACAAGACACCGGAACAGCGCCGCAAGATCGATGACAAGAAGCACCCGCCGTTCTGGAATCGCCTGGTACTGGTGATTTCGGCCATGGCCGTCAGTTTTGTCCATGGCTCCAACGATGGCCAGAAAGGCATCGGCCTGATCATGCTGGTGCTGATCGGTATCGTGCCTTCGCAGTTCGTGCTCGACCTGAGCAGCACCACGTATCAGATCGAGCGGACCCGCGACGCGACCCTGCACCTGAGCCAGTTCTACCAGCGCAACAGCGAATCCCTGGGTGAATACCTGGCGCTGGGCAAGAGCGTGGAAGGCGATCTGCCGGAAAAATTCCGTTGCAACCCGCAGCAGACCGAACCCACCATCGATGCCCTGCTCAACACCCTCAAGGGCGTGGCTGACTACCATTCGCTGCCGTCGGAAAGCCGTATCGAAGTGCGTCGCTACTTGCTCTGCCTGGACGACACGGCGAAGAAGGTTGGCAAACTGCCAGGCCTGGCAGCCCGTGAGAAAGACGACCTGAACAAACTGCGCAAGGACCTGACCGGCACCACCGAGTACGCCCCATTCTGGGTGATCCTGGCGGTCGCCCTGGCACTGGGCCTGGGCACCATGGTCGGCTGGAAGCGTGTGGTACTGACCATCGGCGAGAAGATCGGCAAGCAAGGCATGACCTATGCCCAGGGCATGTCGGCGCAGATCACCACCGCGTGCATGATCGGCGCGGCGAACATTTTCAGCCTGCCGGTTTCCACCACCCACGTACTGTCTTCGGGCGTGGCCGGTACCATGGTCGCGAACAAGAGCGGCCTGCAAGGTGGCACCGTGCGCAACATCCTGCTGGCCTGGGTGCTGACCCTGCCGGCAACGGTGGCGCTGTCGGCCGGGCTGTTCTGGTTGGCGTCCAAGGCCTTGGGCAGCTGATTCCCGCAGCCACAAAAAAGGTGCGATCCTGATGGGTCGCACCTTTTTTTATGCTTAAAACACCTCGCCCCCACAATGGTCTTGTGTGGAACAGCGAAAATTTGGCCAAAAAAAAAGGGCGACCGAAGTCGCCCAAAATGCCTTGCGTGCTCGTTTTAGCCGGAAAGACCTACGGTTTTTTCCGCTTGTGTGCGTCTTTCCAGATGAATAATCCAAAACCTGCGAAAAATACGAACATGAGGCCGACCGTCAACACACCGGCAAACACCACATTATCGAAAAACATGACTGGCCTCCTGGTCTTGCCCCTGTTGCGATGGGTTCAAGTTAACCAATCAGGCCTGGATGAAAATTGACCGGGGTCAATAACGCCCTCAACGGGGCGAAAAGGTGGGGAAATAACTGATCTGCATCAATGGATCGAGGGGGTTCAGCGCTTTTTCGGTTTGTTTTTCGACTTTTTCTTGGGCTTGCCCAACGGCATGGCCTGCTCGAAAGCCTGGCGGACTTCATTGAGGCGTTTTTCGTTGAGGTCGTGAACGCGCTTGGCGCGCTCGGCACTGAGGTCGATCAGCTTGTCGTCTTGGCTCATGGCGTGTGGGCATCGTGCAGTGAATTGCGGATGCGCCCATGATGCGGGGTGTTGACGGCGTTGACCAGCCTGCGTACGTCGGCAAACGCCTGAATCAGATCTGGATATCGACCCACAAGCCCTGGCGCGACTCTTCGTCTATCAGCGGCACCACCGGCACGGTGTTGTCGGCGTTGAGTTCGGTACCCGGTACGGCCAGGTGTTCTTCAGGATCTTCATTGGCCTCGCGGTGGCGCTTGTCGCGCTCTTGCCGGCGACGCTGTTCCTCGCGCAACAGCAGCGCGGCCTCTTCCGGGTCGCGGCTCTGCAGGTCGATGGTGCTTTCGTTGGAGCTTTGCTGCACCGGGACCACGGGCGGTATGTCCGGTCGCTGGCGAACCGGATCCTGTTGAGCGGTGATAGGTACGGCGCTCAAAGGGAGCATGGGTGGCAACATAAAGGTCTCCTGTCTTCAGGTTGTCGGCTGGGAAAGTGGCAGCTTGAACCGCCGGTCTGAAACTTGTGACCCAGTTGGCATTGCAGCGATCCCCAGGGCCGAGCTCGTTTGATCGCTGGGCAAGCGTAAGTTCCGTGCGTCGCTCACTAATCAACGTACGTAAATCCTTTGGTCTGAGGGATCCTTCCGTTAAGATAACCGGCTTTTTCAAGGCGGGAGTCAGGCAGCATGGCGCAGCAGTATCAACCGGGGCAACGCTGGATCAGTGACAGCGAAGCCGAGCTGGGTTTAGGCACCGTTCTGGCACAGGACGGCCGCTTGTTGACCGTGCTCTATCCGGCCACTGGCGACACTCGCCAGTACGCGCTACGGAACGCGCCGCTCACCCGTGTACGGTTTTCGCCGGGCGATGTGATCACTCACTTCGAAGGCTGGAAAATGACCGTGCGCGAAGTCGATGACATCGACGGGCTGCTGGTCTACCACGGCCTCAACGGACAGAACGAAGTCGTCACCCTGCCGGAAACCCAACTGTCGAACTTTATCCAGTTCCGCCTGGCGAGCGACCGTCTGTTCGCCGGCCAGATCGACCCATTGGCCTGGTTCTCCCTGCGCTACCACACCCTGGAACACACCAGCCGCCAGTTGCAGTCTTCGCTTTGGGGCCTGGGCGGCGTCCGTGCCCAGCCTATCGCCCACCAATTGCACATTGCCCGTGAAGTAGCCGACCGCATTGCGCCGCGGGTGTTGCTGGCGGACGAAGTGGGCCTGGGCAAGACCATCGAGGCCGGCCTGGTCATCCATCGTCAACTGCTGTCCGGCCGCGCCAACCGCGTCCTGATCCTGGTACCGGAAAACCTCCAGCACCAATGGCTGGTGGAAATGCGTCGACGTTTCAACCTGCAAGTCGCGCTGTTCGACGAAGAACGCTTCATCGAAAGCGATGCCAGCAACCCGTTCGAAGACACTCAACTGGCCCTGGTGGCGCTGGAGTGGCTGGTGGACGACGAGAAGGCCCAGGACGCGCTGTTCGCCGCCGGCTGGGACCTGATGGTGGTCGACGAGGCCCATCACCTGGTGTGGCACGAAGATCAGGTCAGCCCGCAGTACGCGCTGGTCGAGCAACTCGCCGAGACGATCCCGGGCGTGCTGCTGCTGACCGCGACCCCGGAACAACTGGGCCAGGACAGCCACTTTGCTCGCCTGCGCCTGCTGGACCCGAATCGCTTCCACGACCTCAAGGCCTTCCGTGCCGAGAGCGAAAACTATCGCCCGGTGGCCGAAGCCGTGCAGGAGCTGCTGGACAAAGGCCGCCTCTCGCCCGAAGCCCACAAGACCATCCACGGCTTCCTGGGTAACGAAGGCGAAGCGTTGCTGACCGCCGTCAATGATGGCGATGTCGAAGCCAGTGCCCGCCTGGTGCGTGAACTGCTGGACCGCCACGGCACTGGCCGCGTGCTGTTTCGCAACACCCGCGCCGCCGTGCAGGGTTTCCCGGAGCGCAAGCTGCACGCCTATCCGCTGCCGTGCCCGGCCGAATACCTCGAATTGCCGCTGGGCGATCATCCCGAGCTGTACCCGGAAGTCAGCTTCCAAGCCCAGCCGGACGCCAGCGAAGAAGAACGCTGGTGGCGTTTCGACCCGCGGGTCGAGTGGCTGATCGACACCCTGAAGATGCTCAAGCGCACCAAAGTACTGGTGATCTGTGCCCACGCCGAAACCGCCATGGACCTGGAAGACGCCCTGCGCGTACGCTCCGGCATTCCGGCCACGGTGTTCCACGAAGGCATGAACATCCTGGAGCGCGACCGCGCGGCGGCCTATTTCGCCGACGAAGAGTTTGGTGCCCAGGTGCTGATCTGTTCGGAAATCGGCAGTGAGGGGCGCAACTTCCAGTTCGCCCATCACCTGGTACTGTTCGATCTGCCGGCGCACCCGGACCTGCTCGAACAACGTATCGGCCGTCTGGACCGGATCGGCCAGAAGCACACCATCGAGCTGCACGCGCCGTACCTGGAAACCAGCCCACAGGCGCGGCTGTTCCAGTGGTATCACGAAGCCCTGAATGCCTTCCTCAACACTTGCCCGACTGGCAACGCCTTGCAGCATCAGTTCGGCCCGCGCCTGCTGCCATTGCTGGAAGAAGCCGACGATGGCCAGTGGCAAGCACTGATCGACGAAGCCCGCACCGAACGCGAACGCCTGGAGGCCGAGCTGCACACCGGTCGAGACCGTTTGCTGGAGCTCAACTCCGGCGGCACCGGTGAAGGCGATGCGCTGGTGGAAGCCATTCTCGAGCAGGACGACCAGTTCGCCCTGCCGATCTACATGGAAACCCTGTTCGACGCCTTTGGCATCGACAGTGAGGATCATTCGGAAAACGCGCTGATCCTCAAGCCGAGCGAAAAAATGCTCGACGCCAGCTTCCCGCTGGGCGACGACGAAGGCGTGACCATCACCTACGACCGCAACCAGGCGCTGTCGCGCGAAGACATGCAGTTCATCACCTGGGAGCACCCGATGGTGCAAGGCGGCATGGACCTGGTGCTGTCCGGTTCCATGGGCAACACCGCCGTGGCGCTGATCAAGAACAAGGCCCTCAAGCCCGGCACCGTGTTGCTGGAACTGCTCTACGTCAGTGAAGTAGTGGCCCCGCGTTCGCTGCAACTGGGCCGCTACCTGCCGCCGGCCGCCCTGCGCTGCCTGCTTGACGCCAACGGCAACGACCTGGCCGCCCGGGTTTCGTTCGAAACCTTGAACGACCAGCTCGAAAGCGTGCCACGTGCCAGCGCCAACAAATTCATCCAGGCCCAGCGCGACCAGCTCACGCCTCGGATCAATGCAGGCGAAGAAAAGATCGCCCCGCGTCACGCCGAACGCGTGGCCGAGGCCCAGCGTCGCCTGGCCGCCGATACCGACGAAGAACTGGCGCGCCTGACCGCCCTACAAGCAGTCAACCCGACCGTGCGCGACAGCGAACTGGTAGCCCTGCGCCAACAACGCGAGCAAGGGCTGGCGATGCTTGAGAAAGCGGCGTTGCGCTTGGAGGCGATTCGGGTGTTGGTGGCGGGCTGATTGCCGCAGTAGTCCGAAAAAAGGCCCGCAGCGATGCGGGCCTTTTTGTGAGCAACCTGCCAAACACAGAAATGCCTGGCCGGGACATGGTCAACTGTGGCGAGGGGATTTATCCCCGCTGGGTTGCGCAGCAGCCCCAGAATCCATCATGCGCCGAGATTGTCAGTTGAAATGCAGAGGGTTGCTGCGCAACCCAACGGGGATAAATCCCCTCGCCACAATGCCCTGTCGGCTTCAGCTCCAGCCTTGGCCTTGGCATCAAGGACTGTAATACCCCACCGCCACCAGGAAGTGCCCGACCTTCTTCAGGTACGCGTGCTTGTCCTCGACCTTACCGGTCACCGGGTTCTTCCACCGATACTCATACTCCCCCACGTCCTGCTTGCCGATCATGGCCAGGATCGGCTCGCCCACCGGTTTGCCATCGGGGTCCTTGACCTTGGCGAAGTCGGTATTGATCAACCGCAGGTTGGTGCCGTGACCGACATAGCGCCGGGTATTGAGGTCGACGACAAAGACGTACAAGTCATCCTGCAGATAACCGCCCTTGAGGGAGTTAACCGCCGTCAGCGTGGCCTTCTCATTTTTCAACAGGTCGCTTGAAGCCTTGTCCAGCAGCGCCTTGGCCTGTTCGGCGGAAGCCCGGGGCAGGTAGTAGCCGACAGCCAGAATCCGTTCGCCGACACGCTGGAAATACACATGCTTGCGCTCGACCTTGCCGTCCGACCAGTTCTGCCAACGGTACTCGGCTTGCTGGATGCCACTGGCCTCGGGAGTCTTCAAGGCGTCCTTGAAGGCTTTGCGCAGGTCCGGGCCCAGCACTTCAGACACATCCCGCCCGATCAGCGCCGAGGAAGGCCCGCCGCTGGCGAGCATCACACCCTGGGTATCCACCACGAATACGTAGCGATCCTTGTCGACGAATTCCCCCTGGCGACTGAAGGCGGCAAAGGCTTTGTCGCCGTTGTCGTGGTAGTAAGCCAAGGCCTTTTCCAGCAGCGAGCGGGCCGCCTGGCCGTCATCCGGTGTCGCTGCATGAACCGGTGCCAGCCCCAGCACAAGCATTGCGCCCAGCCAAGCCATCCTGTGAAAAAAACCCATATGCGCGCCCCTCGTTCTTGTTGGTGTTTCAAGAGCGTAGACGGCGTGGGGTGATGTTGGAGTATTCAGGGAATTGCTGGAGAGCCGGAGGCGTCAGCGGGTATGGTTACTGACAGAGGCGGTGCCATCGCGAGCAAGCTCGCTCCCACGCTGGACAGCGTTTCCTGTGGGAGCGAGCTTGCTCGCGATAGCGGCGGCACATTCACAATCGCTATCGCGAACAAACGCCCACAGGCTTATTGAGCCCCAGCGCGGAGTTGCTGCTGCAAGTTCTGGATCTGCGCTTGCAAGGTGTTGATGTTACGGGTGACCTGGCCACGGAAGGCGTCGAACTCGGCAGTGTTGCCGCCCTTGTCCTGCTGGCTCTTGAGCACGATCATGTCCTGCTCCAGGCGATCGATGGCCGAGTTGGAGGTGGCTCTTTTCAGGGCGGTGATGTCGGCTCCGATGCTCTTGAGCTGAGCATCCAGGGCACCACCCTCGCCTTGGCTTTTCAGGGCGTTAACTTCAGCCACCAGCGTCTTGACCTGGGCTTGGAGTTCCTTGTTGGACGCTTGCAACTGGGCGTTGGTGTTCTGCTGCTCAGAGGCCTGGGCAATGAGCTGGGCCAGTTCCTTGTCCAGGTCGGCGGACGGACCGAAGGTAGCTTGCTGTTGCTTATACTGCTCCAACAGTTTGTTGTCGAATTGCTTGCCCTGATCCTGCAGCTTGCTTTCCAACTGCTTGATCTGCAGTTTCAAGGCCTCACTGTCGCTCATCACATTGGACTGGCCGGCGACAACCTTGCCGGAAAACTCCTGCAGTCGCCCCGCCGCATCTTCACTGATCCGCGCGAAGCTCTCCTGGGTGGCCACCAGTTGCTGTTCCATCAGGGAAATCTGCTGGAAGCTCCACCAGGCCAGGAAACCGAACGCACACAGCAGCGCGCCGACCAACGCCCACAGCGGCCCGGTGCTGGGCCCCTTGACCTTGGCCGCGGCAACGGGCGCCGGGCGTGCTTGCACGTGAGGCTGGCGGTTGGGCAGGAAATCATCGTCATCGGGAATGTCGGCCCGCATCCGCAGGCTCGGTACATCATCGAAGTCGTCGTTGGCATCGTTACGCATGGGCATGGTTCAACCTTTGGGAAACCGGTGATGGCTTGATGCGGCGAGTATAACCCCCTCGCCCGCCGCACCGATTGACCCCGAACCTGGCAGTCGGTTCATGACGGGCCGATCAGCGGGTACTCGGGTGGGCTGTATGGCTAGTCATACAGGCTGCTGTACCTTCCACCAGGCACAAAATTCATCGAGGGCGGTCCACAGGCTGACCTGCGGATCATAATCGAGATAATGCCGGGCCCGGCTGATGTCCAGGGTGAAATTTTTGTTCATGACCTGCATGCCCAGGCGCGACAGCGTCGGTTCGGGGCGGCCCGGCCACAATTTGCAGAAACCTTCATTCAGGGCCGCGACACTATAAGCCAAGCCGTAGGAACGATAACGCCGGACCTGCGGGACTTCCATCTGGCGCATCACATAATTGACCACATCCCACAGTGGAACCGGTGCCCCATTGCTGATGTTATAGGCCTTGCCCAATGCTGAATCGGTAGCCAGCAGGCTGCTGAGCAGCGCTTCGTTGAGGTTTTGCACGCTGGTGAAATCCACTTTGTTCAGCCCGTTGCCGACAATCGCCAGGCGCCCCTTGCGCTGCATTTTCAACAGCCGCGGAAAAATGCTCATGTCACCGGCACCGGTCACGAAACGCGGGCGCAGGGCCAACACTTCGAGGCCGAACTCCTGGGCGCCGAAGACTTTCTGCTCGGCCAGGTATTTGGTGGCCGCGTAAGGGTGCTTGAAGCGCTTGGGCACCTGTTCTTCGGTCAACCCGAGGTGGTCACGACCGTCGAAGTAGATGGACGGCGAGGACAGATGAACCAATCGGCGAACCTTTTGCTTGAGGCAGGCCTCGACGACATTTTCCGTGACTTGGACATTGCCCTGGTGGAAATCCTGGTAGCGGCCCCAAAGTCCCACGGAACCGGCGCAATGCACGACGGCTTCGACATCCAGGCACAAATCCCGGGCCAGCAGCGGGTCGCTCAGATCCCCTTGGACAAACTGTGCGCCGCGACGCACCAGGTGTTCCACACTCTCGGCCCGGCGACCATTGACCCGTACATCCAGGCCTTGCTCCAGGGCGAAACGCGCGAAGCGTCCGCCAATGAAGCCGCTCGCGCCGGTGACCAGAATTTTCATGAATGCTCCTAAGAAATGCGGTTACGAGCCTTGCGCTACAACCTGCAATTTTATCTGTGCGCCGCTTTTACCAGCAGCTTGACGTCTACTGCGCCTCCCAAGGCACCAGCCACTGCCGGGAGGAGCGGATCAACTGTTCGGTCAACAAGCCGAGCAACTGCCCGCCATTGCGCCAATGATGCCAGTACAGCGGCACATCGATCGGTTTATCTGCCAGCAATTCCACCAGCACGCCTCGCTCCAGCTGTTCGCGCACTTGCAGCTCCGGCACGAGCCCCCAGCCCAGCCCGACTTCAGCAAGACGGATAAAACCTTCGGACGAGGGGCACAGATGGTGCTCGAAACCGCCCTCCACGCCTACGGACGCGAGGTAGCGGTGCTGCAGGAAATCATCCGGGCCAAACACCAATGCCGGCGTACGGGCCAGTTGATCGGCCCGCACCCCGTCGGGGAAATGCCGGGCGATGAACGCTGGGCTGGCCAGCGCCCGGTAGCGCATCGCCCCCAGCAAAACACTGCGGGCGCCCGCCACCGGGCGTTCGCTGGCGCAGACACACGCCGCCACTTCACCGGCGCGCATGCGCTTGAGACCAACGGTCTGGTCCTCCACCACCAGGTCGAGCAACAGGTGCTGCTCGGCGCAGAAATCGCCCACGGCCGCCGCCCACCAGGTTGCCAGGCTGTCGGCGTTCAAGGCGATGCGCAAACGCTCCGGCAAACCCTCTTCATCCAGGGCCGGCACCAGGCTTTGCAGGTCGCGCTCAAGCAGACGCACCTGTTGCACGTGATTGAGCAGCCGTCGGCCGATCTCCGTGGGCGCTGGCGGCGTGGCACGTACCAGCACGGGCTGGCCGACGCGCGCTTCCAGCAGTTTGATTCGTTGGGAAATGGCCGATTGCGACAAACCCAACACTTGGGCCGCGCGCTCGAAACCGGCCTGCTCGACCACGGCAGCCAGGGCAGAAAGCAATTTGTAATCGAACATCAGTTTTCCTAATGAGCAATCAGCAGGATTTGTTTTTCTTATACAGCCCTTCCCCGGAGAATGGCCAGCATTGAGACACAAACCGGGGATCAAACCTATGTGGCAAAGTTACATGAACGGCCTGCTGGTGGCCTTTGGGCTGATCATGGCCATCGGCGCCCAGAACGCATTTGTGCTGGCCCAGAGCCTGCGCCGCGAACATCATCTGCCCGTGGCGGCGCTGTGCGTCACGTTCGATGCGCTGCTGGTCGCCGCTGGGGTTTTCGGCTTGGCGACCTTGCTGGCCCAGAGTCCGTTGCTGCTGTCGATTGCCCGCTGGGGCGGTGCGGCGTTCCTGCTCTGGTACGCCAGCCTGGCCCTGCGCCGGGCCTGCTCGAAGCAAAGCCTGCGACAGGGGGGAAACCAGGCTGTACGCTCGCTGCGGGCGGTGCTGCTCAGCGCCCTGGCGGTGACGCTGCTCAACCCCCACGTCTACCTCGACACCGTGCTGCTGATCGGCTCTCTCGGTGCCCAGCAGAGCGTGCCTGGCGCCTATGTCGTGGGCGCGGCCAGTGCCTCGCTGCTGTGGTTCTTCACCCTGGCCTTCGGCGCTGCGTGGCTGGCACCCTGGCTGGCTCGTCCCAGCACCTGGCGGATCCTCGACCTGCTCGTGGCGGTGATGATGTTTACCGTGGCGGTGCAATTGATCGTCAACGGCTGATTATTCCAAACCGCTCTGGAACCTCTATTCCACACAGTTGTTGCGTGGTTATGCCGCACCCCCGGTGCTATGATCCGACTCCTGCGCCGCAAAGAGTACAAACTCCCCGGCGCTAGTCTGGCCGCCCGTGATCGGCCTTGCGCTCACCGCAACTGACCTGATTAGGAGAATCACCATGGCTTTCGAATTGCCGCCGCTGCCCTATCCACACGACGCACTGGCGCCACACATTTCCAAGGAAACACTGGAATACCACCACGACAAGCACCACAACACCTATGTCGTGAACCTGAACAACCTGGTGCCTGGCACCGAGTTCGAAGGCAAGACCCTGGAAGAAATCGTCAAGACTTCCTCGGGCGGTATCTTCAACAACGCCGCTCAGGTCTGGAACCACACCTTCTACTGGAACTGCCTGGCACCGAACGCCGGCGGTCAACCAACCGGCGCGCTGGCTGAAGCCATCAACAAGGCCTTCGGTTCGTTCGACAAGTTCAAGGAAGAGTTCAGCAAAACCTCCATCGGCACCTTCGGTTCCGGCTGGGGCTGGCTGGTGAAAAAGGCCGACGGTTCCCTGGCCCTGGCCAGCACCATTGGTGCCGGCAACCCGCTGACCAGCGGTGACACCCCGCTGCTGACCTGCGACGTGTGGGAACACGCTTACTACATCGACTACCGCAACCTTCGCCCGAAATACGTCGAAGCGTTCTGGAACCTGGTCAACTGGAAATTCGTCGCCGAGCAGTTCGAAGGCAAAGCCTTCACCGCCTAAGCGCCAATGCCAGACAAGAAAACCCGGCGTCGTGCCGGGTTTTTTTTTGCCGGAAAAAATGACCGCAGGCAAAATACCTCGCGTCTGGAACCCCAAGAAAAAATCCCTGGAGGCCTCAAGTTGCGGCCCCTTCCAACCGACACAATGGTCGTAGAGCAATCACTCTGGAAAAAACGTACACCGATAAGGTTTCAAGCGAAAAACCTTGTGTTTGATTGTCCCTTTGACTGACATCACAGGATTGCCAATACTCATGGCAACTTGACGCTACCCGCACGGAACAAGGAACCACTCTTTGAAGCTGGAACTCAAGAACAGCTTGTCTGTGAAGTTGCTCCGGGTCGTGCTCCTCTCGGCATTGATCGTTGGCATGGTCTTGAGCTGCGCCCAGATCGTGTTCGATGCCTACAAAACCAACCAGGCCGTCGCCAGTGACGCCCAACGGATCCTCGACATGTTTCGCGATCCTTCGACCCAGGCCGTCTACAGCCTGGACCGGGAGATGGGCATGCAAGTGATCGAGGGCCTGTTCCAGGACGAAGCCGTACGCATGGCTTCCATCGGCCATCCACGCGAAACCATGCTCGCCGAAAAAACCCGGCCCTTGCAGCGCTCCGAAAGCCGCTGGCTGACCGACCTGATCCTGGGCAAGGAGCGCACCTTCACCACGCAACTGGTGGGACGCGGCCCCTATAGCGAATATTACGGCGACCTGAGCATTACCCTCGACACCGCCACCTACGGCGAGGGTTTCATCGTCAGCTCGGTGATCATCTTCATCTCCGGAATGCTGCGGGCCCTGGCCATGGGCCTGGTGCTGTACCTGGTCTATCACTGGCTGCTGACCAAGCCGTTGTCGCGGATCATCGAGCACCTGACCGAGATCAACCCCGATCGCCCCAGCGCCCACAAGATCCCGCAGCTGCGCGGCCACGAGCAAAACGAACTGGGCCTGTGGATCAATACGGCCAACCAACTGCTCGAATCCATCGAGCGCAACACGCACCTGCGCCACGAAGCGGAAAACAGCCTGCTGCGCATGGCCCAGTACGACTTTCTCACCGGTCTGCCCAACCGCCAGCAACTTCAACAGCAACTGGACAAGATCCTGGTGGACGCCGGGCGCCTGCAACGCCGGGTGGCGGTGTTGTGTGTAGGGCTGGATGATTTCAAGGGCATCAACGAACAGTTCAGCTATCAGACCGGCGACCAGTTGCTGCTGGCCCTGGCCGATCGGCTGCGGGCCCACAGCGGTCGACTCGGCGCACTGGCGCGGCTGGGGGGCGATCAGTTCGCGCTGGTCCAGGCCGACATCGAACAGCCTTACGAGGCGGCCGAACTGGCTCAAAGCATCCTCGATGACCTGGAAGCGCCGTTCGCCATCGACGATCAACAAATCCGCCTGCGGGCCACCATCGGCATCACCCTCTTCCCCGAAGACGGCGACAGCACCGAGAAACTGTTGCAGAAAGCCGAGCAGACCATGACCCTGGCCAAGAGCCGCTCGCGCAATCGCTACCAGTTCTACATCGCCAGCGTCGACAGCGAGATGCGCCGTCGTCGCGAACTGGAGAAAGACTTGCGCGAGGCCCTGGCCCGCGAGCAGTTCACCTTGGTGTACCAGCCGCAGATCAGCTACCGCGACCTGCGGGTGGTGGGCACCGAAGCCCTGATCCGCTGGCACCATCCCGAGCACGGCCTGGTGCCGCCGGATCTGTTCATTCCCCTGGCCGAGCAGAACGGCACCATTATCGCCATCGGTGAATGGGTGCTGGACCAGGCTTGCAGGCAATTGCGCGACTGGCACGACCAGGGCTTCGTCGACCTGCGCATGGCGGTCAACCTGTCGACGGTGCAACTGCACCACGCCGAACTGCCGCGGGTGGTGAACAATCTCCTGCAAATGTACCGGCTGCCGCCGCGCAGCCTGGAGCTGGAAGTCACCGAGACCGGCCTGATGGAAGACATCACCACCGCTGCCCAGCATTTGCTGAGCCTGCGCCGCTCCGGGGCGCTGATCGCCATCGATGACTTCGGCACCGGCTATTCGTCCCTGAGCTACCTCAAGAGCCTGCCGCTGGACAAGATCAAGATCGACAAGAGCTTCGTCCAGGACCTGCTCGACGACGAGGACGATGCAACCATCGTCCGGGCCATCATCCAGTTGGGCAAGAGCCTGGGGATGCAGGTCATTGCCGAAGGCGTCGAAACAGTCGAGCAGGAAGCCTACATCATCGCCGAGGGCTGCCACGAAGGTCAGGGGTATTACTACAGCAAACCGCTGCCGGCACGGGAATTGGGCCTTTACCTGAAGCAGGCCGAGCGCAGCAAGGCGTCCATCATCTGATTCCTGCCCCTGGGCGCCAAGCCTCGCTTTGCGAGGCAGTTCCTACAGACACTATCGAAGGCGGCAATCTTTCATCATTAAATAAGAAATATTTACACCTGCAACCCTTTACACATAATGCAAATCTTTCGCATTATGTCGCAGTTTTGCGCACCCTCGCGCCTGTCCCATCCATCATCGAAGCAGGATGTTTGCCATGATTCGTATGCCCCTGGCTACCGCCAGTCTGCTGGCTATCGCTATTTCCCTCGCCGGTTGCGGCGAAGGCAAAGACAAGGCCGCCGCCCCGCAAGCGCCAACGCCTGCCGCCAGCACCGCGGCACCGGTCGCCCCTGCTGCCGCCGGCAAAATCGACGAAGCGGCCGCCAAGGCCGTCGTCGCGCACTATGCCGACATCGTCTATGCCGTCTACAGCGATGCCGAATCCACTGCAAAAACCCTGCAAACCGCCGTCGACGCGTTCCTGGCCAAGCCGAACGCCGAGACCCTGAAGGCCGCCAAGGCTGCCTGGGTCGCCGCACGCGTGCCTTACCTGCAAAGTGAAGTGTTCCGCTTCGGCAACACCATCATCGACGACTGGGAAGGCCAAGTGAACGCCTGGCCCCTGGATGAAGGCCTGATCGACTACGTCGACAAATCCTACGAACACGCCCTGGGTAACCCTGGCGCCACCGCCAACATCATCGCCAATACCGAAGTCCAGGTTGGCGAAGACAAGGTCGATGTGAAAGACATCACCCCGGAAAAACTCGCCAGCCTCAACGAGCTGGGCGGTTCCGAGGCCAACGTCGCCACCGGCTACCACGCCATCGAATTCCTGCTGTGGGGCCAGGACCTCAACGGCACCGGCCCTGGTGCGGGCAACCGCCCGGCATCGGACTACCTGCAAGGTACTGGCGCCACCGGTGGTCACAACGACCGTCGTCGTGCCTACCTCAAGTCCGTGACCCAATTGCTGGTCAACGACCTCGAAGAGATGGTCGGCAACTGGAAGCCGAACGTGGCCGACAACTACCGCGCCACCCTGGAAGCCGAACCGGCCGAAAGCGGCCTGCGCAAGATGCTGTTCGGCATGGGCAGCCTGTCCTTGGGTGAACTGGCGGGCGAGCGCATGAAGGTGTCCCTGGAAGCCAACTCGCCAGAAGACGAGCAGGATTGCTTCAGCGACAACACCCACAACTCGCACTTCTACGATGCCAAAGGCGTGCGTAACGTGTACCTGGGCGAATACACCCGCGTCGACGGCACCAAGATGACCGGCGCGAGCCTGTCGTCCCTGGTCGCCAAGGCCGATCCAGCCGCAGATACGGCGCTCAAGGCCGACCTGGCCGACACCGAGGCCAAGATCCAGGTCATGGTCGATCACGCCAACAAGGGTGAGCACTACGACCAACTGATCGCCGCCGGCAACACCGCGGGCAACCAGATCGTGCGCGACGCCATCGCCGCACTGGTCAAGCAGACCGGTTCGATCGAACAGGCCGCGGGCAAACTGGGTATCAGCGACCTGAACCCGGACAACGCTGATCACGAGTTCTGATCAAGGTTGGCTGACAGAAAAAGCGACCTTCGGGTCGCTTTTTTTTTGTCTGATGCAGGTCAGTTGAAAAAATGAAATTCGAACGACAACCCTGTGGCGAGGGAGCTTGCTCCCGCTGGGGCGCGTAGCGGCCCTGTTTTGGGGCTGCTGCGCAGCCCAGCGGGAGCAAGCTCCCTCGCCACAGGGGTCTGCGTTCGGCGGGACCCTGTCACTGCAACCCCGCAAGTCGCCCCTCGATAAACCGCCGTTCCGGCAGTTGCTGCGTCAGTTCGAGCGCTCGGCGGTACGCCGCCCTCGCCTCGTCCAATCGTCCCAATTGACGACAGAATTCCGCCTGCGCCGAATAGGCCAGGTGATAGTCGAGTAATTCCCCACGCTCCAGGATCGCCTCGACCAGGCGCAAGCCGACTTCCGGTCCGTCGCGCTTGGCCAGGGCAGCGGCGCGGTTGAGTTCGATCACCGGCGACGGCACGGCGCGCAGCAGCTCATCATAAAGCCCGACGATCTGCGGCCAGTCGGTCTGCTCTGCCGTCGGTGCTTCGGCATGCACCGCCGCAATCGCCGCCTGCAGGCAGTACGGCCCGAACCGCCGGGTCTTCAGCGCAGCCTCCACCAATGCACAGCCCTCGGCGATCAGCTCGGCATCCCACAAGGATCGTGCCTGTTCATCCAGCAGGATCAGTTCACCGGTCGATGACGTCCGTGCCGGGCGCCGGGATTCGTGCAGCAGCATCAATGCCAGCAACCCCATGACCTCCGCGTCGGGCAGCAACTCCATCAGCAGGCGCCCGAGGCGGATGGCTTCGCGCGTCAGGTCTTCGCGGGTCAGCTCGGCACCCATCGAGGCCGAATAACCCTCGTTGAACACCAGGTAGATCACCCGCAGCACACTGTCCAGCCGTTCCGGCAGTTCCGCGCGGGATGGCACTTGGTAGGGGATCCTGGCATCGCGGATTTTCGCCTTGGCCCGCACGATACGCTGGGCAATGGCCGCCGGGGCGGCGAGGAATGCCCGGGCGATTTGCTCGGTGGTCAGGTCGCAGACTTCCCGCAACGTCAGGGGCACTTGGGCATCCGCCGCCAGGGCCGGGTGGCAACAGGTAAAAATCAGCCGCAGGCGATCATCTTCCACGTCTTCGTCACTCCACTGGCCCTGCTCCAGCTCTTCGAGCTGGGCGATCAACATCGGCCGGGACGCGGCGAAACGCGCGCGCCGGCGCAAACTGTCGATGGCTTTGAAACGCCCGGCAGACACCAGCCAGGCCCGCGGGTTGTCCGGCACCCCGTCGCGCTGCCAGCGCTCGACCGCAATGAAGAAGGCCTCGTGCAAGGCTTCTTCGGCGAGGTCGAAGTCCCCCAGCAGGCGAATCAACGTCGCCAGGATTCTCCGCGAGTCTTGCCGATAAACCTGCTCGACCCGCGCCTGGACCGCTTCGACCGACATCAGTCGGGCATGCCTTGGGGGCCCCACCCTTGGACCAACAAGGCTGGCTCGCTCCGGGGGCGGAAATTCTTCTGACGCGGGGCGTCGATCGTTCGGCTGATGAATAACGCGTAGGGGGCAGCTGCAAGGTTCATGAATGAAGTCCTGTTTGTATTTATTGTTCAGGGGTTCAGTTGGCGTACCGGTCGCACTTCGACGCAGCCGACCCGGGCCGCCGGGATATTGCCGGCGACCTGGATGGCTTCGTTGAGGTCCTTGGCATCGATCAGGTAGAAGCCGGCCAGTTGCTCCTTGGTTTCGGCGAACGGGCCGTCGATGATCGACAGCTTGCCGCCGCGCATGCGCACCGTGGTGGCGGTCTGCACCGACTCCAGGGCCTCGGCGGCCAGCATCCGCCCACTGCCCTGGATCGATTCGGCATAGGCCATGCACTCGGCGTCCTCCGGGCTGTCGGGCGAGTTGTGCAGCGTGTGTTCGTTGCTATACACCAGGCATAGGTACTTCATGGAAGGCTCCACGATCGGACTGATCAACTATGGACGGTAGAATGTGGCTCGGCAAAAAAACCGACGATCAGGGTTGTAGGTCGAACAGCGTCGTACCGGCCATCGGGTCGAACGGCGCGGACCAATGTTCATGGACGATCCGCCATTGCCCGGCTACACGCCGGTAGCAGGCCGTCACACGCATCCAGCAGGCCTGTTCCTCGCCCTTGTCATTGGTGCCGCCACAATAGGCCAGCCAGTGAGCGAAGGCGATGTTCTCTGCCGGGGTAATCTTGACCTGATGGAAGTCGAACTTGTGCGGGCCGGGGCACATTTCCATGCAGGCTTGCCAATGGGCCCGGTAAGCGGTCTTGCCCTTGAATTGCAAGGCCTGGATGGCATCGAACGAGACGATGTCTTCGTCATAGAGTGCCATGACCTTTTCAACGTCCTTGGCCATGACCGCTTGGCGATAGGTGTCGATCAGGACCTGGATTTCGGTTTCAGTGGCTTGGGTATTCATGGTGATTCTCCGCAGTTTTTTGTTGAAGACACCCTTTGTCGTTTGGACAAACAGCAAATCGACAACCCAACAAAAATGATTCAAAGAAAAAATTCGCTAGAATCCAGGTTCTATTCTGCTGGCAAACAACGGACGTTCTTGTGACCGCTCAGCTTGTACCCTACGAAGACCTGACCCCGCTGCAACGCGAACAGGTCGGTGCCATCGAAATCCACCCCGAACAGATCAAGTTCGCTGGCGATATCCACGGCGCCCTGCACACGCTGCTGTCCAAGCCAGGCCCCGGAGTCAAAGGGTTTGCGCTATTGGCTGAAGAGGTGCCAGTGGCCTTCCTGCTGCTCAAGCGCCCACCGGTACTGCCCGCCTGGGCCAATGAACACAGCGCCACCCTGCATGCCCTGCAAGTCGATCACCGGGCCCAGGGCAAAGGTTATGGCAAGGCCTGCCTACAGGCGCTACCCGCCGTGGCGCGAGCAGCCTGGCCGGAAATCCGCGGGCTGGAACTGTCGGTTGACGCCGATAACGACTCGGCCATCGGCCTGTATTCCCGGCTGGGCTGGGTCGACAGTGGCGAGGCCTACAAGGGCCGCATCGGTTACGAGCGCCGGATGGGGTTGGCGTTCTGATGGACCTCGCCCCATAGACTTAGGATGAATGGATGATGTTGACCTCGATTGAACAGCTGGAAGCCCTTTATGGCCTGCCCCACGAACGGGCCGTACGCAAACAGATCCCCTTCCTGAACGAGGATTACCAGGCGATGGTCCGGGCCTCGCCCCTGGTGGTCATCGGTTCGGCAGGGCCCGACGGCCTCGATAGCTCGCCCCGGGGCGATGCGCCGGGTTTCGTACAGGTCCTCGACGAGCACACCCTGGCCTTGCCGGATCGCCCCGGCAACAACCGCATCGACACCCTGCGCAACGTGCTGCACGATCCACGGGTATCGCTGCTGTTCCTCATTCCCGGGATTGGCGAGACCTTGCGGGTCAACGGTACGGCCCGGATCAGCGCCGACCCCGCACTGCTGGAACGCTTTGCAGTCAACGGCAAGCCGGCTCGCACGGTGCTGCTGGTGACGGTCGAAGCGGCGTTTTTCCATTGTTCCAAAGCCATCGTGCGCTCAGACCTGTGGAATCCGGCTCGCCATCTCGAGCGCTCGGCCCTGCCCAGCGCCGGGGCGATCCACAAGCGCTTGAATGGTGGGCAGTTCGATGCCGAAACTTATGACCGTGAAGCACCTGCGCGGGTGCAGGCCAGCCTGTACTGAAGCGGCGACGATCAGCTTGGCTTGAGCGGGATCCAGATCTCCAGGGTGCCTTCGCCGGTCCTGGGGTTGAAGTCCTCGCTGTAGCGCTCGAACTCCGGCAGCTCGGCCGCTGTATGACCGGAATGTGGCAGCCACTCGTTCCAGATGTATTGGAACGTGTCCGGTAGTTGTTTCAACGGCCCCTTGTGTTCGAAGACGGCGTAATACCCAGGCTGGATTTCGATCCAGCGGTATTGCTCCGGCAGATCGTCGAGCCGGCTGATTTCCACGCCAGCGATGTATTCGAACCCACCCTTCCCGTCCGGGTTGCAACACACGCCGTAGGTCACTTCATCTTTCTGCCCTGGCACCTTGCCGAGCCAGGGCAGGAACTTTTCCCAGAGCAAAGGAATGTCCTGGGCAGTGTCCTGGGTAAACCGAGCACCAAAGCCGGCGATAAGCTGAAAACGTCCCTGTTCAAAGCGTGGTTGGGCTATGTAATCGCGTTTGTGCTTTTCCATGCGGCAACACTCCAGCAAAACGTGAAGTCGGGTTTGGCAGTATAGAAGCCAAACCGTGATTGCCAGGGCCGTTTCGCCTGTCAGATTCCAGGCAAGGCGTTGGCGACAGCTTTTCCTACAAACTCGTTGTAGCCAGAAACGATCACGTACACCGCGAAATAGCAGAAGATCGCGGCGGATGCCCAATAGGAGTAACGCAGCAGTTTATCCCCCAACAATTTGCCACCCTGGGTTGCCGCCAGGCACAGGGCCGCGCACCACAACAATCCGGCGCAGAGAAAACCACTGAGGAACAGCGCCGAGCTGAGCAAGGTGCCACCACCCGAACGCGCGATAAGTGTACCGCCCACCGCAGCGAACCAGAGGATGGCACTGGGCGACGACATGGCCAGGAAAATCCCGCGAAAGAACTCCTGGCGCGAGGAACTGCCCTGCACCTCCCCGGCCTCGGCGAGCACGGCGCTGTGATAAATCGCCGAATGGATCATCTTCGCCGCGAAATACAGCAACAGCACCGAGCCACCGAGCCACAGCACCCAACGCACCGCCTCGTATTGCAGCAGGACTGTCATGCCCGCCAAGGCCAGGACGGCGTAGATCAGGTCGCCCACGCAGGTGCCCAGGCCCAAGGCGAAACCCTGGAAGTAACCGCGCTGCATCGCCAGGGTGATCATTGCGATATTGGCCACGCCTATGTCCAGGCACAGGGAGAGACTCAGCAGGAAACCGCTGGAAAATTCCATTATTCATTCCGTTCGATTGGGCTACAGCGAATTCAACGGCCCGCAGCCGGCGTTGATGGCTGCGTGGCAAGGTCGACAGTGTCGTCGAAAATAGTTGCGCGCGGCTACTGGACAATCCGACATCCGCCCGATTATCTTGCGCCGCAGGCCACCGCAGTGGCCAACGTCGCTCGGACGGTTCCGGGCGCTCACGTATCTCGAGGCAACAATGGCCGAACAAGGTTCGCCGCGCCGCTTTGCGCGCATCGATCGACTCCCCCCTTACGTATTCAATATCACTGCCGAGCTGAAGATGGCTGCGCGTCGGCGCGGCGAAGACATCATCGACTTGAGCATGGGTAACCCCGACGGCGCCACACCCCCGCACATCGTGGAAAAACTGGTCACCGTCGCCCAGCGGGAAGACACCCACGGCTATTCCACCTCCAAAGGCATCCCGCGCCTGCGCCGCGCCATTTCGCGCTGGTACAAGGATCGCTATGAGGTGGACATCGACCCGGAAACCGAAGCCATTGTCACCATCGGCTCCAAGGAAGGCCTCGCCCACCTGATGCTGGCCACCCTGGACCAGGGCGACACGGTGCTGGTGCCCAATCCCAGCTATCCGATCCACATTTACGGCGCGGTGATCGCCGGCGCCCAAGTCCGTTCGGTACCGCTGGTGCCAGGGGTGGATTTCTTCGCTGAACTGGAGCGGGCCATCCGCGGCTCGATTCCCAAGCCGAAGATGATGATCCTCGGCTTCCCCTCCAACCCCACCGCCCAGTGCGTGGAGCTGGATTTCTTCGAACGGGTCATCGCCCTGGCCAAACAATACGACGTCCTGGTGATCCACGACCTGGCCTACGCCGACATCGTCTACGACGGCTGGAAAGCCCCGTCGATCATGCAGGTGCCCGGCGCGAAAGACATCGCGGTGGAGTTCTTCACGCTGTCCAAGAGCTACAACATGGCTGGCTGGCGCATCGGTTTCATGGTGGGCAACCCGGAACTGGTCAACGCCCTCGCGCGGATCAAGAGCTACCACGACTACGGCACCTTCACGCCGCTGCAAGTGGCCGCCATCGCCGCCCTTGAAGGCGACCAGCAATGCGTGCGCGACATCGCCGAGCAGTACCGCCAGCGCCGCAACGTACTGGTCAAGGGGCTGCATGAACTGGGCTGGATGGTGGAAAACCCCAAGGCGTCGATGTACGTCTGGGCCAAGATTCCCGAAGCCTATGCCCACCTGGGCTCACTGGAATTTGCCAAGAAGCTGTTGGCCGAAGCCAAGGTCTGCGTCTCGCCGGGGGTGGGGTTCGGGGAATATGGGGATGATCACGTGCGCTTCGCGCTGATCGAAAACCAGGACCGGATTCGCCAGGCGGTGCGTGGGATCCGTGGGATGTTCAGGGCCGATGGCTTGGTTCACAAAACCAACGGCTGAGACAAGAACCCATTGCGGCGAGGGAGCTTGCTCCCGCTGGGCCGCGAAGCGGCCCCAATGCGGCCACCGCTGCATTCCAATGAATCGCGGTAGCCGTTGCGACTGCTTCGCAGTCGAGCGGGAGCAAGCTCCCTCGCCACATATGGTGTGTTGCGGTTAGACCACCAGCGACAGCAGCAGGATAAAGATCAATCCCACCACCGACAGGATGGTTTCCATCGCGGTCCAGGTCTTGAAGGTCTCGGCCACGGTCATGTTGAAGTACTGCTTGACCAACCAGAAACCCGCGTCGTTGACGTGGGACAGGATCAACGAACCGGCACCGGTCGCCAGCACCAGCAGCTCACGGTTCACACCCGGCATCATCCCCACCACCGGCACCACGATCCCGGCACCGGTAATGGTCGCCACTGTCGCCGAGCCTGTGGCAATGCGGATCACCGCAGCCACCAGCCACGCCAGCAGGATCGGCGAGATCTGCGCACTCACCGCCATGTGGCCGATCACGTCACCCACACCACTGGTCACCAGCATCTGCTTGAAGCCACCGCCCGCACCGATGATCAGGATAATCGCGGCGGTCGGCGCCAGGCTGGCGTCCAGCCATTTGAGCATCTGGCTGGAACCGATGCCCTGCTTGTAGCCGAAGGTGTACAGCGACAGCAGCAACGCCAGCAGCAACGCCGAGATCGGGTGGCCGATCATGTCCATCCAGGCGCGGAAGAGGTTGCCATCGGGCAGCGCCACGTCAGCGAAGGTCTTGAGCAGCATCAGGAATACCGGCGACAGCACGGTGATCAGGGTGATACTGAAGCTTGGCAGATCTGCGGAGTCCGTCTTACGGGCCAGTTGATCCACCAGCTCCTGGTTTGGATGGCCGGGAATGTGCTTGGCAATGAACGTACCGAAGATCGGGCCGGCAATGATGGCCGTCGGCAGTGCGACGATCAGGCCATAGAGAATGGTCTTGCCGATGTCGGCGCCAAATATGCCAATCGCCAGCAACGGCCCCGGGTGCGGCGGCACCAGGCCGTGGACCGCGGAAAGACCGGCCAGCAGCGGGATACCGATCTTGATGATCGACACGCCCGTGCGACGTGCAACGATGAACACCAGCGGGATCAGCAGCACGAAGCCGATTTCGAAGAACAGCGGAATGCCTACCAGGAACGCGGCGAACATCATCGCCCACTGCACCTTGTCCTTGCCGAAGGCGCGGATCAGGGTCTGGGCGATCTGGTCGGCCCCGCCCGACTCGGCCATCATTTTGCCGAGCATCGTGCCCAGCGCCAGGATGATGCCGACAAAGCCCAGTACGCCACCGAAGCCGTCCTGGAACGCCTTGATGATGGTGCCGGTCGGCATGCCCGACGTCAGGCCGAGGAACGCGGCGGCGATGGTCAGTGCGATGAACGGGTGGAATTTGAACTTGGTGATGAGGATGATGAGTCCGATCACCGTGACCACTGCATCGAGCAGCAGGAACGTCTCGTGGGACATGCCGAACATGGGAGGTGTCTCCTGATTTGTTGTTGTTATTGAAGCAGTTATTGGTTAGCCGTCGGGGTAGCGCTATCTTTCTGACGCAAACTTTTTGAAACTCAGCCAGCAAGCTTCAAACCATGGTCCAACCACCAGACGTAAGCCTGATGCGCCAACTCTTCAACGCTGTGGCTGGACGCATCCAGAGCCAGGGTCAGGGGCTCGCCGACAGGGGATTGCAGGGTGGCAAACTGGCTGTCGATCAACGTCGACGGCATGAAATGGCCGGGACGATGGGAAACCCGGTCGGCGGCCACTTCAGGGGTCAATTCAAGGAACACGAAGCCAAGGCCTGGCAAGGCACTGCGCAGACGCTCGCGATAACTGTGCTTGAGGGCCGAGCAGGTCAGCACCGGGCGCTCGCCCTTGGCGTCGACACGGCGCAACTCATCACACAGGCTGTCGAGCCAGCCGGCACGGTCGTCGTCGTTCAAGGGAATACCGGCGCTCATCTTCTGGATGTTGGCCGCAGGATGGAAAGTGTCGCCTTCAATGGCAGTGGCGCCACTCAACTCGCATAGCGCCTGGCTGACGCAAGTTTTGCCGCAACCGGCAACGCCCATGATGACCAGGGCGGTGATGGGATTATTCATGTAACACCTCAGCGCGCAGACAGCGCTACCTTTGCCAGTTATGACACCGCAGCAAAAGCAGAAGTTGCCGACGCCTTCTTGTCATTTTTGTGGTTGCAGCATGTTCGTTCACGACACCAGCACACGGGGGATCAGGCAAACCCCACTTACGCAATTGCAGCCGCGTCGAGACAGCGCTACCTTAGTACCTTGATTTTTGTTTGGCAAGCCGCCCTGATGACCGCCCCTAAAAACGATAAGAATACTCGCACCACCGGTCGCCCTACGCTCAACGAAGTCGCACGCCTGGCCGGTGTCAGCCCCATCACCGCCTCCCGTGCCCTTCGCGGCGTCAGCACCGTAGCCGTCGATCTGGTGGAAAAAGTCCGCCAGGCCGCCTCGGAGCTCAACTACGTCGTCAACCCCGCCGCCCGCGCCCTGGCTTCGGCCCAGAGCCATTCGGTGGTGGTGCTGGTGCCGTCGTTGTCCAACCTGTTGTTCATCGACACCCTGGAAGCCATTCATCGGGTGCTGCGCCCCAAGGGTTTCGAAGTGGTGATCGGCAACTATCACTACTCCCGGGACGAAGAAGAAGACCTGCTGCGCAACTACATGGCCTATCAGCCGCGTGGTTTGCTGCTGACCGGTTTCGACCGCACCGAAAGTGCCCGACGCATGATCGAGGCCAGCAACATTCCCTGCGTGTACATGATGGAACTGGACCCCGGCGCGGGGCTCAACTGCGTCGGTTTTTCCCAGCTCAAGGCCGGCGAAACAGCGGCTGAGCACCTGATTTCCAAAGGTCGCAAGCGCCTGGCCTACATCGGCGCGCAACTGGATCAACGCACCCTGCTGCGTGGCGAAGGTTTTCGCCGCGCCCTGCAGAAAGCCGGCCGCTATGACCCGGACCTGGAACTGCTGACCCCGCGTCCGTCATCGGTAGGCCTGGGCGGCGAGCTGTTCCTGCAATTGCTGGCCAGTCATCCGGACGTCGACGCAATCTTCTTCGGCAACGACGACCTGGCCCACGGCGCCCTGCTCGAAGCATTGCGCTGCGGCATCAAGATTCCCGAGCAGGTGTCGATCCTCGGTTTCAACGACCTGCCTGCCTCGGCCCACATGGTGCCGCGCCTGAGCAGCATCAGCACCCCACGGGAAGCCATCGGCCGCCGCGCCGCCGAGCAAATGCTGACGCTGATGGCCGGCAACCGCATCGCGCAGCCGGTGGTGGACCTGGGTTTCGAACTCAAGGTTCGCGAAAGCACCTGAGGCGCCACGTTCAAGCGGTCGATCCATGCCGTCCGACGGCAAGGGTTGGCCGCCCCGCTCGTCCACACCCCTTGGAATACGGACCTTGCGAGGGCGGCATGGGAATTGCTCCTGCCCATCGCTCAGCCATTACCCACAGGTGTTCATCATGTTGATCAGTGCAAAACAGCAAGCGATGGTCTTGCCGCTCAAACGCCCGGGCGAAGATCCCACCGCCGAAGCCGCCAGCGGCCTGCAAAGTGCCGCGTTGCAGGCCTTGCGCGATAACGTCCAGGTCCAGGCCAGCCAGGGCGCTGCCCAAGTCCAGGACTCCTTCACCAAACGAGCCACGCAACAGGTCAATGCGAGCACCGCCATCAGCGACAACGTCGACGAGGCATTCGCCAAGACCCGCGTGCAATTGCAGACTGTTGCTTCACCCGCGTCCGAAGAAACCACAACGCTTGGAGGTTCTGCGACGGCAGAATTCAAGGACTACATGAGCAAGACGCCCGAAGAGCGCTTGCGCGACAGTATTCTCGAAGAAATGGGCATTACTGAGGAAGAGTTCGAGGCGATGCCGCCCGAGAAGCAGATGGCGGTCAGCCAGGAGATTGCCCAGCGCATGCAGGACAAGTCGGCGATGGCACAAGTGGAAAAGGCCCAGCAGAACCGCACCGACGACAAAGCCTCGGCCACTGACATGTTTCTCGCCTCGCTTTGAGCCTCGGCACATGGCGGAGCGTTTGAGCTGGGGTTAGCGCCCCAGCTCAAACCTGAGGCCAACCGAGGCAGTGTCGGCTCAATGTCCGAACAGGTTCACCTTCTTGGTTTTTTTGTCGGCGCGCTTTTCATCGGCAGTCTTCGCCGGTTTTTTCTTTGCCGCTTTTTTTGAATCCATGCCTTTGGCCATGATACGTACTCCACTCATACGGGATGTGAAGTCAGGTATACACCTATCGCCGCCCCTGCGTTCTTTTATAATCGCCCTCCCCTTATCGCCCACGACCCTGTCATGTCCGAAATCCATTACGCAGCGCTCGAAGAATCGCTTTGGCCGCTGATGAACAAGTTTTATCGCGCCCACCAATCCTCGATGAAAGCGGTGCGTGACGCGCAGCTTTGGGTGGCGCGGCGGGATGAGATCGTCGCCGCCCTGTGCCTGCGACCGGTGTCGGGCGGACATTGGTTGACGGGGTTGTTCGTCGACCCGGCGTACCGCGTACAGGGCATCGCCGCACGGTTGATCGCCGAAGCGGTGAACGGCGTGAATGAACCGGTGTGGCTGTTCTGCCACCCGGACTTGCGCGGTTTTTATGAGCGACATGGTTTCAGCTTCGACCCCGAACTGCCCTATGCGATGGCTGAGCGCCTGAGCCGATATGCGCGTAGCAAGCCGATGATTGCGATGGGGTGGGAGCCTTCGCGCCCTTCCTGACACAGCTCGCTCCCCACAGGGTTCGGTGGGGTATCAATCGTCGGCCGTGGGGTCCAGGTCCGGGAACATCACCTCGGTAAACCCGAACTTGCTGAAATCACTGATACGCGACGGGTACAAGCGCCCGATCAGGTGATCACATTCATGCTGCACCACCCGCGCATGAAAGCCCGACGCGTAACGCACGATCGGCTCGCCCTTGGGATCGAAGCCTTCGTAGCGGATGTCCCGGTAGCGCTCGACCGCCCCGCGCAGGCCCGGCACTGACAGGCAACCTTCGAACCCCTCTTCCATCTGCGGGCCCAGTGGGGTGATCAGCGGGTTGATCAGGATGGTCTGGGGCACCGCCTCGGCGTCGGGGTAACGCTCGCTGTGCTCGAAGCCGAAGATCACCAGTTGCAGGTCCACGCCGATCTGTGGCGCCGCCAGGCCGACGCCGCCGACGCTTTCCATGGTCTGGAACATGTCATCGATCAGTTGCCACAATTCTGGGCTGTCGAACATTTCGGTGGGCACCGGCGGGGCGATGCGCAGCAGGCGTTCGTCGCCCATTTTCAGGATGTCACGGATCATGGTCGGGCTTCGTCAGGGTGGGGATGAGGGATGGAATGGTCGCGGCCCAGGCCCGACACATGCTGTTTTTCGTGCTCGCCGGCGCTCTTTTCCCCCGGGTTCTTGCCCTCGGTGGACATGTGCTCGATCACCGCATTCATCTCCGCACCGAGCAGCAGCACTGCCGAAGAAATATAGAAATACAGCAACAACACGATGATCGCACCGATGCTGCCATACATGGCGTTGTAGTTGGCAAAGGTCTTGACGTAAAACGCAAAGCCCAGGGAGGCAATGATCCATACCACCACTGCCAGCACCGACCCCGGCGTGATGAAGCGAAACTCCTGCTTGACGTCGGGCATCACGTAATAGATCAGCGCCACGGCCACCATCAGCAAGATCACGATCACCGGCCAGCGCACGATCGTCCAGAGCGTGACGATGAACTCCTCCAAGCCGACCTGGGCCGCAATCCAGCCCATTACCTGTGGCCCGAGTACCATCAACGCCGCAGCGGCCAGCAACATGCCGGCGATACCGACGGTGTAGAAGATCGACAGCGGAAAACGCTTCCAGGCCGGGCGGCCCTCCACCACATCGTAGGCGGCGTTCATCGCGCTCATCATCAGCCGCACGCCTGCCGAGGCAGTCCACAACGCAATGACGATACCCACCGACAACAATCCACCCTTGGATTGCTGGAGCTGGTCGATCACCGGATTGACCTGCTCCAGGGCCTGGGGTGGCAGCACCAGCTCCGATTGCAGGCGCAGCCAGGAAAAGAAGTCCGGCAGGTGCAGGAAGCCGATCAACGCGATCAAAAAGAGAATGAAAGGAAACAGCGAAAACAGCATCTGGTAGGCCAATGCCGAGGCGTAGGTCGACATCTCGTCGTCGAGAAACTCGGTCACGGTGCGCATCATCACACGATGCAAGGGTAAGCCTTTCAAGGCCGGGAACATCATGTGCGTCTCCTTTCGCCGCAAAAAAAGGGGGTCGCTTGGCGACTCAGGGGGCCGTTATCACAACAAAGTAGCCTGTTTGGCGACGTTGGATCAATTTCGTCTTTCATGCCCGACGCTGAATTGACCGGCGATTGCCAAACCAAGTTTCATTGTTCCTACAGGCGGGGCTTTATGTTTGCCCGGCAACCACCGAGAATGCCCCACGTATTCAGGCTGCGGCCTGAAGCTCCAACCCCGTAGGAACGTTATGAAACTCGATAAAAAGCAGGCCATCGCCCGCAGGAACCAGGTACTGGGCGGCGCCGTACTGGGCGTCAACAACTGCCACTTCAGCGAATTGAACCGCAACCGCAACATCTTCTGGTTCGATATCCCGGTGGCGCGCCTGGCCATCGGTCAATACGAATGGATTCACCTGCTGCTGCACACGCCGGCCACCGATGAGCTGCTGCACCTGAAGGTGCCGACCGTGTTCCTGCGCGAGAAAATGGAAGGCTTGGAAGTGCGCAACCAGGGCAAGCGCAAGGCGGCCCTGAGCCTGGAGCTGAGCGCCGACAAGGATTCCTACCTGCAGGACATGCGACCAGGTGGTACTAACCTGGATTTTGCGCAGTTCCGGTTGTAACCGGACCCGAGAAGCACCCGCTCACCTGTGGCGAGGGAGCTTGCTCCCGCTGGGCTGCGCAGCAGCCCCCTTCGATCCAACTGACACCCCACAAGGGGCCGCTGCGCGTCCAGCGGGAGCAAGCTCCCTCGCCACAAAGGCGGTATCGCTTCAGGTCATCGCCCAACAAAAAGCCCCGCTTCTGCGGGGCTTTCGTCTACAAGCTTTTACTTTTTCAGCCCCAGCTTCCTGAGCTCTTCATCCCGCAACTCGCGCCGCAGGATCTTGCCCACGTTGGTGGTCGGCAAGGCATCACGGAACTCCACGGCCTTGGGCACCTTGTAGCCGGTGACGTTGGCACGCATGTGTTCCATCACCTGCTCCTTGGTCAACGTGACACCCGGTCGTGCGACGATGAAGATCTTGATCGCCTCGCCGGACTTCTCGTCCGGTATGCCGATGGCCGCGCACTGCAGCACGCCCGGCAGGGTTGCCAGCACGTCTTCCAGCTCGTTGGGGTACACGTTGAAACCGGAGATCAGGATCATGTCTTTCTTGCGATCGACGATACGCATGTAGCCGTCCGGCTGGATCACCGCGATGTCACCGGTCTTGAGCCAGCCTTCGCTGTCGAGGATCTCGTCGGTGGCGTCCTGGCGCTGCCAGTAGCCCTTCATGACCTGCGGACCTTTCACACACAATTCGCCGATTTCGCCCAATGGCTGTTCGACGCCCGCGTCATTGATCACCTTGCACAGCGTCGACGGCACCGGAATGCCGATGGTGCCGATCTGGATGTTCTGGATCGGGTTGACGGTGGCCACCGGGCTGGTTTCGGTCATGCCATAACCTTCGCAGATCGGGCAGCCGGTCACCGCTTTCCAGCGCTCGGCTGCTGCCAGTTGCAGGGCCATGCCGCCAGACAGGGTGACTTTCAGGGCCGAGAAATCCAGCTTGCGGAAGGCTTCGTTGTTGCACAGGGCCACGAACAGCGTATTGAGCCCGACGAAACCGCTGAACTTCCACTTCGACAGCTCCTTGACCATCGCCGGCAGGTCACGCGGGTTGCTGATCAGGATGTTGTGGTTGCCGATCAGCATCATTGCCATGCAATGAAAGGTGAAAGCATAGATGTGGTACAGCGGCAGCGGCGTGATCAGGATCTCGCAACCTTCATTGAGGTTGGAGCCCATCAGCGCCTTGCACTGCAACATGTTCGCCACCAGGTTGCGGTGGGTGAGCATCGCGCCCTTGGCCACGCCAGTGGTGCCGCCGGTGTATTGCAGCACTGCTACATCGTCGCTGGTGGGGTTGGCTTCGTTCACCGGCTGGCCGTGGCCTTTGCTCAGCACGTCGTTGAACTTGACGGCCTTGGGCAAGTGATAGGCCGGGACCATCTTCTTGACGTACTTGATCACGCTGTTGATCAACAGGCGCTTGAGCGGCGGCAGCAGGTCGGCGACTTCGGTGACGATGACGTGCTTGACGCTCGTCTTGGGCACCACGGCCTCGGCCAGGTGCGCCATGTTCGCCAGGCACACCAGCGCCTTGGCCCCGGAGTCATTGAACTGGTGTTCCATTTCCCGCGCGGTGTACAGCGGGTTGGTGTTGACCACGATCAGCCCGGCGCGGATCGCACCAAACACGGCCACCGGGTACTGGAGAACGTTGGGCAACTGCACGGCGATTCGATCGCCGGGCTGTAAATCGGTATGCTGTTGCAGGTACGCGGCAAAGGCACCGGACAACTCGTAGAGTTCACCGTAGGTGATTGTCTTGCCGAGGTTGCTGAATGCCGGCTTGTTGGCAAAGCGTTGGCAGGACTGCTTCAACACCGCCTGAATATTCGGATACTCGTCTGGATTGATGTCGGCAGCAATCCCAGCTGGGTACTTATCCTTCCAAAAGTCTTCAATCATGGAAGCCCACTCCTCAGCAACGCGAATTCTCACCGCATTTGATGCGATTATTATTGGTGTGTGTTTATTGGTGAATCTGGCTTGAATCAAGGCCGAGAAGTCACAAAAGCGCGCCGAGAGTAGCAGCTTTGCCGGGGGCCGACTAGAGCCAAAAGCAGCCCCCACAGTCACAAACATGACTCATGAACGCCTAATAGTCATTTTTAGAGTAAAAATACCAAACCTCATCTGAATCGCCCTGGATACCCAAAAAACTGTGGGAGCGAGCAAGCTCGCTCCCACAGGGGGTTCTACTGGACCTCTCTGACCTCAGGCGATATCCCGCAGCTCCCGCCGCAGGATCTTGCCCACCGGGGTCATCGGCAATGAGTCCCGCAACACGATGTGCTTGGGTATCTTGTAGCCGGTGAAGTTCTCCTTGCAGTAGGCCTTGAGTTCTTCAAGGCTGACGCCGGTTTCGCGCGCCACCACGAACAGCTTCACCGCCTCCCCCGAGCGTTCGTCCGGCACGCCGATCACCGCACAGTTGGCCACCTTGGGATGGGCCATCACCACGTCTTCGATCTCGTTGGGGTACACATTGAAGCCCGAGACAATGATCATGTCCTTCTTGCGGTCGACGATGCGCACGAAACCGTCCGGGTCGATCACCGCAATATCGCCGGACCTGAACCAGCCCTCGTGGTCCAGCACTTCGGCCGTGGCCTCAGGCTTGTTCCAGTAGCCTTTCATGATCTGCGGGCCCTTGATGCACAGCTCGCCGCGCTCGCCCAGGGGCTGCTCGACGCCATCGTCGTTGATCACTTTCATCAGCGTGCCCGGCACCGGCATCCCCACCGTGCCCAGCCGGGACTTGCCGCCGTAAGGATTGGCACTGGCCACCGGTGAGGTTTCGGTCAGGCCATAACCTTCGGTGATACCGCACCCGGTGATCTGCTCCCAACGCTCGGCGGTGGCCTTGATCAGCGCCGTGCCACCTGAGTTGGTGACCTTGAGGTTGGAAAAATCCAGGGCCTTGAAATCCGGATGGTCCATCAAGGCCACGAACAACGTGTTGAGCCCCAGCAGCAGCGAGAAACGCCAGTTCTTCAGTTCCTTGATGAAACCACCGATGTCCCGCGGATTGGTGATCAGCACGTTGTGGTTGCCGGTCACCATCATGCACATGCAGTTCGCCGTGAACGCATAGATATGGTAAAGCGGCAGCGGTGCGATCATGACCTCCTGGCCCTCGCGCAACAGCGGATGGCCGTCATCGCCGAGCTGCCCCAGGCAGGCCCGGGCCTGTTGCATGTTGGCCACCAGGTTGCCGTGGGTCAGCATCGCGCCCTTCGCCAACCCTGTGGTGCCGCCGGTGTATTGCAACACCGCAATATCGTCGAGGCTGACTTTCAGCGGCTTGATGCCCTGGCCGCGCCCCAGGCGCAAGGCGCTCTTGAAGGAAATGGCCTGGGGCAGCGAATAGGCCGGGACCATTTTCTTGACCTTGCTCACCATCGTGTTGACCAGCCAGCCCTTGGCGGTGGGCATCAGGTCGCCCATCTTCGCTTCGATCAGGTACTGCAGGTCCGTATCGGGCAACACCTCCTGGACTTTCTGCCCGAACATGTTCAGGTACACCAGCGCCCGGGCACCGGAGTCCTTGAACTGATGACGCATTTCCCGCGCGGTGTACAAAGGGTTGGTGTTGACCACGATCAGCCCGGCGCGCAAGGCACCGAACACGGCGATCGGGTATTGCAGGATGTTGGGCATCTGCACCGCGATTCGATCACCTGGCGCCAGGTCGGTATGGGCTTGCAGGTAGCCGGCGAAAGCCGCGCTGTAGCGCTCCAGCTCGGCATAGGTGAGGGTCACCCCCATGTTGCTGAACGCCGGACGGTCGGCAAACTTCTTACAGGAACGTTCGAACACCTCGATCACCGACTTGTAGGCCCCAAGGTCGACATCCAGGGGCACCCCGGCCGGGCGTTTGTCATTCCAGAAATCAGGCTGCATTGTTTTTGTCCTCTTTACCTGAGCATGTCCGGGCCGCATCTGTATCGCTTGCAGAGGCGGAGCTCCTGGGACACTAGCAGCTATGGCCAATCAGGCAAATATGGCAACCTGCGTCATAGATTGTGTGAATCTTCTTGCCATGGCATAGCCTGATCAGGCGAGACGCAGCGGATGCGCTATACAATGCAGCGACGCTGCGTCTGACTTTGTGCAAAGGAATCGCCATGATCCACCAAACGTTCTGGCTGACCGCGACCGACCATAGCCGCCTGTTCGTCAACCAGTGGCTGCCCGAAACCGCCCCTTTGGCGCTGATCATGCTGGCTCACGGCATGGCCGAACACAGCGGCCGCTACGCCCGTCTGGCCCAGGCACTGTGCGACGAAGGCTATGGTGTCTGCGCTGTGGACCTGCGCGGCCATGGCAAGAGCGGCGAGGAAGCGCTTCTCGGCCATTTTGCCGACGAGGACGGCTGGACCAAGGTCGTGGGCGACCTGGCCAGCCTCAACCACCACATCGTCCAGCAATATCCCGATACCCCCATCCTGCTGCTGGGCCACAGCATGGGCAGCTACATCGCCCAGGGTTACCTATTGCATCACAGCGCCAGCCTGCACGGGGCGATTCTCAGCGGCTCGAACTTTCAGCCGGTGACGCTCTACCGCAGCGCTCGCCTGATCGCCCGCTTCGAACGCTGGCGCCAGGGTGCCACGGGGCGCAGCGCGTTGATCGAGTGGCTGTCGTTCGGCAGTTTCAACAAGAAATTCAAACCCACGCGCACCCCCTTCGACTGGCTCAGCCGTGACCCGGTCGAAGTCGACAAGTACGTCCACGACCCGCTGTGTGGCTTTCGCTGCACCAATCAACTGTGGGTCGACCTGCTCGGCGGGTTGCAGCAAATCAGCAAAGCGTCCAATCTCGCCCAGATCGATCCGGGCCTGCCCCTGCTGGTGATCGGTGGCGAATGTGATCCGGTGAGCGAAGGCAAGCGTCTGAAGGATCTGGCCGACGCCTTGCGTGACGCCGGCATCCGGCACCTGCAATTGACGATTTATCCGCAGGCCCGACACGAACTGTTCAATGAAACCAACCGCGATGAAGTGACCGCCGACGTGCTGGCCTGGATTGCCCAGGCCCTGAGCCACAAGCGGCCGCCACGCAGCGAGTAGGCTTGCAGCATTTTTCCTTTACTCCTTCACAGGATTTGAAACAGATGACCCAGGTTACCAACACCCCTTACGAAGCCCTCGAAATCGGCCAGACCGCCAGCTACAGCAAGACTGTCGAAGAGCGTGACATCCAGCTGTTCGCCGCGATGTCGGGCGATCACAACCCGGTGCACCTGGACGCCGAGTTCGCCGCCGCGAGCATGTTCAAGGAGCGCATCGCCCATGGCATGTTCAGCGGTGCGCTGATCAGCGCGGCGGTAGCCTGCGAGTTGCCTGGGCCGGGCACTATCTACATCGGCCAGCAGATGAGCTTCCAGAAACCGGTGAAAATCGGCGACACCCTGACCGTGCGCCTGGAGATCCTGGAAAAACTGCCGAAATTCCGTGTGCGCATCGCCACACGCGTGTTCAACCAGCGCGACGAGCTGGTGGTGGACGGCGAGGCCGAAATCCTCGCACCGCGCAAGCAGCAGACCGTGACCTTGCCGACGTTGCCGGCGATTACTGTCGGTTGATTCAAACTCACATGTGGCGAGGGAGCTTGCTCCCGCTCGGCGGCGAAGCCGTCGTAAAAAAAGCGACCGCGTTTGAGCAGTTCAAATGCGGTGGCTTTTTTGGGGGGCTTCGCCCCCAGCGGGAGCAAGCTCCCTCGCCACAGGGAACGCGGCGCGGCAATTACTGACGGTCTTCACGCACCTGCACGCTCGCCGTCATCCCAGCGCTCAGGTTCACCCCCTCCGGCACCTTGTCCAACTTGATCCGCACCGGTATCCGCTGGGCCAGGCGCACCCAGTTGAAGGTCGGCTCAACCTCCGCCAGCAACTGCGCATCGGGATTGGTGTTGCGGTCGGTAATGCCACGGCTGATGCTCTCGACATGGCCCTCCAGCGCATGGCCGGCGCTCATCAGCCAGATCTTGACCGGATCGCCTACGCGGATCCTCGGCAGCTTGGTTTCTTCGAAATAGGCCTGCACATAGAACGTCGAGTCGTCGATCAGCGCCATCACCGGCTGCCCGGCATTCACGTAGTTGCCTTCGGCCAGGCGCAGGTTGGTGATGTGGCCGTTGCGTGGGGCCAGGACCTGGCTGCGCGCCAGGTTCAGTTCGGCGACCTTGGCCTCGGCCTGGGCTTCGCGCAGTTCGCCTCGGGCGATGCCGGCGTTGATCTGGGCGTTTTCCCGCAGCTCGGCGCTGATGGCTTGAGGCCCAAGGGCGGCGCGGCGGCTGGCTTCGTGCTCGCGCAAGCTCAGTTGCTGCTGACGCGTCTGCACCACCGCCCGAGCCTTCTCCAGGGCCGCCTCGAAACGCTCACGGTCGATACTCAGCAACACATCGCCGGCCTTGACCTGCTGGTTATCCACCGCCTTGAGCTCGCGCACCCAACCCGACACGTCGGGTGCAATCACCACCACGTCGGCGCGGATCCGCGCATCGCGGGTCCAGGGTGTGAGCATGTAGTACTGCCACAAGTGAAACCCGGCGAAGATCGCCACGGCCACCATGCACAGCGTGACGGCGACACGTACGGATGTACGCATGTTCAACTCCTATAGCGGCCCGAGGACCACGGTAATAACGGTCAGGACACAGACATACAGGGCGCAGTCGAACAAGGCTTCATGCCAGATCCAGCGCCCGGCCGGCACCAGGCTGAACAACAGGCGCAACGCACCGGTCACCAGCAACGCCAGCACCACATAAATCAGGAATGGGCTGAGCAACACCCCGCCAATCGACCACTCACGCAAGCCCATGGCTGTGCTCCCGTCGTTCAGGTTCGTGCTGGTGGCACCAGGCGCGCCAGCTGTTTTGCAATTGCACCACCGCGCCCTGGGCCAGCTTCAATGCATCACCGGGCGGCTGGGTCGACAACACCTTCAGGAACTCGGCGCTCGCTGGGGCCAGCGCATCGGCCTGGTCACCGGTCGGGCCGTGTTCGAGCACCTGCTCCAGCGCTTCGAAATAACGACGCTGAGCCCGGGTATCAGGCACTTGGGCGACGGCCAGGCTCAGGCGCAAATGCAACAGTTCATCGCCAATGTCCAGGCCAAGCAAACCATCATCCCAGCGGCTGCGCGCCTGCACCGGCAATTCAGGGTAATGCCGCGCCAGTTGCAGCAGCCGGTCGGCCATGCGCCCGCCGAACCAGCTCTCGGCGCCACGCAGGCTGCGATGGGTCAGGCGCACCAGATCGTGGAGGGTCGCGGCCAGCAGGCGGCGGCTGTGCCAGGCCGGGTTGCGCAAAATCAGCAGATTGAAGGCCAGCACCGCAGCGCCCACGCCAATCATCATGGCCTGGGCGTTGTTGAAGAACGCCGCGACGTCGTACTTCATGGCATTGAGCGGTGAAATCAGCACCACGAAATGCAGGCAGAACGACGTCGCCGTGGCGAATATCTGCGGCTTGGCCATACCCAGCGCGCCGAAAAACAACGGCACGCCCATGGCCATGCAGAGCATCGCGAAACTGCTCCATTGCGGGAGTAGGAGCTCACCGATCACGAACGCCGTCGGCACGGCCAACAAAATGCCCCGGAGAAAACTCATGCCGATCTGCGCGCCGTTTTCGCGACTGGCAAACAGGCTGCACACCACGCACGTCAGCACCAACGCGCCCGAAGCGGCGGGCCAGGCTGTCGCCAGCCAGAAACAGGCCACCGCCAGGAACGCCAGCGCGCTGCGAGCACCAAAGACCATGGCCAGGGACAGATCACGATGAGGCGCCAGGGTTCGCGGTGGATCCGCCGCCTCCCGGCCCTCCTGCACCGCCGTCAGGGCTGCGCAGGCGGCCAGGGCGGTATCGAGCAACAAGGCGAACCGCGCCAGACAGTAACTTTGCGCCGAGCTGATCTGCGAATCGTGAGACGCATCCCATACCCGGGGGCGCAAGGCTTGCAGGGTCGCACTGTCGGCGTCGAGGGCCTGCTGTACCTCGTTCATCCATGGCTGGAGAGCCTCGGCCTCCTCGGGGTCGAGCTGTTTCCACTGCCGTCGCACCGAGCGCGAAAGGCGCAGCAGCATCAGCAATTTCTGGCTCAAGCCGCTGATGGCCCGGGCTCGCTGTCGGCCACGGCTGCCTTCGAACCAGGCATGTTCGCGCTGGGCATCCACCGCGACGATCCTGCCCAGAATTTCCAGCAACCCTTTTCGCGCCTGGACATCGCCAGCCAGGGTCGCACGGGCGGCCTGCATGCCGCTCTGCCAGGCGGCAAGGGCCTGACCGGCCAGTTGCCGCTCGACCCGCAACGGCCAGAGCAAGGCACTGGCCGCCGTGGCGCAGACAATGCCCAGGCTGATCTCGGTGCAACGCGCCACCGCCTGGTCGAACACACCCAGCGGATGGGAAATGGCCGGCAAGGCAATGATCGCCACCGTGTAACCGGCCAGCACGAACGAATACGACCAGGCACTGCGCAGCAACGTCGAACAGGCTGTGCACAAGCCCAGCCAGAGCGCCAAGGCCAGCAGGAACAACCAGGGCGCCTGGGCAAACAGGCCCATGAACACCACCGACATGACGGTGCCTACCAGCGTGCCGACCAATCGTGCCAACCCCTTCTGCACCACCATCCCGGACAGTGGCTGGGCGACGATGATCGCGGTCATCAGCGCCCATGACGGCTGCTCCAGCCCCCAGCGCAGCGCCAGCCACAACGCCAGCCCAGCGCCCAGCACCGTCTTGATAGCGAACTGCAAAGCGAGACGGTCGGGGGCAAACAAGGCCTGGAAAGTAATGGGCACGTAAGAGGCTCTTCTGGGGGGACGCAGTAACGATAGATGCAATACGGGGTGGTTGGCAGGCGCCAATTATTAGCTAGCTAACTATGCGAGTCCAGAGCTGTTTGCCAAGACATAAACCTAAGCGCTTTTGTGGCGAGGGAGCTTGCTCCCGCTGGGTTGCGAAGCGACCCTCTTTTTGGGCCTGCTCCGCAGTCCAGCGGGAGCAAGCTCCCTCGCCACGGGATAAAATCCTTGCCATAAAAAAACGCCAGGCAAGCTGGCGTTTTTTCAGGTCAGGGCCCGTGTTTAGCTGGCGCGCGCCTGGTTACGCAGGGCCTTGACCTGGTCATGGTTGCGTTGAACGCCATGGTACTGACGCTCGACCAGGTCACGAATACCGACCAGGTTGTGCTTGGTGATTTTTTCCAGCGCCTCCTTGTAAGCCTTGAGCGCATGGTCTTCGCCACGCTCGGCTTCGTTGAGCACCGCTTCTTCATCCTTGCCAGTGAACATGGATTTCACGTCGACCCAGCGACGGTGCAGGTCACCGGCAACGCTGGTGGAGGTTTCCGGATCGCCGCCCAAGGAACGTACGGCCGCTTGCAGCTCGGCTGCCGCAGTGGCGCAATCGGCGGCACGCTTGACGAACAGATCCTTGAGTTCTGGATGCTTGATGTCTTCAGCGCAGGTCTTGAAGCCTTCCTGGCCATCTTTGCTGGTCTCGATCAGGTCGTTCAAGACGGAGATGGATTCTTTGTTGATGTCAGTCATTTTTCAGTTCCTTTGCTTGGTGAATAAAAAACCTGCAAGGGATGTTGCATCGGCCATGCCAGTCAAAGAACCTCGTTAATTTTCTTTAAAATCAGTCAGTTAACAAAAAACAAGAAAACTGTATCCGCGTTATTTGCATGATCTGTCATTTGGCCTGCATGCAGAATGCCTGTATTTTCGAGGCAGATTTGAATCAGACGATTGCCATGAACCCGGAAAAGCTCGAATTGCTCATCACGCGTCAAATGCCGTTCGGCAAATACAAGGGTCGAATCCTGGCTGACCTGCCCGGTCAATACCTGAACTGGTTCGCCCGCGAGGGTTTTCCCCACGGTGAACTGGGGGGGTTGCTGGCACTGATGCAGGAAATCGATCACAACGGGCTGTCGGACCTGCTCGATCCCTTGCGTGCCAAACACGGCAAACCCAAGCCTCGCCCCTGACCAGTTGAGCCCCTGTCATGCCCGAAAACACGCTACGCGCCCATGATGAAAACTTCTGGCAGACGTTTGTCGGCCGCTACGACGTCGATCCCGCCGGGCCGCTCAACCTGGAAAACGGTTACTTCGGGCGTATGTCCCGCACTGTGGTGGAGGAGTACCAGCGCAACATCGAGTTCATCAACCGGGACAACTCGGTGTACGTGCGCCAGCATTTCGACCGTGAACACGGCGAAGCCATTCGTCGACAGGTGGCCCGGCTGATCCACGCATCCCCCCAGAGCGTGGCATTGGCCGGTAGCGCGGTGGATGCCTTGCAGACGCTGATTCGCAACTACAACGGCCTCAAGCCAGGCGATCAAGTGCTGATCTGTGATCTGGAATATGCCTCGGTCAAGAGCGCAGTGCGCTGGCTGGCCCGCCAGCGTGGCGTGGAGGTGATCGAGATCGTCCACCAGCACCCTGCCAGTTTCGAAAGCCTGGTGGGCACTTATCGCGAAGCGTTCATTCGCTACCCTCGCATCAAGTTGATGACGCTGACTTACGTCAACCACCTCACCGGACTGGTGATGCCGGTCCAGGCCATTGCCGAGAGTGCCCGCGAGTTCGCCGTCGATATCATCCTCGACGGTGCCCATGCCCTGGGCCAGATCGATTTCGACCTGAAGAAGCTCGGGATCGAATTCGCCGGTTTCAACCTGCAGAAGTGGATCGGCGGGCCCCTCTCCCAGGGGTTTCTGTACATCGCCCCGCAGCGCTTGGCCGACATCGACCCGGACATGGACGAAGACAGCTACCCCGCCACCGACGTCCGCTCGCGCACGCCCCACAGCACGCCCAACATCCCTGCCTTGCTCACCCTGCCGCTGGTCTTCGAAGAACACCGGGCCCTGGGTGGCGCTTCGGCCAAAGGCGCACGCCTCTGTTATCTGCGTGACCTGTGGGTGAGCGCCGTGCGCGATGTGCCAGGCATCGAAGTCATGACCCCGGATGACCGGCGTCTCTATTGCGGGATCACCGCGATGCGCTTCACCGCCCAGGCCGATCAACGGGCGATGGCCGATCGATTGCTCAGCGACCATGGGATCTTCACCGTGGTACGCAGTACCAGCGTCGGACCGTGCATCCGCATTACCCCAGGACTGATTACCTTGGCGAGTGATATCGAGCGGTTGACCCAGGCACTGATCCATCTGAGCCGAACATAGTTGAGCTTTTGAGCTTTTGTGGCGAGGGAGCTTGCTCCCGCTGGGCTGCGCAGCAGCCCCCTCTCAAGCTCACTCAATCAACCTGATCCACCGCGTCGCCGGACTCCAGGGCCGCTGCGCACCCCAGCGGGAGCAAGCTCCCTCGCCACCGGAATTTTGTGCTGCCATAAAAACCTGGGCAAAAAAAAACGGCGCGCCGACCAAGCGCACCGTAAAACCGTAGAACACCCAACGAGGTTCGGTAAAACAATCAGTCCAGCAGTGCCAAGGCCTCGGCGGTGCATTCCTGAATGCGGGCCCAGTCGCCGTTCTTGATCCATTCAGGATCAAGCATCCAGCTTCCGCCCACGCACATCACGTTTTTCAACGCCATGTAGCTCTTGATGTTGGCCGGGCTCACGCCGCCGGTCGGGCAGAATTTCACTTCGCCAAATGGGCCACCCAAGGCCTTGATGGCCGCGACGCCGCCGCTGACTTCGGCCGGGAACAGTTTGAAGCGACGATAGCCCAGGCTGTAGCCTTCCATGATGCCCGAGGCGTTGCTGATACCGGGCAGCAGCGGGATAGGGCTGTAGACGCTGGCCTCGAGCAGATCACGGGTGATGCCCGGCGTGACGATGAACTGCGAACCGGCGGCCTCGGCGGCGTCCAGCATGTGACGGTCGAGCACCGTGCCGGCACCGGTCACCAGTTCCGGACGCTGCTCACGCAGCACCTGGATGGCCTTGAGGCCGTATTGGGAACGCAGTGTCACTTCCAGCGCCGTCAGGCCACCGGAAGCCAGGGCATCGGCCAGTGGCAGGATGTCCTGTTCACGGGCGATGGTGATCACCGGCAGGATCCGCGCCTTGGCGCAGAGGCTGTCGATCAGGGCAACTTTGTCCGCCATGGAAACGGTCGGGGATGGGTTTGTCATAGCGGCTGATCCTTGGTTCATGGGCACCAGTAAATCTCTAACGTAGGTTGCAAGAACGCGCGGATCGGCATTTCGGCGACATCGTCACCCGCCACCGCAGCGTTCAAGGTGGTCAATTTCGACTGACCTGAAATCGACAGCACTTTGTGTTGCGCCGAAGCCAGCAAGACGCGGCTCATGGTCAAGCGCTGGTGCGGCACGGTCGGCGCCAGCATCGGCCAGCAGCGACGTGTGCCATTGGCGTCCAGTGCCTGGGCCAGGTTCGGGCTGCCAGGGAACAGCGAGGCGGTGTGTCCGTCATCGCCCATGCCCAAGACCAGCACGTCGATGGGCGGCAGCTCGGCCAACAAGCGATCCGCCTGTTCGGCAGCCGCTTCCAGGTTGCTGCTGGCGCTGTAGAGGCTCAGGAACTGGGCCTTGGCCGCCGCGCCTTGCAGCAGGTAACGCTTGAGCAGGCCTGCGTTGCTGTCGGCGTGTTCAACCGGAACCCAGCGCTCATCGGCCAGGCTGACCACCACTTTGGACCAGTCCAGCGCCTGCTTGGCCAGGTGCTGGAAAAACGCCACCGGGCTACGGCCACCGGAGACCACCAGGGTCGCCGCACCGCGTGCGTCGATTGCATTGCGCAATTGCTCGGCCACGTTCAGCGCCAGGCCTTCGGCCAGCACCACCGGGTTCTTGAACTCATGGGCGCTAACGCCCTGCGGCAGTTTCACTTCAGATATCGCCATACCATGACCTCCCATCCCGCGTGATCAGTGCAATGGAGCTCATCGGCCCCCAGGACCCAGCCGCATACGGCTTGGGCGCATCGCCGGATTTCTTCCATCCGGCGATCAACTGGTCACACCATGTCCACGCGGCTTCAATTTCATCTTTACGGACAAACAGGTTCTGATTGCCGTTCATGACTTCCAGTAACAACCGCTCGTAGGCATCGGGAATACGTGCGCTGCGATAGGTATCGGAGAAGTTGAGTTGCAGCGGACCGCTGCGCAATTGCATGCCCTTGTCCAGGCCTTGCTCCTTGGTCATCACTCGCAAGGAAATCCCTTCGTCCGGTTGCAGGCGGATGATCAGCTTGTTGCTGATCTGCAAGCGCTGCTCGGGCGCGAAGATGTAGTGGGACGGTTCCTTGAAGTGAATGACGATCTGCGACAGCTTTTGCGGCATGCGCTTGCCGGTACGCAGGTAAAATGGCACCCCGGCCCAGCGCCAGTTGCGGATGTCGGCGCGCAGGGCGACGAACGTCTCGGTGTCGCTCTGGGTGTTGGAGTTGGGTTCTTCGAGGTAGCCAGGCACCGACTTGCCCTCGCTGTGGCCGGCGATGTACTGGCCGCGCACCACCTGGGTGGTCAGGCCTTCCGGGCTGATCGGCGCCAGTGCCTTGAGCACCTTGACCTTCTCGTCACGGATGCTGTCGGCAGACAAGTCGGCCGGTGGGTCCATGGCGATCAGGCACAGCAACTGCAACAGGTGGTTCTGGATCATGTCCCGCAGTTGGCCAGCCTTGTCGAAATAGCCCCAGCGGCCTTCGATACCGACCTTCTCGGCCACGGTGATTTCCACGTGGGAAATGTAATTCTGGTTCCACTGGGTTTCGAACAGGCTGTTGGCAAACCGCAGCGCGATCAGGTTCTGGACCGTCTCTTTGCCCAGGTAATGGTCGATGCGATAGGTACGGTTTTCCGGGAAGAACTGCGCCACGGCGTCGTTGACCTTGCGCGAAGACTCCAGGTCCGAGCCGATGGGCTTCTCCAGCACGACACGGGTGTTTTCGCTCAAGCCAACCTTCGCCAGGTTCTCGCAGATCGCCCCATACACCGCCGCTGGGGTGGCGAAATAGGCAATGACCTGTTGGGTCGAACCGGCTGCTTCGGCCAAGGCGACGTAATCGTCGGCCTTGAGGAAATCCACGTGCAGGTAGGTCAATCGTGCCAGGAAGCGCTCGAGTACGGCTTCGTCCAGGTCTTTTTCACCGACGTAGCGACGCAGTTCGGCGGCGATGAACGCCAGGTGCTGCTGCTCGCCGCCGGGTTCACGGGCCAGCGCAATGATTCGCGTGTCCTCGTGCAACAATTGGGCGCCATCGAGCTGATACAGGGCAGGAAAGAGCTTGCGCAAGGCCAGATCGCCCAACGCGCCGAACAAGGCAAAGGTGCACGGTTCAACCGTAATCGAAGGCATGATGTTTGTTCTTTTATCAAGTTAAACTACAAATACCTTTTTTCAAGGTATCACTCAAGGAAAAATGTAGTAATAACCACAACATTTTTCGAAAACACCGATTCCGAGTGGTGGTCCGTCGGAGCCATCAGTAGGATAGGCCACCGCAAAGGGTCGTATCAAAGACCCGTCTTCCTAGGAATCTTGTATGGACCGCGTGCGAAATTTACTGGAACAGATCCAGAGTCGCCTTGAAGACCTGAACAAGGCCGAACGCAAGGTGGCCGAGATCATCCTGCTCAACCCGCAGCAGGCGACCCGCTTCAGCATCGCCGCCCTCGCCCAGGCGGCCTCGGTCAGTGAACCGACCGTCAACCGTTTCTGCCGCTCGTTCGGCGTCAGCGGTTACCCGGAACTCAAGCTGCAACTGGCCCAAAGCCTGGCCAGTGGCGCTGCTTATGTGAGCCGTGCAGTGGAAGCCGACGACAACCCGGAAGCCTATACCCGGAAAATCTTTGGCAGTGCCATTGCCTCATTGGACAGCGCCTGCCAGGCCCTTGATCCCAATTTGATCAGTCGCGCCGTGGACCTGCTGATCCAGGCCCGGCAGATCCACTTCTTCGGTCTCGGCGCCTCCGCCCCGGTAGCGTTGGATGCCCAGCACAAGTTTTTCCGCTTCAACCTGGCAGTGACCGCGCACGCCGACGTACTGATGCAGCGCATGATCGCGTCCGTGGCCCATACCGGTGAACTGTTCGTGATCATTTCCTACACCGGTCGTACCCGTGAGCTGGTGGAAGTGGCGCGCATCGCCCGGGAAAACGGCGCGTCGGTGCTGGGCCTGACCGCCGAAGGCTCGCCACTGGCCAAGGCCAGCACCTTGAGCCTGAACATCCCCCTGCCCGAAGACACTGATATCTATATGCCGATGACCTCACGGATCATCCAGCTCACCGTACTGGACGTGCTCGCCACCGGCATGACCCTGCGTCGGGGCGTGGACTTCCAGCCGCATCTGCGCAAGATCAAGGAAAGTCTGAATGCCAGCCGGTATCCGGTGGGGGATGAGTTCAACTGAACCGATCCAGAAGCCTCACTGCCTGACCGTTCCCACTCCGCGTGGGAACGATCCAGAGTTAAGCCCCCATCCGTGCCTGCAAACTCAGGTGCGCCCGCTCCCCCGGCGCCAGGCACAGGCTGTCGGTGCCGCCACTGGCCGCTTCGACGCAGACGAATTCACTGACTTCATCCCAACTCACCCCCAGCAACGGTCGCGCGCCGGGATGCCAGACCACGGTGTCGGCGCTGTCGCCGGTGTCGATGCGCAGTTCGCGCTGCCAGGCGTGGTCCTTGAGCTGCAATTCCCCCTCATGCTGGAACACCCGCTGGCAACCGCCCTCGACCCGCAACTCGCCTTCCTGCTGGCAAACCGCACGGCTCAACTGGTCGTAGCCCTGTGCGCCCTCCAGGCCAGACAGCGCTACCTCGCCGACATCACCAATACGCCAATAGGCGTGCAAGGCCTGGCTCAACTGGCATGGCAGGCTGTCCTGGTGCTCGGTGCTCAAGCGCAGTTCCATCCTTTCACCCAGATCGGCATGCAGGTCCACCTGCCAGTCGCACAGTTGCAACTGCCAATGCAGGTGTACGCCCTCGTCATCACTGCGGCTGTCGAGCAGTTTCCAATCGATCAGCCGCGCCCAACCATGGGACGGCCAGGCATTTTCGCTGGGATGCCGACCATACCAAGGCCAGCACACCGGTACCCCGCCGCGTATCGCACCGACTTGCGGCCACTTGGCCGCGCACCACAACCAGGGCTTCTGGCCTTTGGGCTGAAAATGCAGCAACTGTGCGCCCTGGCGACTGAACACCGCCTGGCACAACGGGTGATCGATCACCAACACATCGCGCTGCCGATAGCGCTCCCACGCGAACACCGGGCGTTCGCGCAAGGATCTGAAAAAGCGTTGTAGCGGATGCTCATGCATGGGCCGCGGTCCTGGAGATCATTGAATACTCAACTATGTACGACACTATTTTGTGGCGAGGGAGCTTGCTCCCGCTCGACTGCGAAGCAGTCGTAAACGAGGCAAATGCGGTCTGGCTGACGCACCGCAGTGAATGGTTTTGGGGTCGCTTCGCAACCCAGCGGGAGCAAGCTCCCTCGCCACAGGCTTCGCACTGACCCTATGCTCCCCAAAAAAAAGCGGACAGCCATGGCCGTCCGCAAATATGCGCACATAGAGAGGAGCTTATCGCAACAGCGTTAGAACACCGACTGAATTTTCAGGCCGGCCACCAGCGCGTTGTCGACTTCATCCACACCGCCCGGGTGAGTGATGTATTGCAGGTTAGGACGCACAGTCAGCCAGTTGGTAACGTGGACACCGTAGTTGAGTTCGTAGTTGTACTCAGTGCTACGCAACGGTGCGAACAGCGGATCGTTGTAATCGGTGACACCATTGGCCGCGTTGGTCAGCTCGGCGTTTTTCTTCACGTCTTCGTTGACATGGATGCGGGAAAAACCGATGCCGATGTCATCTTTTGGACGCGCATCGAATGGCCCCTTGTACACGAACATCAGCGACTGGTAGTTGTCGACGATGTTGGTGTCCTTATCGTGGAAGGTCGCGTTGGCGGCGATGTTCAGGCCGCGGGACGCGTCACCGTTGTGCGTGGTCAGTTGTTGCTGTGCCACGAACCAGTAGCCGTGCTTGCTATCGTGGCTGCGATAGGCGTTAAGGGTGGTCGCGGCATCGTCACCGTTGTCGTCTTCACGGACGTCATTGGCATCGGCCGTGCTCTTGTAGTAACCCACACGGTACTCACCCGGCAGGTTGTTGACCTTCGGCGACCAGACCAATTCGACCGGAATCACGGTGCCCTTGGTACCACTGCCGCTGAGTTTGAAGCCGTTGCCGTGTTCCAGTTGCGAGGGGTTCTGGTTGTATGCGCCGATCTGCGCATAGAACTCAGGCGTGAGGTTGTACTTCACGCGGATCGCGGCCTGGCTGACGGGCCAGTTGTACCAGATGCCGGTCGCCCAGTTACCCACTTGGGAACCGCAGAAGGCCAGGTTCTGGAATTCACAAGGGAAGGTGTTGAAGTCTTCGCCTTCGCCGAAGTAACCGGCCTTGACGTCCAGCTTGCCGTCGAGGAACTGGTGCTTGATCCACAACTGGGTCAGACGGACCATGTGGCCACGGCCGTAGACTTCCTGGGAAGAACTCAAGGTGCCGGCACGCGGGTCGCCGACCCGGTCGTTGGAAATGTTTTCACCGTTACGGTTGGTCAGCTGGATCTTGGCCTGGGTGTTATCCCAGCCCATCAGTTTTTCCAGGTCCAGTGCCACACCCAGACCGAACTGGTCGGAGTAACGCGCGGTCTTGTCGTTGTTGTAGCCGCCGTGCAGGTTGCCACCGACTTCACCGACGTAGTCGGCCTTGATGTCGATACCCTGCTCGATCAGCTCGGTACGCTTACCACCCCAGTCACCCGTCATCCACGGCGAATCGGCGCTGAAGGCGTCGGCAGCCTGTGCGCTACCGGCCAGCATCATCGCCGCAACGGCTGACAACTGGCAGATAAGCTGGGCGTTATTTTTCTTCTTCATCCCTACATCCTCGTCTTTATTGTTATTAACTGTTTTTATCTAACGCGGTTTACAACGATTGCGGCGGGTGGTCCCCCACTCACCGCATACTCCTTCTTTGTGGGAGCACGTTGACTCCCTCATTTGTTCTTCATCGGCCTTTGAACTGCGCCACGTTCGCCGACCGAGCATCGGCTTGCGGCTGGCCAGCCACGCCCAGGCGTTCACCGGACTGCGCATCGAACAACAGCACCTTCGACGGATCGAATTGCAGCGTCAGGGTTTCCCCCGGCTGCGGTGCCACGTCCGGCGCCAGGCGGCAGCAGACCTTGGTGTCGTTGAGATTGACGAACACCAGGGTGTCCGGCCCGGTGGGCTCGGTGACCTGGACTTCGGCGCGAATGGTCGGCAAGCCGTTGGGCTCGCTGCCTGCCAGCATGATCTGCTCCGGGCGCATGCCCAGGATCACTTCGCGGTCTTCCAGGCCGGCGTCCTGCATGCCCATCGGCAGTTCACAACGGGCCTGGCCACTGTCGAGCAGCGCCAGCAAGCGACCGTCCTTGCGTTGCAGGCGCAGCGGGATGAAGTTCATCGGTGGCGAACCGATGAAGCTCGCCACGAACAGGTTGGCCGGGTTGGTGTAGATGTCTTTCGGCGTACCGAACTGCTGGATGATCCCGTCCTTCATCACCGCCACTTTGTCGCCCAGGGTCATGGCTTCGATCTGGTCGTGGGTCACGTAGACCGTGGTGGTCTTCAGGCGCTGGTGCATCAGTTTCATTTCGGTACGCATCTCGACCCGCAGCTTGGCGTCGAGGTTGGACAGCGGTTCGTCGAACAGGTAGATCTTCGGCCGCCGCGCCAGCGCCCGGCCCATGGCCACGCGCTGTTGCTGGCCGCCGGAAAGCTGGCCGGGCTTGCGATTGAGCAGGTGTTCGATCTGCAGCAGCTTGGCCACGCGGGTGACTTCTTCGTCGATGGCGGCCTGGTTCATCTTGCGGATTTTCAGACCGAACTCGATGTTCTCGCGCACGCTCATGGTCGGGTACAGCGCGTAAGACTGGAACACCATGGCGATGTCGCGATCTTTCGGGCTCATGCCGCTGACATCCTGGTCGCCGATCATGATCGCGCCGCCAGTGATGGTCTCGAGGCCGGCGATGCAGTTCATCAGCGTCGACTTGCCACAGCCCGAAGGCCCGACCAGGATCAGGAACTCACCGTCCTTGATCGACAACTCGATGTTCTTCAGGGTGTCCGGCAGGCCGGCACCATAAGTCTTGTTTACGTTGCGAAGTTCAAGCGTTGCCATGATTACCCCTTGACTGCGCCGGCCGTCAGGCCGCGCACGAAATACTTGCCTGCGACCACATAGACCAGCAGGGTCGGCAGCCCGGCGATCATCGCCGCCGCCATGTCCACGTTGTATTCCTTGGCCCCGGTGCTGGTGTTGACCAAGTTGTTCAGCGCCACCGTGATGGGCTGCGAATCACCGCTGGAGAACACCACGCCGAACAGGAAGTCGTTCCAGATCTGCGTGAACTGCCAGATCAGGCAGACCATGATGATCGGGGTGGACATTGGCAGGATGATCCGCCGGAAAATGGTGAAGAACCCCGCACCGTCCAACCGCGCAGCCTTGACCAGCGCGTCGGGAATGCTGACGTAGTAGTTGCGGAAGAACAGCGTGGTGAATGCCAGGCCGTAGACCACATGCACGAACACCAGGCCCGTGGTGGTGCTGGCCAGGCCCATCTTGCCGAGGGTGAACGAGGCCGGCAGCAGGACGGTCTGGAACGGCAGGAAGCACCCGAACAGCAACAGACCGAAGAACAACTGCGAACCGCGAAAACGCCACATCGACAACACGTAGCCGTTCAAGGCACCGATGGCGGTGGAGATCAGCACCGCCGGGACGGTGATCTTGATCGAGTTCCAGAAGTAGCCGTCCACCGTGGCCCAGGCCTTGACCCAGCCGATGCCGCTGACCACGGTCGGCCAGCTCAGCAGGTTGCCGGTGCTGATGTCTTCCGGCGTCTTGAAGCTGGTCAACAGCATGACCACCAACGGCACCAGGTAAAGCAATACGGCGAGGATCAGCACCGCGTAGATGGCGATGCGACTCAGGCTGATGGAAGGTTTGGCAGCGAGACTAGTCATGACGCTTGGTCCTCAGCTCGGAGTACAGGTAAGGCACGATGATTGCGAGGATCGCACCGAGCATCAGGATTGCACTGGCCGAGCCCATGCCCATCTGGCCGCGACTGAAGGTGAAGGAGTACATGAACATCGCTGGCAGGTCGGAGGAATAACCCGGGCCACCGGCCGTCATCGCGGCCACCAGGTCGAAGCTCTTGATCGCGATATGCGCCAGGATCATCACGGCACTGAAGAACACCGGGCGCAGGCTCGGTAGCACCACTTTCCAGTAGATGCGCGGCATGCTCGCGCCATCGATCTGCGCGGCACGGATGATCGATTGATCGACACCCCGCAGGCCGGCCAGGAACATCGCCATGATGAAGCCCGAGGCCTGCCACACCGCAGCGATCACCAGGCAGTACACCACTCGATCCGGGTCGATCAGCCAATCCAGGCGGAAGCCTTCCCAACCCCAGTCACGCAACAATTTGTCCAGGCCCATGCCCGGGTTGAGCAGCCATTTCCAGGCTGTACCGGTGACGATCATCGAGAGCGCCATCGGGTACAGGTAAATCGTGCGGATAAAACCTTCACGACGAATGCGCTGGTCAAGGAACACCGCCAGCAGCACGCCGATCACCAGGGTGATACCGATGAACAGGCCGCCGAACAATGCCAGGTTCTTGCTCGCCACCCACCAGCGATCGTTGTCCATCAGCCGGGCATATTGCGCCAGGCCTGCCCACTTGTAGTTCGGCAGGAACGTCGAAGTGGTGAACGACAGGACGAACGTCCACAAGATATAGCCATAGAAGCCCACCAGGACGATGAACATGCTCGGCGCCAGCACCAGTTTCGGGAGCCAGCGCTGCAATGCATCGAACGGCGAGGCCTTGCTGAACACAGCAACAGAACTCATGGGAAGATCCAAAACAAGGTTACAAGGGCATCCCTTTGTGGGAGCGAGCTCTGTGGCGAGGGGATTTATCCCCGATCGGCTGCGAAGCAGCCGCAAAGCCATTGCATGCGGTGTTTCTGACACTCCGCCATTGCGACTTTTCGGGGCCGCTGCGCGACCCATCGGGGCGGTGCGACGTTTCGCTAAATCCCCTCACCACAAAAGCTCCCACAAGGGAAGCGGCGCTAATTACTTCGCAGACTGAACCGCAGCGCCGAGTTTCTTGGCGGCATCGGCCGGGTCGGCTTTCGGGTCGTTGATGTAGTTGGTCACCACGTCAAAGAACGCACCCTGTACCGCCAGCGTGGTCGCCATGTTGTGCGCCATGCTTGGCTGCAGGCCGCCAGACTTGGCGTCCGTCAGGAAGTCCTTGGCAGCGGTCTGGGCGCAGGAATCGAAACCGTACTTGGCCATGTCGGCCAGCATGTCGTTACGAACCGGGATCGAGCCTTTGTTGATGCTGAAGACTTTCTGGAAGTTCTCGCCCAACACGACCTTGGCGATATCCTGCTGACCGGCCGCAGTGCCTTTGTCTTTCTGCTTGAACACCGCCAGGGAGTCGATGTTGTAGGTGAAGGCCTTGTCGGTGCCCGGGAAGGCCACGCACTCGTAGTCCTTGCCGGCGACTTTCTTCGCCGCGGTCCACTCGCTCTTGGCCCAGTCACCCATGATCTGCATGCCGGCCTTGCCGTTGATGACCTTGGCCGCTTCCAGGTTCCAGTCCTGGCCCTTGCCGTCGGCGTCCATGTAGGTCGCGACTTTCTTCAGCTCGGTCAGCGCCTTGATCATTTCCGGACCGGTCAGGGCCTCATCGTCCAGGTCGACCAGGGCCTTTTTGTAGCCATCGGCGCCCATGACCGAGAGCACCACGGCTTCGAATACGGTGCTGTCCTGCCAAGGCTGGCCACCGTGGGCGAGCGGAATAAAGCCCGCGGCCTTGAGCTTGTCGCCGGCTGCGTAGAACTCTTCGAGGGTGGTTGGGTTCTTGGTGATGCCGGCTTTCTTGAAGACTTCCGGGTTGATCCACAGCCAGTTGACGCGGTGGATGTTCACCGGCACGGCGACGTAGTCACCGTCGTACTTCACGGTATCGGAGACTTTCTTGTCGAGCAGGCTGTCCCACTTCTCGGCCTTGGCAACATCTTTCAGGATGTCGGTGTCGAGCAGCCCGGTGGACGCCCATTCCTGGATGTCCGGGCCCTTGATCTGGGCGACGCCAGGCGGGTTACCAGCCACGGCACGGCTCTTGAGCACGGTCATGGCAGTGGAACCGCCACCACCGGCGACAGCGCCGTCCTTCCAGGTAAAGCCGTCTTTTTCTACCTGGGCCTTGAGCACATCGACCGCGGCTTTTTCACCACCCGACGTCCACCAGTGGACGACTTCCACGGAACCTTTGGATTCGGCGGCAAGGGTGCTGACAGGGAAGGCTGCGACGGGAAGCAGGGAAGCAAGAGAAATGACAGTAGCGAGGCGAGAAATCGCATTCATCTAGAATTACCTTTCTTGTTGTTATGCATGCAAGTCTGGTGCTTGCGCTGCATGGATTCTAATCAGAGGGAATCCCTTCGCAGGTAACGAAGGGACGTGCAAATGTCACGACATGGTTACACAGGCGAAGGACTGGATAACCGCGCCAGGGCTGACGCCATGCTCGGTGCCAAGGGCAGGCGCGGAATCAACACCGCCTGCCAGGCGTGATACAGGTCCGGCTTGCCTGGCCAGATGTCGGCGCTGGGGCGGTTTTGCGGATCGAGTTCGTGATGCCAGCTGCCGTTGCAGCGGTCGATGAAATGTTTGTCACAGAACTCCCAGAAGCGCCGGTACCAGGCTTCGTACTTCGCCTCGTCGGTGCGCTTGAGCAAGGCGCTGGCAGCGGCCGCCGCTTCGGCGTGGACCCAATGCAGTCGATGGCGAACCACCGCGCGGTTGTCCCAATCCAGGGTGTAGACAATGCCCGGCGCACCGTCGACGCCCCAACCGTGGCGGCAGTTCTGATCGAAGAGTTTTTGTGCGTCCTGGGCCAGCCAACCCGGGGTCAGCATGCCGATCTGGACGCGCGCCGCCTCAAGGTGCAGCAGCAGTCGCGCCCATTCGAAACCGTGGCCAGGGGTGGTGCCGTAGGGACGGAAACCATCGGCAGGATTGTCCTGGTTATATTCGCGCAGCGGCTGCCAGTGGCGATCGAAATGCTCCACCACCAGGTAGTCGTTGGCGGCGGCATGGCCGTGGATCACCCGTTCGACGATGTGCAGGGCGCGAGCCAGCCAGCGCGGGTCGTCGGTGGCATCGGCCAGGGCCAGGAACGCTTCGGTGGCGTGCATGTTGCTGTTGGCGCCGCGATAGGCCTCTTCCTCAGTCCAGTCGCGGTTGAAGGATTCGCGCAGTGCCCCCTCTTCTTCGCTCCAGAAATGCTCATCGATGATTCGCACCGCTTCGTCCAGCAATGCCTGGGCGCCAGGCCGCTGGGCCACCACCGCGGAACTGGCCGCCAGGGCAACGAATGCATGCAAGTAGGCCGCCTTGCCCGCGCCATCTTCATCAGGCCGTGTCGTGGCAAACCAGCCACCGTGCTCGGCGTCGCGCAAGGGGCCGCTCAGCGCCTGGACACCGTGGTCCACCAGCTCGGCAAACCCCGGCAGACCCTGGATGTGGGCCATGGCAAAGCTGTGGGTCATGCGCGCGGTGTTCATGGTTTCGGCCCGTGCATTGGCCGGCAGGCGCCCCAGCTCGTCCAGGTTGCCAAAGCCGTCCGGCAGCTTCGATGCCTTGGCGAACGCCAGCAGCCGCAAGCCTTCGTCGGCAAGCCATTGCTGGTGGGCAGGGGCGTTCAGCCAACTGCTGAAGGCCGGTTGGAAGGTGTCCATTGGGTGGTACCTTTTTTGTTGTTTTGACGCAGGGAGTCTAAACAAGGGATGGCGGGCGGCAGGTAACGAAAGGGACGAGTTATGTCACCGACTTGTGACATTGATGATCGTTCCCCCCGCGCGGGAATGCCGCCCGGGACGCTCTGCATCCCCTTTAAAGCCGAACGCAGAGCGTCCGTTGAGGCATCCCCCGCAGAGCGTGGGAACGATCAGTCAGTTGAACGAGGCAATTGCAGGGTCACCCGCAACCCCCCTTCACGCAGGTTCTGCAAGCTCACTTCGCCGCCATGGCTGTGGGCGATGTTGCGGGCGATGCCCAGGCCCAGGCCATAGCCCTGCTGTTGCCCGGCCAGGCGGAAGTGCGGTTCGAAAACTTGCTCCAGGCGCTGTTCCGGCACGCCGGGGCCTTCATCGTCGACGTGCAGGATGAAGGCAGTTTCATCATCATCGATGTGCAGGTGGGCGTTCTGCCCGTATTTCAAGGCATTGTCGATCAGGTTGCCGATGCAGCGCTTGAGCGCCAGTGGCTTGCCCGGATACGGCGCCAGCGCCCGGCCATCCTGGGTCACCCGACCGTTGCCGTTGGGCGCCAGGTAAGGTTCGACCAGGCAATCGAGCACATGATTGAGGTCCACCGGTTCGATGTTTTCGTGGATGTCGGTGTCCTTGACGCATTGCAGCGCGCCTTTGACCAACAACTCCAACTCATCCAGGTCACGACCAAACTTGGCCTGCAGGTTTTCGTCTTCCAACAGCTCGACCCGCAAGCGCAAGCGGGTGATCGGTGTGCGCAAGTCGTGGGAAATCGCGCTGAATAACTGGCTGCGTTCGGTCAGGTAACGGCTGATGCGTTCGCGCATGGCATTGAACGCCCGCCCCACTTCCACCACTTCGCTGCCGCCGCCCTCGGCCACCGGCTCCACTTCGGCACCCAGGGACATGTCCCGCGCGGCCCGGGCCAAACGCTTGAGCGGTCGGCTCTGCCAGTGCACCAGCAAGCCGATGAACAGCAATAACAAGCTGCTGGTAAGCACGATGAAACCCACCTGTTGCGTAGGCAGGTCCTGCTCTTCGAGGCTGGTGTAAGGTTCGGGCAGCAGCGAGGCGATGTACAACCACTCCCCCGGCGCCATCTGGATCTGCGTGACCAGCACCGGCGGGTTCACCGGTTCCAGGGTCAAGGCGTAGTGAGCCCACGAACGGGGCAGTTCATCGAGTTTGAGCCCAGCGTTGAAAATTCGCAGGTCGTCGGGGCTGACAAAATTCACCGATATGTCGGCGTTACTGCCCAACGACCGGCGCAACACATCGTCCACCGCCTTGAGCACCGCCAGTTTGCGCGACGTGATCGGCAACACGTCCATGCCCAGGGGCTTGTCGTTGAGCGTGACGACAAATCGCGTACCGCCCATGCTGCGCAACTGATCCAGCACCAGCGGCCGGTAAGCCACCGGCAGCGAACGCAAATAACTGACGCTGGCGGTCATCGAATGGGCCAGGCTGCGGGCACTGGTGACCAGGCCTTCGAGCTGGGTGGCGCGCAACTGCGAGACCCAGATCAGGCTGGACAAGGTCTGGGCGAACAACACCACCAGCAAGGTCAGCAGCAGCATCCGTCCCAGCAGCGAGCGCGGTACCGGCACCCGTCGGGCGACTTTTTTGATCCAGTCAATGACCATTGCTGGCAACCACACTGGCCGCCAGCTGATAACCGCTGCCACGCACCGTGCGAATCAGTCGCGGCGGCTTGTCGGTGTCACGCAAGCGCTGACGCAGACGACTGACCGCCATGTCGACGATCCGGTCCAGGGGCATCAGCTCACGACCGCGGGTCGCATTGCCGATGGTGTCGCGGTCGAGGATTTCCTGGGGATGATCGAGAAACAACTTGAGCAGCGCGAAGTCGGCACCGGAGAGAATCACCTCTTCACCGTCGGTGTGGAACAGTCGATGACTGACCATGTCCAGCCGCCATTCATCGAAGGCCAGCACTTCGCCGCTGGGGCGTTCCTGGCCAAATTGTGCGCGGCGCAGCAGTGCCTTGATGCGCGCCTGCAATTCACGCGGACTGAAGGGCTTGCCCAGGTAATCATCGGCGCCCAATTCGAGGCCGATGACCCGGTCGGCTTCGTCGGAACTGGCGGTGAGCATGATGATGGGCACATGAGCCTGGCGTGGGTGTTGGCGAACCCAGCGGCATAGGCTGAAGCCGTCTTCATCGGGCAGCATCACATCGAGGATCACCAGGTCGCTCGGCGCCTCGTTCAGCGCCTGGCGAAACCCGGCGCCATCAGGCGTGGTCCGCACCTGGAACCCCGCACGGCTGAGGTAGGTGTCCAGCAGTTCGCGAATCTCCTGGTCGTCGTCGACCAACAAAATCGATTTGTTTACTGAACTCACGGGCCTCGTCCTTGTTGTTTGGATTGGGGCGATTATGCCTGATGGACAAGGCCTACAAACACACTGCAAAAACTCTGTGGGAGCGAGCTTGCTCGCGATAGCGGTGCAACAGCCAACCTCAATGGCGACTGACACTCCGTCATCGCGAGCAAGCTCGCTCCCACAGTACAGTACCTACCGAACCTTAAGCGGCGGCGGATTGCTCCAACGCCACACCCGCCCCCATCAGGCCGGGGTACGGCGCGGTCACCAGCCAGACCGGAATGCCCTTGAAGTAATCGCTCATGCAGCCCTTGTCGGCGAAGCAACGGGCGAAACCGCTTTCGAGGAAGAAATCGGCAAACCGCGGGACCACGCCACCGACGATGTAGACACCGCCGCGCCCGCCCAACGTCAACACATTGTTGCCGGCCACGCGCCCCAGCCAGCGGCAGAACTGCTCGAGCACTTCCAGGGCAATGGGGTCGCCAGCCAGGCCGGCGGCGGTGATGGATTCGGGGGTGTCGAGCACCGGCACATGGCCGTCCACCGCGCAAATGGCCCGGTACACCCGAGGCAAACCGCTGCCGCTCAGGGCGGTTTCGGCGCTGACGTGGCCGATCTCGTTGTAGATGTGCTGCCACAGTTGGGTTTCCCGCGGGCTGCTCAGGGGCAGGTCGACATGGCCGCCCTCCCCCGGCAACGCGGCGAAACGGCCTTCGCCCAAGTCCAGCAACGTACCAACGCCCAGCCCGGTACCCGGGCCGATCACCACTGCCGGGCGCAACGGCTCCGGAGTGCCTTCGCATACGACCCGGTACTCATCGGGACGCAAGCAAGTCATGCCCAGGGCCATGGCCGAGAAATCGTTGACCAGCAACAGCTTCTCCACCTGCAAGGTCTGGCAGAACGCCAGGTTGCTCAGGCGCCAGTGATTGTTGGTAAAGCGAAACTCATCGCCGCTCACGGGACCGGCCACCGACAGGCACACCGAACCGATGGCGCCCGGTTTCAGGCCCAGGCCACTCAGGTACACCTGGATGGCATCTTCCGGGCAGGCATAATCCGCTGTTGCCAGCACCTGGATGTTTTCCAGGGCGTGGTTTTTCCACAGCGCAAAGCGTGCGTTGGTCCCACCGATGTCACCGACCAAAGCCAGTTTCAATTAAGCGTCTCCAGGGCAGAAGTGAAGGCGCTGGCGCCCTGCTCCGCCGAGCTGAAGGCCATGCGCATGAAACCGAACAGCTCGCGGCCGGTGCCGATGTTGTTGCCCAACAGGCCCTTGGCCGGCGTGCGCGCGGCGAATTCCTCGGCGTCCACCTTCAATTCCAAGGTGCCTTTGACGCCATCGACGCGGATGATATCGCCCTCCTGCACCCGGGCCAACGCACCACCGACATAAGCTTCGGGGCTGACATGAATGGCCGCCGGGATTTTCCCCGACGCACCGGACATGCGCCCGTCGGTCACCAGCGCCACTTTGAAGCCACGGTCCTGCAATACGCCGAGGAACGGCGTCATCTTGTGCAGCTCGGGCATGCCGTTGGAGCGCGGACCCTGGAAGCGCATCACCGCGACGAAGTCTTTCTCCAGCAGGCCGGCCTTGAATGCATCAGCCAGGTCCTGCTGATCCTGGAAGACCATGGCCGGGGCTTCGACGACCTGGTTTTCCAGGGCCACAGCCGAGACCTTCATCACGCCACGGCCCAGGTTGCCTTCCATCACCCGCAGGCCGCCTTCAGACGAGAACGCGCGGGCCACCGGGCGCAGGATGTTTTCGTCGAGGCTTTCGATCGGGCCGTCGCGCCACACCAGCTCGCCGTCCTCGAGGAACGGCTCCTGGGTGTAACGGCTCAGGCCGTGACCGAGCACGGTGTTGACGTTTTCGTGGAGCAAACCGGCTTCCAGCAATTCACGGATCAGGAACGACATGCCGCCCGCCGCCTGGAAGTGGTTGATGTCGGCCTTGCCGTTCGGGTAGACATGACTCAGGGTCGGCACCACCTCGGAGAGGTCGGCCATGTCCTGCCAGGTCAGCTGGATACCCGCCGCCATGGCGATGGCCGGCATGTGCAGGGTGTGGTTGGTGGAGCCGCCGGTGGCGTGCAGCGCAACGATGGAGTTGACCAGCGAGCGTTCGTCGACGATCTCGCCGATGGGCATGAAGTTGCCGCTCTGCTTGGTCATGCGCGTGACCTGGAACGCCGCTTCACGGGTCAGGGCATCGCGCAACGGCGTATTCGGGTTGACGAACGAAGCGCCCGGCAAATGCAGGCCCATCACTTCCATCAGCAACTGGTTGGTGTTGGCCGTGCCGTAGAAGGTGCAGGTGCCCGGGCTGTGGTAGGACTTCATCTCCGATTCCAGCAGCTCTTCGCGAGTGGCCTTGCCTTCGGCGTAGCGCTGGCGAACGTCGGCTTTTTCCTTGTTGGAGATGCCGGACACCATCGGTCCGCCGGGTACAAAGATCGTCGGCAAGTGACCGAAGCGCAGCGCACCCATCATCAGGCCCGGGACGATCTTGTCGCAGATACCGAGCATCAGCGCGCCATCGAACATGTTGTGGGACAACGCCACCGCCGTGGACAGCGCGATCACCTCGCGACTCGGCAGGCTCAGTTCCATCCCCGCCTCGCCCTGGGTCACACCGTCGCACATGGCGGGCGTGCCGCCGGCGAACTGGCCGACCGAGCCGATCTCGCGCAAGGCTTTCTTGATCTGTTCCGGGAAGGTTTCGTAAGGCTGGTGGGCCGAGAGCATGTCGTTATAGGAGGACACGATGGCGATGTTGGCGGCGTTCATCATCCGCAGGTGATGTTTGTCTTCGGTGCCGCAACCGGCCACGCCGTGGGCGAAGTTGGCGCATTGCAGCTTGCCGCGCGTCGGCCCGTCGCTGGCTGCATCACGGATCAATGCAAGGTAAGCCTGACGCGTGGCGCGACTGCGGGCGATAAGCCGTTCGGTGACCTCAAGGACGCGGGGATGCATGTGTAGAACTCCAGGCTAACGGGTGTGGCGACCTGATTGTCTATGCTGGTCAAAAGCCCCCTGGCGTTGGGCGACAGGCGGTTTATTGACCATTCGGACCAGTTGATTCAGGTCACTCGTTGTAGATAAAACAAAATATTGCCACTAAAAAGGCTTGTTTTCTATTTTTATGCGAATAATCTTGTAATTCCAACAACAAATCGATGGCGGCGCCGTTAATGACTCTTCGAATCGCAATCAATGGTTTTGGCCGCATCGGCCGCAACGTTCTTCGTGCACTGTATACCCAAGGCTATCGTCGCGACCTGCAGATCGTCGCCATCAACGACCTGGGCGACAGTGCGATCAACGCTCATCTGCTCAAGTTCGACACGGTCCACGGCACTTTCGACGCCGACGTGCAGCACGATCACGAAAGCCTGACGGTCAATGGCGACCGCATCTCGGTCAGCGCCATCCGCAACCCGGCCGAACTGCCTTGGGCCGCTGAAAAAATCGACGTCGTGTTCGAATGCACCGGCCTGTTCACCGACCGTGCCAAGGCAGCCGCGCATATCAGCGCCGGCGCCCGCAAGGTGATCATCTCGGCCCCGGCCAAGGGCGCCGACGCCACCGTGGTGTATGGCGTGAACCACGACATCCTGCGCCAGTCCCACCAGATCATCTCCAACGCTTCGTGCACCACCAACTGCCTGGCCCCGGTGGCCCAGGTGCTGCACCGCGAGCTGGGCATCGAAAGCGGCCTGATGACCACCATCCATGCCTACACCAACGACCAGAACCTGACCGACGTCTACCACAGCGATCCGTACCGCGCCCGCTCGGCCACCCAGAACATGATCCCGAGCAAGACCGGCGCCGCCGAAGCGGTGGGCCTGGTGCTGCCGGAACTGGCAGGCAAGCTGACCGGCATGGCGGTGCGCGTACCGGTGATCAACGTGTCCCTGGTGGACCTGACCGTGCAACTCAAGCGCGAAGCGTCGGCCGAAGAAGTCAACGAACTGCTGCGCCACGCCAGCCAGCATTCGAAGATCCTCGGCTACAACACCCTGCCGCTGGTCTCCAGCGATTTCAACCACAACCCGCTGTCGTCGATCTTCGACGCCAACCACACCAAGGCCAGCGGCAAGCTGCTCAAGGTGCTGGCCTGGTATGACAACGAATGGGGCTTCTCCAACCGTATGCTGGATAACTGCCTGGCGTTGTGTAACGCCGAGTAACTCATTGCTGGCCAATGTGGAGCGGGCCTGTAAGAGCAAACCTTGGGAGCAGGCCTGTGGGAGCAAAGCCTGCTCGCGATGACACCGTCGCATGCAGCACCTGTGCAAGCTTTGAGAACGCTATCGCGAGCAAGCTTTGCTCCCACAGGTTGCGCTCCCCGCATGGCTTGACGTGATGAAATGAAGGCTTGACCCGCAACGTAGATGATAAGCATTATCATCAACTCGAACCGGATCGGGCCCTACCGTGAGTCAATCGCGCTTTCATCACGTTTTCCTCGCCCAACGCACACCGCTGCTGCGCACTCTCGAGCGCATGGTCAGCAACCCCAGTACCGCCGAAGACCTGCTCCAGGAAACCTACCTGCGTGTCACCCGTGCATTGGCCGAACGCACAGTCGAGCACCTCGAACCCTTTGTTTTCCAGACCGCCCGCAACCTGGCGCTGGACCATCTGCGTGCCCGGCGCATCCAGTCGCGGACCTTGCTGGATGACGTACCGCCGGAAGTTGTCCACAACGTCGTCGCCCCCCAGAGCAGTGCCGAGGACGCCGCCCATGCCCAGCAACTGCTCGAACGCCTGAACGTCAGCCTCCAGGCCCTGAGTTCGCGACAACAGCAGATCTTCATTCTCAGCCGCCTGCATGGCCACAGTTACCAACAGATCGCCGAACGCCTGGGCGTCTCCCTGAGCACCGTGCAAAAGGAACTGAAACTGATCATGGCGATCTGTGTGGGTGTGGCTGAACGTAGCCACGGCGAGCAGTGACCCGCCCCCACGCGTCAGGCCATAAGCTGCGTACACGCTTGCCACTTGCTGCGTACAGCTTGTAGCTTGAGCCCATGCCGCTAATACCGAGACCCCACTGTGACGGACAATCTCCGCTCTGCCGAGCCCACTGCGACGCCGGAAACCGCCCATGCCATGGAGCAGGCGCTGGACTGGCTGATCCTGCTGGACACCCCCAGCGAGGAACAGACGCGGCAGTTCCACGCCTGGCTGGCGGCCGATTCGCGCCACGGCGAGGCGTTCGCCCGAGCCCAGGCGATCTGGAACGGCCCGCAGGTGATGGAAAGTGCCCGCCAGCTTGAAGCCGCGCCCAAGGTTACCGCGCTGTCGCGCCTGCGCGCCCACTGGAAACCCCTGGCCACTGCCGCCGTGCTGTTTCTCGGTCTGTTCAACTTCAGCGACCTGCCCCTGCGCCTGCAGGCCGACCACCTGACCGTGGTCGGTGAGCGCCAGCGCCTGCAGTTGGAGGACGGCTCCAAGGTCTTGCTCAACACCGATTCGGCCTTCTCCAGCACGTTCAACGAGCAGCGACATGTGGCGCGCCTGTACAAGGGCGAGGCGTTTTTCGAAGTCCCGGGCAACCGTAACCTGCCGCTGGAAATCGATGCCGGCCCGGTCATGGCCAGCGTCAGCGACACCGCGTTCGCCGTGCGCTACCTCGACGGCGTGGCCCAGGTCCAGGTGCAGCGTGGCGACGTGGACCTGCGGGCCACCCGCAACGACACCCATGTGCGGCTGTCGGCTGGCGAAAGCATCCGCATCGGCCCCAACGGCTTCGACCGCCCGGCCCGGCTCGATGCCAACACCGACCTGGCCTGGGTCCAGGGTCGGCTGGTGTTCGAAAACCGGCCCCTGAGCCAGGTACTGGCCGAGCTGCGACGCTATTACCCCGGCTGGATCATCAACAGTAACGAACAATTGGCCAACGTGGCTGTGACCGGCAACTACCGCCTAGACCAGCCGCTGGACGTGGTCCGTTCGCTGGCCCATATCACCTCGGCGCGGCTTCAGGAGTTCCCGGCGCTGGTGATCCTGAACTAAATGAGAATTATTTTTACTCGATAGGCTCCGCTGATTCGTCTCGTTATAGCCAATGCAATTGATTCGCATCCAACGATGTGGATCTGCACCTATAACAGATGCGACACGGAGCGCTATCGATGTCCTCTCGCCTTACTTGCCGGTTTCTTGCCCCCTCTTGCACGCTGTCACTGCTCACCGCCGCCCTCCTGATGGCCGGCACAGCGCCGCTCGCCCTGGCCGCCACCGCCGTGCAACCCGCTGCACGCAACATGGGCGACTACACCTTTGCCATCGCCCGGCAGCCCCTGGTTTCGGCCCTGAATGCATTCACTGCGGTCACCGGCTGGCAAATCGGGATGCCCGCGGAACTGGCCGCAGGCGTCGCCTCGCCAGGGGTGAACGGCTCGCTGTCACCTGAAAAAGCCCTGGAGCGCCTGTTGGTGGGGACCCACCTGAGCTACCGCAAGCTGGGCGACAACAGCATCGTCCTGGAAAAACGCAGTGCCGGCGGCGCGCTGGAGTTGCAACAAGTAACCATCAGCGCCACCCGCCAGGAACAGGACATCACCAGCGTACCGAGCACGGTCACGGTCCACGACCGCCAGGAACTGGATCGCAACAACGTCAATACCCTCAAGGATCTGGTGCGCTATGAACCAGGCGTATCGGTGGGCGGCGCGGGCCAGCGCGGCGGTATCAGCGGCTACAACATCCGCGGCATCGACGGCAACCGGATCCTGACCCAGGTCGATGGCGTGGAAATTCCCGGCGGCTTCTTCAACGGCCCCTACGCCAAGACCCAGCGCAACTACGTCGACCCGGAAATCATCAAGCGCGCGGAAATCCTGCGCGGTCCGGCCTCGGTGTTGTACGGCAGCAATGCCATTGGCGGTGCCGTCAGCTACTTCACCCTGGATCCGAACGACATCATCAAGCCAGGCGAGGATGTTGGCGCCCGCCTGAAGACCGGCTACAGCTCCGTCGACGAGAGCTGGCTCAAGTCCGCCACCGTCGCTGGCCGTAGCGGGCAGTTCGACGGCCTGTTGCACTACAGCCAGCGCGACGGTCATGAAACCGAATCCTACGGCAGCCACAACGGCACCGGCCTGGACCGCACCGCGGCCAACCCCGAAGACGTGCGCGCCAACAACGTGCTGGCCAAGCTCGGCTGGAACTACAGCGATGACGCACGCCTTGGCCTGGTCTACGAGAAGTACAAGGACGACCGCGACAGCGACCTGAAAAGCGCCTACGGCGGGCCCTACGCCAACGGCCAGCCGGCGATCCCCGACTTTGTACTGCCCGGCGGCATGTACCAGTGGCGCACCGGCAACGACACCATCAGCCGCGAGCGTTTCGGCCTGGAACACAGCTTCGCCCTCGACAGCCTGCTGGCCGATCACATGAAGTGGAGCCTGAATCACCAGGTTGCCAAGACCGACCAGAGCACCGCCGAATTCTACTTCCCCATCACCCGCCAGGTCCTGCGCACCCGGGAGACCCTCTATGAAGAGAAACAGTGGGTCTTCGACGCGCAACTGGAAAAGGCCTTCAGTGTCGCCGACACCGATCACGCGCTGACTTACGGCACTACCCTCAAGCAACAGAAAGTCACCGGCTCGCGCAGCGGCAATGGTGTGTGCCTGGCGGTTGGCGTCGGTTGCTCCGCGGTAGGCGCCATCAGCACCCGGGACGTGTTGGCAAAAGCCAGCGACTTCCCGGACCCGACCATCAACACCTACAGCCTGTTCGCCCAGGACCAGATCAGTTGGGAGCGCTGGACCTTCATGCCAGGCCTGCGCTACGACTACACCCGGCTCAAGCCGCACCTGACCGAGGAATTCCTCAACACCGTGGACCCTACCGGCGGCGGTACAGTCAGCGGCAAGAACAAGACCTGGCATCGCGTCTCACCGAAGTTCGGCCTGACCTACGCCCTGAGCGATGAGTACACCTGGTACGGCCAGTACGCCGAAGGTTTCCGCACCCCGACCGCCAAGGCCCTGTACGGTCGTTTCGAGAACACCGACACCGGCTATAGCGTAGAACCCAACCCCGATCTGGAACCGGAAAAAAGCAAGAGCTACGAGACCGGCCTGCGCGGCCGTTTCGATTCCGGCTCGTTCGACGTGGCGGTGTTCTACAACAAGTACCGCGACTTCATCAACGAGGACGCCATCAACCCTGGCGCCGATCAGTTGACCTTCCAGAGCAACAACATCAAGCACGCCACCATCAAGGGCGCCGAGGCCAGGGGACGCTTGGAGCTGGAGGTGTTTGGCGCACCGAAGGGCTTGTACACCCAAGGCTCGGTGGCCTACGCGTACGGTCGCAACAACGACACCGGCGAGCCGCTCAACAGCATCAACCCGCTGACCGGTGTGTTCGGCCTGGGCTACGACCAAGACCGCTACGGCACTTTGCTCAGTTGGACCTTGGTCAAGAAAAAGGACCGGGTCGACGACAGCAACTTCAACTCGCCTGATGGCGTGAGCAGCCAGTTCAAGACACCGGGTTTCGGCATCCTCGACCTGAGCGGTTTCTACAAGGTGACCGACGACGTCACCGTCAGTGGCGGCCTCTACAACCTCACTGACAAGAAGTACTGGCGGTGGGATGACGTGCGCGGCTACGACAGCGTCGGCGAAGCGGCGGTGCTGAACCCCGCCAACCTCGATCGTCTGACGGCGCCGGGGCGTAACTTCGCGGTGAACCTGATCTGGGATATCTGACCCAGGCCCAAGGATTTCCCCTGTGGCGAGGGAGCTTGCTCCCGCTGGGCTGCGCAGCAGGCCCATTTTTGTGAGTGCTTCGCACTCAAGCGGGAGCAAGCTCCCTCGCCACACAATGTGCTCACTCAAAGGATTTTTTTCATGAATACCCTGCGCCCCACTTCACGCTCCCAACGCCTGAACCAGATCACCCACGAGCCTCACAGCAAGCTCGACGCCCTGGTCAAGGCCCACGCCCCGTTCGAAACCCCGGCCAGCTTCGCCCGTTTCGTCGTTGCCCAGTACCTGTTCCAGTCGGAACTGGTGGCGCTGTACAACGACGCCGAACTGTCCGCCCTGATTCCCGACCTCCCGGCCCGATGCAGGGCGGAAGCGGCCAAGGCGGATCTGGCAGACCTGGACACCGAAATCCCTGCGCCAGTGGCCGGTGCGGTGAAAAACCCGACCCGGGCCGAAGCCCTGGGCTGGCTGTTCGTCTCCGAAGGCTCCAAGCTCGGCGCCGCGTTCTTGATCAAGCGTGCCGTGGGCCTGGGGTTGAGCGAGACCTTCGGCGCCCGGCACCTGGCAGAACCTGCCGGTGGGCGCGCCGAAGGCTGGAAAACCTTCACCCGCACCCTCGACAGCCTGGCCTTTACCGAACAGCAGGAAGCCGAGGCGGACAAAGGTGCGCTGGATGCCTTCAACCGGTTTACGGTGTTGCTGGAACAGGCTTATGCAGCCGACCTGGCCTGACTCATACCGCTCCCGCAGGAGATTTAGGGTGGATGCCTATCTTCAGCCCCCCAGAAACCAGTGTGGGAGCGAGCTTGCTCGCTCCCACAGAGATTGTGCATGACTGGAAAACGCTGATGAGCCGTCCCTCGAAACTCACCCAACTGCTCTTCGCCCTGCTCGCCTACGCTAGCCTGGGCATTGGCCTGGTCGCCATCGTCGTGCCTGGCTTGCCGACGACCGAGTTCATCCTGCTGGCCGCCTGGGCCGCGACCCGCAGTTCGCCGCGCCTGAGCGCCTGGCTGGAGAACCATCGTCTGTTCGGGCCGATTCTGCACAACTGGCGCAACGGCAAGGTTATCCCGCGCCGGGCCAAGGTCGGTGCCACTACCAGCATGCTGCTCTGCGCAGGCTTGATGCTGGTGCTGCTCGACCACGCCTGGCCGGTTTACCTCGCGCTCGCCGGCATGGGCCTGGGCAATCTGTGGATCTGGTCGCGCCCGGAACAGGCACGGGGCTCTTGTGGCGAGGGAGCTTGTTCCCGCTGGGCCGCAAAGCGGCCCCCAACGGATTTTTGATCTATGATCGCCCTCTCGTACTGGAGGGCTTTCGATGTCAGATCTGCTCACGTCCATGCAAACCGCACTCGGCTTGCCCACGACCCCGATCACCTTCGCTGGCGATGGCGCGCTGCCCTCGGCCTTCGCCGTCACGGAGCTGGCCAGCGCCAGCATCGCCGTGGCCGGCCAGGCGACCGCCGAACTCATCCAGCAACAAACCACTCGCCTGCCACCTGTCGAGGTCGACCGACGCCTGGCGTCGTTCTGGTTCTCCACCTCCCTGCGCCCCATCGGCTGGAGCGTGCCGCCGATGTGGGACCCGGTGGCCGGCGACTACGCCAGCGCCGACGGCTGGATTCGCCTGCACACCAACGCACCGCATCATCGCCTTGCGGCGGAAAAAGTCCTCGGCACCTGCACCGACCGCGCCGACATGGCGGCCAGGGTGGCCCGATGGAACAAGGCCGAGCTGGAACAGGCCGTGGTCGACGCAGGCGGTTGTGCCGCCGAGATGCGTTCATGGCAAGCGTGGCAGGCCCATCCCCAAGGGCTGGCGGTGAACGCTGAGCCGCTGGTGCACCTGAGTGAAACGACTGGAGAGCAGCGCAAACCCTGGCTCGGCTCCGTGACCCAGCCACTGGCGGGCCTCAAGGTGCTGGATTTGACCCGCGTGCTGGCCGGCCCCGTCGCCAGCCGCTTCCTCGCCGGCCTGGGGGCCGACGTGCTGCGCATCGACCCGCCGACCTGGAACGAACCCGGCGTGGTGCCGGAAGTCACCCTGGGCAAACGCTGCGCCCGCCTCGACCTGCATCGGGCCGATGATCGCGCGGCATTCGAGGCACTGCTCAAGGACACCGACATCCTTTTGCACGGCTACCGTGCCGACGCCCTGGAACGCCTGGGCTACGGCGCCGAGCAGCGCCGGCAGATGGCCCCGGGCCTGATCGACGTCAGCCTCAATGCCTATGGCTGGAGCGGCCCGTGGCAGAACCGGCGCGGCTTCGACAGCCTGGTGCAAATGAGCAGCGGCATTGCCGAAGCCGGCATGGGCTGGAAACACACCGACAAACCGACACCGCTGCCGGTGCAGGCGCTGGATCATGGCACCGGCTATCTGCTGGCGGCCAGCGCCCTGGTGCTGTTGTCCCGGCGCCTGGCAAGCAGTCAGGGCGGCTCGGCACGCCTGTCACTGGCACGCACGGCGAAGCTGTTGATCGAACGTGGCGCAGGGGATTCGACCCTATTGCGAGCCGAGGCTGAGGATGATCAGGGCCTGGTGGTCGAACAGACGCCATGGGGACCGGCCCATCGCTTGCATGTGCCCTTGAAAATCACCGGGACGCCGCTGCAATGGGCCTTGCCAGCGGCGGAACTGGGCGCGCATCGGGCACGGTGGTGACGCTCACTACCGGTTAAAAAATGCCCTTTGTGGCGAGGGAGCTTGCTCCCGCTGGGCTGCGCAGCAGCCCCCTCCAAAAGCCACTACAATCAGCTTGAAACACCGCGTCGTCGGGCCTCGGGGCCGCTGCGCGCCCCAGCGGGAGCAAGCTCCCTCGCCACAAGAGTCCGCCTCGACAACATGGTAGCCTCACAACGCCAAAAACCCACTGTACAACCCATAAGCCGCGATGCCCGCCCCTGACATCACGCAAGCAAATATTCCCTTTTCCACATGGGTGAACAAGGGCTGTCCCTGCTCGCGCTTGGCCTGGGCAAACAGGATCACCCCGGGCGCATACAACAGCGCCGACAGCAGCAGGTATTTCACGCCTCCGGCATACAGCAGCCACACCGCGTAGCACAGCGCGACACCACCGATGCACAGGTCTTTCATGCGCCGTGCCGAGCCCTGTTCGTAGGTTTCCCCCCGGGCGCAAAGCAGCACCGCATAAGCCGCCGACCACAGGTACGGCACCAGGATCATCGACGAGGCGAGGTAGATCAGGCTGGTGTAGGTGCCTGCGGAAAACAGAGTGATCAGCAAAAACAGCTGGATCATGCCATTGGTCAGCCACAGCGCGTTGACCGGCGCACGGTTGGCATTCTCCTTGGTCAGGAACGCCGGCATGGTCTTGTCCCGGGCGGTGGCGTAGAGGATTTCAGCGCACAACAGCGCCCAGGACAGCAGGGCTCCCAGCAGTGAAACCGCCAGCCCCAGGCTGATCAGCAACGCGCCCCAGGGCCCGACAATGTGCTCCAGCACACCGACCAAGGATGGGTTCTGCAACTGCGCCAGTTCCGGCTGGCTCATGACCCCCAGGGACAACACATTCACCAGCACCAGCAGCGCCAATACCCCGAGAAACCCGATCACCGTCGCACGCCCTACGTCCGCACGTCTTTCTGCCCGTGCCGAATAGACGCTGGCGCCTTCGATGCCGATAAACACGAACACCGTCACCAGCATCATGTTGCGCACCTGGTCCATCACACTGCCCAGGTCCGGATTCATCGCGCCCCAGATATCCCGGGTGAAAACCTCGGCCTTGAAGGCCACGGCGGCCATGACGACGAACATCAACAGCGGCACGACCTTGGCCACGGTGGTCACTAGATTGATGAAGGCCGCCTCCTGGATCCCGCGCAGCACCAGGAAATGCACCGCCCACAGCAACAACGACGCACAGCCGATGGCCACCGGCGTATTGCCTTGGCCGAACACCGGGAAGAAGTAGCCCAAGGTACTGAACAGCAGCACGAAGTAACCGACATTGCCCATCCAGGCACTGATCCAGTAGCCCCAGGCAGACGAGAAGCCCATATAGTCACCGAAGCCGGCCTTGGCATAGGCGTACACGCCCGAATTCAATTCCGGCTTGCGATTGGCCAGGGTCTGGAACACGAAGGCCAGGGTCAGCATGCCGATGGCGGTGATGGCCCAGCCGATCAGCACCGCGCCGACATCGGCCCGGGCCGCCATGTTTTGCGGCAGGGAAAAAATCCCGCCGCCGATCATTGACCCCACCACCAGTGCGATCAGTGCGCCCAAGGGCAACTTTTCAATCGGCTGCGGCATCTTCTCTCACTATTAAATTAAGTAAATAAAGCGACATAACGTTTTTGAATAACGTCATCCACACAAAGTCCAAAGACTTATGACCCGGCCATTCTCCAAGGCCCTAATTAAAAAGACCATGACACCCCATCATTATTGTCACGAACGCAGCCTACAAAATAGTTGCGACTCAGTGGAAATCAACTAGCGTGAATAATCCTGCGGCAAGAAAACCTTCACAAATCCTTTGCCAAAGGCCCTGAAACGGGCCTTTCGAGCAACTTCAAGACGCCAACGGACGGTGTTAACTCCTTCATTAACAATGGAATGTTGCCATGCACTGATCCAGATCAGCTATTCAACTTTCAAATCGACTTAGTCTGTTGACTCTCTTCTCCTGCACTGGAGTCTCGCAAATGTCTGATACCCCCGGAAAACTTCGATTAGGTGCGTTGGTTGCACTGGTTGTCGGCTCCATGATCGGCGGCGGGATCTTTTCCCTGCCACAAAACATGGCCGCCAGCGCCGACGTCGGTGCGGTGCTGATCGGCTGGGCCATCACCGCCGTCGGCATGCTGACCCTGGCCTTCGTGTTCCAGACCCTGGCCAACCGCAAACCCGATCTGGACGGCGGGGTGTATGCCTACGCCAAGGCCGGTTTCGGCGACTACATGGGTTTTTCCTCCGCCTGGGGTTACTGGATCAGCGCCTGGCTGGGCAACGTCGGCTACTTCGTGCTGCTGTTCAGCACCCTGGGCTACTTCTTCCCAATCTTTGGTGAAGGCAACACCGTTGCGGCGGTAATCAGCGCCTCGGTGTTGTTGTGGGCAGTGCACTGGCTGGTGCTGCGCGGCATCAAGGAAGCCGCGTTCATCAACCTCGTCACCACCGTGGCCAAGGTCGTGCCGCTGGTGTTGTTCGTGCTGATCGCGGTGTTCGCCTTCAAGCTCGATATCTTCACCGCCGACATCTGGGGCTTGAAGAATCCGGACCTGGGCAGCGTGATGAACCAGGTGCGGCACATGATGCTGGTCACCGTGTGGGTGTTCATCGGCATCGAGGGCGCGAGTATTTTTTCCGCCCGCGCAGAGAAACGTACCGACGTGGGCAAGGCCACCGTCATCGGCTTCATCACCGTACTGCTGTTCCTGGTACTGGTGAACGTGCTGTCCCTGGGCATCATGACCCAGCCTGAACTGGCGAAGTTGCAGAACCCGTCCATGGCCGCCGTGCTGGAGCATGTCGTGGGGCACTGGGGCGCGGTGCTGATCAGCGTCGGCCTGATCATCTCGCTGCTCGGCGCCCTGCTGTCCTGGGTATTGCTGTGCGCCGAGATCATGTTCGCCGCCGCCAAAGACCACACCATGCCCGAGTTCCTGCGCCGGGAAAACGCCAACCACGTACCGGCCAACGCCCTGTGGCTGACCAACGCAATGGTCCAGCTGTTTTTGGTCATCACCCTGTTCTCGGCCAGCACCTACCTGTCACTGATCTACCTCGCCACTTCGATGATCCTGGTGCCGTACCTGTGGTCGGCGGCCTACGCCGTGCTGCTGGCGGTGCGCGGCGAGACCTACGAAGGCTTCGCGGCCGAGCGGCGCAAGGACCTGATCATCGGCGCTGTCGCCCTGATCTACGCCGTATGGCTGCTGTACGCCGGCGGGATCAAGTACCTGCTGCTCTCGGCCCTGCTCTATGCCCCCGGCGCGATCCTGTTCGCCAAGGCCAAGCGCGAGTTGGGCAAACCGATTTTCACCTCTGTCGAGAAGCTGATTTTCGCCGCAGTGATCGCAGGCGCCCTGGTGGCGGCCTACGGGCTCTACGACGGCTTCCTGACCTTGTAGTTGGCTGATTGTTCTAACTGGAGGATTTGTAATGACCACGGAAAAAGTGAAATACGGCGTGCATTCCGAAGCCGGCAAATTACGTAAAGTCATGGTGTGTTCCCCAGGCCTGGCCCACCAGCGGCTGACCCCGAACAACTGCGACGAGCTGCTGTTCGACGATGTGATCTGGGTCAACCAGGCCAAGCGCGATCATTTCGATTTCGTCACCAAGATGCGCGAGCGCGACATCGACGTGCTGGAAATGCACAACCTACTGACCGACATCGTCGCCATCCCCGAAGCCCTGGACTGGATCCTGCAGCGCAAGATCACCGCCAACTCGGTGGGCCTGGGCCTGGTGAATGAAGTCGGTTCGTGGCTGCGCAGCCTGGAGCCACGCCATATCGCCGAATTCCTGATTGGCGGCGTCTCGGCCGATGACCTGCCGGACAGCTTCGGTGGCAAGACCATTCAGATGTTCCGCGACTTCCTCGGGCACTCCAGCTTCATCCTGCCGCCGCTGCCCAACACCCAGTTCACCCGCGACACCACCTGCTGGATCTACGGCGGCGTGACCCTGAACCCGATGTATTGGCCGGCGCGGCGCCAGGAAACCCTGCTGGCCAGCGCCATCTACAAATTCCATCCCGAGTTCACGAACGCCGACTTCCAGGTCTGGTACGGCGACCCGGACCAGGAGCACGGCAACGCCACCCTTGAAGGCGGCGACGTGATGCCCATCGGCAACGGCGTGGTGCTGATCGGCATGGGCGAACGTTCGTCCCGCCAGGCCATCGGCCAACTGGCGCTGAACCTGTTCAAGCACAAGGCCGTGGAACGGGTGATCGTCGCCGGCTTGCCGAAATCCCGCGCGGCCATGCACCTGGACACCGTGTTCAGCTTCTGCGACCGCGACCTGGTCACGATTTTCCCCGAAGTGGTGAGCCAGATCGTCGCCTTCTCCCTGCGCCCTGACGAGAGCAAGCCCGGCGGCATCGATGTGCGTCGCGAGGACGGCAGCTTCCTCGATACCGTGGCCGCGGCCCTCAAGCTGCCGGCGCTGCGGGTGGTGGAAACCGGCGGCAACAGCTTCGCCGCCGAACGCGAACAATGGGACGACGGTAACAACGTAGTGGCCGTGGAGCCGGGCGTAGTGATCGGCTACGACCGAAACACCTACACCAACACCCTGCTGCGCAAGGCCGGTGTGGAAGTCATCACCATCAGCGCCAGCGAACTGGGCCGGGGCCGTGGCGGTGGTCACTGCATGACCTGCCCGATCATCCGCGACCCGATCGATTACTGACCTTTGAGCCTGGGCCGGTATCGATCCGATACCCGCCCAGGGGATAACCTACACCTGAGGAGATCCACATCATGGCGTTCAACATGCGCAACCGCAGCCTGCTGAGCTTGATGCACCACACCAACCGCGAGCTGCACTTTCTGCTGGACCTGTCCCGCGACCTCAAGCGTGCCAAGTACACCGGCACCGAACAACCGCACCTCAAGGGCAAGAACATCGCGCTGATCTTCGAAAAGACCTCGACCCGCACCCGCTGCGCCTTTGAAGTGGCAGCCCATGACCAGGGCGCCCACGTCACCTACATCGACCCGGTTTCATCGCAGATCGGTCACAAGGAAAGCATGAAAGACACCGCCCGGGTCCTGGGGCGGATGTTCGACGCCATCGAGTACCGGGGCTTCGAACAGGAGATCGTCGAGGAACTGGCCAAGTTCGCCGGCGTGCCGGTGTTCAACGGCCTGACCGCCGAATTCCACCCCACCCAGATGATCGCCGACACCCTGACCATGCGCGAACACAGTGACAAGCCGCTGCATGACATCAGCTACGCCTACCTGGGCGATGCCCGCTACAACATGGGCAATTCGCTGCTGATGATCGGCGCCAAACTGGGCATGGACGTGCGCATCGGCGCGCCGAAAGCCTTGTGGCCGCATCAGGACTTCATCGACCAGTGCCAGGCCTTCGCCGCCGAAAGTGGCGCGCGCCTCACCATCACCGAAGACCCGAAGGAAGCCGTCAAGGGCGTGGACTTCATCCACACCGACATCTGGGTGTCCATGGGCGAGCCGGTGGAAGCCTGGGATGAGCGCATCGAGCAATTGCTGCCCTACCAGGTCAATGCGCAAATGATGAAAGCCTCGGGCAACCCGCGGGTGAAATTCATGCACTGCCTGCCAGCGTTCCATAACAGCGAAACCAAGGTCGGCAAGGACATCGCCGCCCGTTACCCGAACCTGGCCAATGGCGTGGAAGTGACCGAGGAGGTCTTCGAATCGCCGGCCAACATCGCCTTCGAGCAAGCGGAAAACCGCATGCACACCATCAAGGCGATCCTGGTCTCGGCGTTGGCGGATATCTGAAACCAACGCAGTTCCCTTGTGGGAGCGCGTTGTTCGTCCATTTTTTAGAAGGACAACACCATGCGTATCGTCGTTGCCCTGGGCGGTAACGCCCTCCTGCGTCGGGGTGAACCCATGACCGCAGACAATCAACGCATCAACATCCGCACCGCGACCGAACAGATCGCGAAAATCCACCCCGGCAACCAACTGGTCATCGCCCACGGCAACGGCCCGCAGGTCGGCCTGCTGTCGTTGCAGGCGGCGGCCTACACCTCGGTGACGCCGTATCCGCTGGACGTGCTCGGCGCCGAAACCGAAGGCATGATCGGCTACATCATTGAACAGGAACTGGGCAATCTGCTGGACTTCGAAGTCCCCTTCGCCACGCTCCTGACCCAGGTTGAAGTGGACGGCAACGACCCGGCCTTCCAAAAACCCACCAAACCCATCGGCCCGGTCTACAGCCAGGAAGAGGCGCAGGAACTGGCCGCCGAAAAAGGCTGGGCCATCGCCCCGGACGGCGACAAGTTCCGTCGCGTGGTCGCAAGCCCCAGGCCCAAGCGCATCTTTGAAATCCGCCCGATCAAATGGCTGCTGGAAAAGGGCAGTATCGTGATCTGTGCCGGCGGTGGCGGCATCCCGACGATGTACGACGCCGACGGCAAGCTGCAAGGCGTGGAAGCGGTCATCGACAAGGACCTGTGCTCGGCGCTGCTGGCCGAACAGCTGGAAAGCGATCTGCTGGTGATCGCCACCGACGTCAACGCCGCGTTCATCGACTTCGGCAAGCCGACCCAGAAAGCCATCGCCCAGGCCCACCCCGACGAAATGGAAAAGCTCGGCTTCGCCGCCGGCTCCATGGGGCCGAAGGTGCAGGCCGCCTGCGAATTCGCGCGCAACACTGGCAAGGTCGCGGTGATCGGTTCACTCTCGGACATCGACGCGATCGTCCTGGGCAAGGCCGGCACCCGTATCAGCACGGCGACACCTGGCATCGCTTATCGATAACAGGAAACTTGCGGGGCGGATCCAGGGTCTGCCCTACTCCCCATGCCTTCAAAGGAGAGTTGCTTATGGCCATGTTCGAACCCGGACACCTGCACATGGAGCGCCATGCGCTGAACAAGGATGATTTCAGCTACAACCTGTGCATCGACTACAAGGTCGACCAGGACGGCAAGGAAGGCACGGGCATGTCATTCCGGGTGCATGGCACCGTCGAAGACAAGTCACTGGACGAGACATTCTTCCTGGCCAAGGACCAGGCCTTCGACTTCGCCCGCCACGCCACGCGCATCGCCCAGAAGTATGGCTTGCCCAAGACCGCGAGCATCGGCTCGATGCACAAGTACTACGACGAAATGTTCGAAGACGTGCGCAAGCAACTGGACGTCAAGCCGGGCGACCCGATGAAGCCAGAGCATCTGGAATAACAGACTCAGAACACTTCCATTGCTGAAGTGGACCTGTGGCGAGGGAGCTTGCTCCCGCTGGGCCCGCGCAGCGGCCCCAAAATATTGCGGTCGCTGCGCAACCGAGCGGGAGCAAGCTCCCTAGCCACAAAAAAGCACTGCATTGATCCCCAAGGAACTGGGTTCCCACCGGGTTATCAGTGCTCTGAATATCGGGTTAAACATACTCGCTGCCTGACTGGCAACTCGCCACGGCTGACCTATTCTGAAAGTAGTACCCCCGGGTATTCGTTCAGAGGTCACCGCCATGAACATTAAAACAAGAAGACGCCTCGCCATTTTTGTCACCTGCGCCGCCACGCTCGCGCTGTACGGCACTGCGGCCTACCGGGTCGAGCAGGCCAGGCAACTGCCCCGTGAATACGCCAGTTGCAACTTCGAACGGTGCATCCCCCACAGCGCAACCCTGAACGCCCTGCGCTGAGGCGTGCTCAGTCGTCCTGTTGATCGGTCTTGAGCCGGTCCCGGAATGTCTTGGGCGAGATGCCGACGCGTCGGCGGAACAGCCGGGTGAAGTTGGTCGGATCGGAAAACCCGAGCATTTCGGAAATCTCGTAGATGGTCATGCCGGTGTAAGTCAGCAGGCGCTTGGCTTCCAGCAACTGGCGCTCATGCATGATCTGCAGCGCCGGTTGCCCCGCCAGTTCCCGGCAAGTGCCGTTGAGGTGCGACACGGAAATGCCCAGGCGGTGGGCCAGGTCTTCGACCTTGACGTGCTCGCGATAGGTTTCTTCCACCAACTGGATGAAGCCATTGAGGTATTCCCGGGCCCGTTGCGGGCGCTGGGCCTGGGTGTGTCGCTGCATCACCTGGCGGCTGACCCAGACCATGATCACGCTGACCAACGCATGCATCAGCATTTCCCGCGCCGGTTGATGCCCCACGTACTCATTCTGCAAGGCGCTGAACAGGCTGTTGAGGTACTCGGCATTCTCGAGGGCGGGGTAGCTTTCGGCCTGGGCCAGGACGTTGACCGAATGCCCCAGTTGCGCTTGCAGGTGCGTGACCAGCGGCGCTGCCAGGGTCACCACGTAACCTTCCACATCCTCGGAAAAACGAAAGCCATGGACCGACAGCGGCGGCAGGATCTGCACGGCCGGCTCGGTGAGTAGCGTACGCCGACCCTCGATTTCCAGTTCCGCCTGGCCCTTGAAGACAAACAACAACTGGCACAGATCGGCATGCCGATGGGGCTTGATTTCCCATTGATGCTCGCGGCTGCGCTTGGAGATGGTCTCGCAGTGCAACAAGTCCGGCGTCGGCCATTCCTGGCTCTCGCCATAGAGCTTGAACACCGGGATCGAAGGCAGGTCAGGTTTTTTCATAACGTGGATCCGGGCCTGGGGTTGCGGGCGATAATCGCACCAATTGGCAAAAAGAACAGGTATCGGCTCAGTTTTCCCCTTCAACTGACAGGTCCGCAAGCGAAAAATGTAGGCACTCGATTTCTAATAATCAACACCGACCCTGGTCGCGTGCTTCGTGCGAGTCATAACAACAATGAAAACCCTCAAGACCCAAGTCGCTATTATCGGTGCCGGCCCCTCTGGCCTGCTACTCGGCCAGTTGCTGCACAACGCCGGGATCGACACTGTCATCCTCGAACGCCAGACCCCGGAATACGTACTGAGCCGCATCCGCGCCGGCGTGCTGGAGCAAGGCATGGTCGAACTGCTGCGCCAGGCCGGCGTTGGCCAGCGCATGGACGCCGAAGGCCTGCCCCATGATGGTTTTGAACTGGTGCTCAACGATCGACGGGTGCACATCGATCTCAAGGGCCTGACCGGTGGTAAAAACGTCATGGTCTACGGTCAGACCGAAGTGACCCGTGATTTGATGGCCGCCCGCGAAGCCGCCGGCGCCCGGACCCTGTACCTGGCCAGCAACGCCCAACCCCACGACATGCAAACCCAAACCCCTTTCGTGACCTTCGAGCATGAAGGAGAAACCTGGCGCCTGGACTGCGATTACATTGCCGGTTGCGACGGTTTCCACGGTGTGGCGCGACAGTCCATTCCTGCGGAAAAACTCAAGGTCTTCGAACGCGTCTACCCGTTTGGCTGGCTCGGCGTGCTGGCCGATACCCCGCCGGTCCACGAAGAACTGGTCTACGCTCGCCACGCGCGCGGTTTTGCCTTGTGCAGCATGCGCTCCAAGACCCGCACCCGTTATTACCTGCAAGTGCCCGCCGAGGAACAAGTGACCGACTGGCCGGACGAGCGTTTCTGGGGCGAACTGAAAAACCGCCTGCCCGCCGACCTGGCCGCAGCCCTGGTGACCGGCCCGTCCATCGAGAAAAGCATCGCCCCGCTGCGCAGCTTCGTGGTCGAGCCGATGCAGTATGGGCGGATGTTCCTGGTGGGCGATGCGGCGCACATCGTCCCGCCCACTGGCGCCAAAGGGCTGAACCTGGCGGCCAGCGATGTCAGCACACTGTTCAACATCCTGCTCAAGGTCTATCGCAACGGCCGTGTGGATCTGCTGCAGAAGTATTCGGCCATCTGCCTGCGGCGCGTCTGGAAAGCCGAACGGTTCTCCTGGTGGATGACCTCGATGCTGCACCGCTTCGACGAGGATGCCTTCAACCAGCGTATCAGCGAAGCCGAGCTGGAATATTTCGTCGACTCCGAGGCCGGTCGCAAGACCATCGCGGAAAATTACGTCGGACTTCCTTACGAGGCTATCGAATAGTCGCCTATCGACTTAAACTGCGGGTTTCGTCCATTTTGCCTCTCCGGCGCGATGCCCGCAGGTTCTACCTTGACTCGGTTCAATACGCTCCAAGCCCCAAAACCGGCCATCCGCAGCGTGCTGGTAGCCCTGATGCTGGCGATTTTCCTGGGGGCGCTGGACCAGACCATCGTCGCCGTCTCGATGCCGGCCATCTCCGCGCAGTTTGCCGACGTCAACCTGCTGGCCTGGGTGATTTCCGGCTACATGGTCGCCATGACCGTGGCGGTGCCGATCTACGGCAAGCTCGGTGACCTCTACGGTCGCCGGCCGCTGATGCTGTTCGGCATGGGCTTGTTCACCCTGGCCTCGCTGTTCTGCGGCCTGGCACAAGACATGGAGCAATTGGTGCTGGCGCGGATTTTCCAGGGCATCGGCGCCGGCGGGATGATTTCGGTGAGCCAGGCGATCATCGGCGACATCATCCCGCCCCGCGAACGCGGTCGCTACCAGGGTTATTTCAGCAGCATGTACGCGGTGGCCAGCGTGGCCGGGCCGGTGCTCGGCGGCTACATGACCGAGTACCTGTCGTGGCGCTGGGTGTTCTGGATCAACCTGCCGCTGGGCCTGGTGGCCTGGTGGGTCGCCCGACGCAGCCTGGTCGGGCTGCCGGCGCCGCAACGCACGCCGATCATTGATTACCTGGGCACCGTGTTGCTGATCATCGGCCTGACGGCGCTGCTGCTGGGGATTACCCAGGTCGGCCAGGGTCATGCCTGGCACAGCCGTGAAGTGTTGGGGTTGCTGGGTTGCGCAGGCGCAGCGCTGGGGGTGTTCGCCTGGCACGAGCGCCGGGCGCGGGAGCCGTTGTTGCCGATGCACCTGTTCGCCAACCGCGATGCGGTGCTGTGTTGGTGCACGGTGTTCTTCACCAGCTTCCAGGCGATTTCCCTGACGGTGCTGGTGCCGTTGCGCTTCCAGAGCGTGACCGGCGCCGGTGCCGACAGTGCGGCGCTGCACTTGTTGCCGCTGGCGATAGGGCTGCCGGTCGGCGCGTATTTCGCCGGACGCCGGACCTCGATCACGGGGCGCTACAAGCCGATGATCCTGGGCGGCGCCCTGCTCTTCCCGTTCGCTATCCTCGGCATGGCCTTCACCCCGCCCGCCGCGCTCTGGCTGAGCAGTCTGTTCATGCTGCTCAGCGGCATCGCCTCCGGCATGCAGTTTCCCACGTCACTGGTGGGTGCGCAGAACGCCGTACACCAACAGGACATCGGCGTCGCCACCAGCACCACCAACCTGTTCCGCGCCCTTGGCGGCGCGGTGGGCGTGGCACTGATGTCAGCGTTGCTGCTGGCCTTGCTGCAGGATTCCAGCTTCGCCCAGCTCGCCAGCTCGTCGTTGATCGGTGAAGGGCATTCCGGCAGCGTCTTGCTGGACGGCCTGAACGCCGCCCCGGGCGAGGCGCAGAACGCCTTGCGCCAGGCATTGCAGGCGACGTTCCGCCATTTGCTGGTGATCAGCGCGGCGGTGTCGTTGCTGGGGCTGGCGGCGGCGGTGGTGATGCCCAATCAACTGCTGCGTGGGCGAGAGGATAAGGTTCACTAGGCAGATAGAGCCGCAGCCCCACAGGCCTGTGATTGAACCAGCCCCGTGGTTCAACACAAAACCCTGTGGCGAGGGAGCTTGCTCCCGCTGGGCTGCGCAGCAGACCCAAAAATTCAGTGTTCGCCGGTACAGTAGAGGGCCGCTTCGCGCCCCAGCGGGAGCAAGCTCCCTCGCCACGGGGAACGGTGTATGGCTTTAGTCAAACCGTCGCCGCCACACTTCCCGGCACCACCACCACACTCATCCCCTCCTTCATCCGCTTGGCATCGCGCACAAAACAACGTGACGCCAGGAACAGGAACACCATGGTCAGGAACAGCGCCACCGGGATCAGGTACATCGCGTCATGCAGGCCGATGGCCTTGAACGCTTCTGTCATCTGCTCGACTCCGGCTGCGGCCATGGCCGTGCGGGCGAAGTAGTCGGACAAGCCGCCCACCACCACCGGCCCCAGGCCGCCACCCAGCAAGTACAGGCCGGCGAAGAACAGCGCCATCGCCGTGGCCCGCAGGCGCGGCTCGACCACGTCCTGGATCGCCGTATACACGCAGGTATAAAAGGTATAGGCGAACAACCAGCCGACACTGAACACCGCGACGAACACGCCGATTTCAATTCGCCCGGCATGCAATGCCCAGGCAGTGGTGAGCGTCGAAATCACCAGGCTGAACGCGGCGAACAGCAAGCGACCACTGGGCACGCGCTGATGAATCTTGTCGGCGATCCAGCCGCCGAGGGTCAAGCCGAACAACCCCGTCACGCCCACCATGATCCCGGTGGCCACCGCCGCCTCGTGCAACGGCATCAGGAAATAGCGTTGCAGCATCGGCACCAGGAAGGAGTTGCAGGCATAGGTGGCGAAGTTGAAGCACAACCCAGCCAGCACCAACCACAGGAACGTGGGAATCGCCAGCACCCGACGGATCGGCCGGTCGATCTTTTCCTGGGACACCTGCACGGTTTCCGCCGCGCCGCGCTTGGGTTCCTTGATGAAGAACATGAATAGCGCCAGCACCAAGCCTGGCACAGCCGCGATAAAGAACGGCGCGCGCCAACTGTCGAACGCCTTGACCATCGCCCCGATGGTGAAGAAGGCCAGCAGCAAGCCAATCGGCAGGCCCAGCATGAAGATGCCCATGGCCCGCGCCCGGCGATGGGCCGGGAACAGATCGCCAATCAGTGAGTTGGCCGCCGGGGCATAACTCGCCTCGCCGATCCCGACGCCCATGCGCACCACCAGGAACGCCCAGAAACTGCCCACCAGGCCGTTGACCGCCGTCAGCGCGCTCCAGGTCGCCAGGCCCCAGCCCATCAACTTGCTGCGCGAACCGGTATCGGCCATGCGCCCCAATGGCAACCCGGCGATGGCGTAGACGATGGTGAAAGCGGTGCCGATGATGCCGATCTGGAAGTCGCTGAGACTCCACTCCATGCGGATCGGCTCGATGATGATCGCCGGGATGGTGCGGTCGAAGAAGTTGAACAGGTTGGCCAAAAACAACAGGAACAGAATGCGCCAGGCATTCGCCGCTTGGGTCGAGTTCTGCATGGGTCCGTCTCTTTTATTGTTATGGAGCATTAGCGGAATCTGCAATCTAGACAGCGGCGCGCGGGCTGTCTCCAATCATTCGCAAGGCTGATACCCCCCCATGGCGAGCGGCGCGTTTCTTGATAACGGTCAATTACCTGTAACAATTGCCATCATTTCGCCCATTCTTGATTAAAGATCGTCTGCCGGTGGCCGATTCAACCTATCAGGAAAGAATCTCTCGAGCTGCCCCCCAGGCTATAGCCCTGGACGCTCGGGGCCGACCTTCGCGCCATCCAGGACGCGAGCTCCCATCCGCGATGGTTCGATGACAGCGCTCGTCGAGCCAACCAGTTCAGGCATATGGCGCACAATGACTTCCAAAAAAACAGCCACTGCGGTATCCGATCTGACCCTGAGCCCAGCCGCCAATGGCCCTGAAGCCTCGAAACCATCGAGCAGCTCGCGTCCCCTGTCGACTCAGCAGTATCTGTATTTCACCGAAACCAACACCGACCGGATCCTCGACAACCTCGATGGCCTGCGCGATGCGGTGTTCCCGCGACCGCCCCATCTGGTGGAAGACGAGAATGACCGTGCCCAGCAGGAATTCCCGTCGGTGTGCCTGATCGGCCTGGGGCGCTGCGGCTCCAACATCGCCCTGGATGTGGCTGAGCTGGTATACAACGCCCGCAAGTTCTACCTCAACGAATTCAACGCCGAAGACAAAGGCTACAGCGACAAGGGCTACAGCCCCGCGCAGTGGATCCGCAACAACCTGCGCCTGGGCACCAGCAAGGCCAGCAAACCGGTGTTCCTGGTGGAACCGCTGGTGATGCTCGGCGACCTGGACAAGGACATCGCCGGGCGCATCCGTTTCTCGCGCAAGGGCGAAAAAAGCGGCTTTTTGCGCGACTACAGCAAGATGAAGATCATGGACCTCTCGGAAGTCCACGCCGGTGGCGCCGGTAACGCGCCAATCCTGGGCCAGTACCTGGCCAAGATCATCCTGAACAAGGACACCCAGCGCTTCTCCAGCCCCGACTGGAAAATGATCCACTCGTACCTGATCGACAGCTGCGGCATCAAGGCCAACCAGTCGCGCCTGTACTTCTCGATCTTCAGTGCCGGCGGCGGTACCGGTTCGGGCATGGCCTCGGAGTTCGGCCTGGCCCAGCAATACTCGTACATGAACAAGACGTTCGACACCAAGCCGATGGACGAACACGACAGCAAGAGCGGTCACTCCTTCGTCTTCGAACCGATTTTCACCAGCGGCATCTGTGTATTGCCGAACATTTCCGACCACCGCAGCGAAATGTCCGAGGCCTTGCATATCAACGCCGGACGCCTGCTGTGCAAGTACCTGTCGGAAGAATGGGATTTCTCGTACAACTTCGCCAACGAAGACAGCAGCGAAGCCAGCGTGATGGGCCGTATCCGCCCGTGGAACGCGATGATGCTGATCTCCAACGACATCATGCGCTACGCCGAAGAAAGCGATGACGGCAACATCCAGAACATTGATGTCAATGCCATGGAGAAGCACGCCAACCAGTACATCTCCCAGCAGATCTTCAACATCCTGACGGCCCAGGCGGTCACGACCGACTACGACCAGAACTACTTCCGACGTGCCGGCATCGACATTGGCGAAACCATTCGCCTGGACGCCAACGACCTGTTCATGAGCCTCGCCGGCCCGGTGGCGATTGCCTACGCCGAATCCGTCGTCCCGGAAACCCCGGCACCCAGCGGTGACAAGTTCAAGGTATTCGAGAAAGAGCCGCCGCGCCTGAACATCGACGACCTGTTCTTCCGCTCCATCGACCTGCCGCACTTCAACAAAGTCACCCAGGCCATCGAAGGCATCAGCCTGCTGCCGATCGAATCCAAGCGCTACCGCGCCTCGCTGGAGCAGTACAAGAATTCCGGCTACGACGCCGCGGCCCTGCATGACCTGCACTTCTTCAAGAATTGCTCGTCGGTGGTGTCCATCGTCTCCCTGCCCAAGGACTACAAGCTGTCCTACATGGACCTGAACCGGCTCAAGACCCACCTCAACAGCCTGTTCCCCAACACCACCCTCAAGCGTTATGCGTTGGTGATCGGCGCGTCGGCCAACCTGTCGCTGACCACCCTGATCGCCAAGAGTCCGTGCCTGTCGGATGACTTCCTGACCCTGATCGTGGCCTTCATCAAACGCTGCTTCGCCCGCACCCCGTACCGCTTCGACGATACCCTGGACAACTCGATCCTGGACTTCATCATCAATGAAGACTTCGATGAAGAACGGATCGACGACCTGCTCAACGAATTCGAAAACCCGGCGAAGATCCTCGACACCAACTGGTACGCGATCAAGCCGATGTACGAGAAGAAGTACCGCGAGCTGATCAGTGACAAGGACAAGTTCGTCTCGATCAACGATATCCGCCTGTCCCGCGACTGCGTGAAAAAGGCCATCAAGTACCTGCGCGAGATCTACCGTCACCGCATTGGCAAGACCAAGGTCATTTCCTTGAATAACCATACTGGCAGGACTTACTGAGGCCGGCGCAGCACCGTGTTGCCTCCAATCGCGAGCAAGCTCGCTCCCACAGGGTTTTGTGTACACAGACCCACTGTGGGATCGAGCTTGCTCGCGATAGCGGTCCTGAATCCTGCACCTGAACAACATCCAGAAACAATTGAGCAGCCCAAAGGCTGCTCCATGAACTGTTCCCGTTACGTATACGTCACCCTGCCCTGTGGCGTTTCGCCACGGCAGGCTGCCATCACGCTACTCACCTACACACTTTCCCGCGACAAAAATCACGAACCAAGTTGGTGCGCCGATCAGTTCGACGCTCTTTCCTGGATCATAATCCAGGGTGAAACCACCACCGCCCAAAGCTGCGGATCGCGTTCCAGAAAATCCAGCGCCCGCGTTTCAGACAGCTTGGCGAGCTGGTCGGCGGCCAGCCAGGCGGCGACTTTAGTACCTTCGTCCCGGGCGACGGCCTCGGCGGCGGCGATCAAATCCAGTGCCGGATCGACCCACAATAGGGCACCCTTGGCAAAGAACGGCTCCAGCTCTTTCCAGGTGATGGATGCGGTTTCACCAAGCAGCTTGGCATAGAGGGTGCTAGGTTCTTGATTCATGGGACCTGTCCGGAAAAGAAATCGGCGCGAATGATAACGTCGGTGGTCTGGCAGAAAAACCCGGTAGCAATTGCAGTACCGATTGAAAAGCGCAGGAAAGCCAAGGATTGCCGATATGACCGGACAAACCCCGCCGCCATTCTGTCTTTTTCTTTCAATTAAGCGACACCCTCAGGTTTTGCCCCCAAGCGCCAGCTTCCCTTGCCAACAATCGGCGCTCTACACTGTACCGGTACAGTTGCCGGGGGCATTTTCCGCGAGGGTATCCAAGATATCTGACCCGGTTCTGCTGCTACGGCGCCAGGACTATAAAAACTACAACAGCATGAGTGGAGCACTATGACTAAGGCTACTAAGCAGATTTCCAAACTGTTTGCCGCTATGGTTCTGGCCGGGGTTGCCAGCCATTCGTTCGCCGCCGACACCATCAAGATCGGCATCGCCGGCCCAAAAACCGGCCCTGTAGCCCAATACGGCGACATGCAATTCAGTGGCTCCAAAATGGCCATCGAGCAGATCAACGCCAAGGGTGGCGTCAACGGCAAGCAACTCGTCGCCGTTGAGTACGATGACGCCTGCGATCCAAAACAAGCGGTCGCGGTCGCGAACAAAGTCGTCAACGACGGCATCAAGTTCGTGGTCGGCCACCTGTGCTCCAGCTCCACCCAGCCGGCTTCGGACATCTATGAAGACGAAGGCGTGGTCATGATCACCCCGGCCGCTACCAGCCCGGACATCACCGCTCGCGGCTACAAGATGATCTTCCGCACCATCGGCCTGGACAGCGCCCAAGGCCCTGCGGCCGGCAACTACATCGCCAACCACGTCAAGCCGAAGATCGTTGCGGTCCTGCACGACAAGCAGCAGTACGGTGAAGGCATCGCCAGCGCCGTGAAGAAAACCCTCGAAGACAAAGGCGTGAAAGTGGCCGTCTTCGAAGGCGTGAACGCCGGCGACAAAGACTTCTCCTCGATGATCGCCAAGCTCAAGCAAGCCAACGTCGACTTCGTCTACTACGGCGGCTACCACCCGGAACTGGGCCTGATCCTGCGTCAATCCCAGGAAAAAGGCCTGAAAGCCAAGTTCATGGGTCCGGAAGGCGTGGGTAACGACTCCATCTCGCAGATCGCCAAGGAATCTTCCGAAGGCTTGCTGGTAACCCTGCCGAAATCTTTCGACCAGGACCCTGCCAACATCGCCCTGGCTGACGCCTTCAAGGCCAAGAAAGAAGACCCGAGCGGTCCGTTCGTGTTCCCGTCCTACTCTGCCGTGACCGTGATCGCCGACGCCATCAAGGCTGCCAAGAGTGAAGACGCGGGCAAAGTGGCTGAAGCCATCCACGCCGGCACCTTCAAGACCCCTACCGGTGACTTGAGCTTTGACAAGAACGGCGACCTGAAAGACTTCAAGTTCGTGGTTTACGAGTGGCATTTCGGCAAACCTAAAACCGAAGCTTCGCCTCAGTAAGGCCTGGCCTGACTGACTGCCAATAAAGCCCACGGCGTGCCGTGGGCTTTGTTTTAAATGTATTGGGCCGCGCTGGCGTGATCCGCCAGTCTCCCCACCTGAAAATCTCAAAACCGTCATCAGCGGTTCGCTGGCAAACCTCGTGCTCGAAGTGGATGCAGATCCACGGGGCCGGGCGGGAAAATGACTCCACCAGTGAAATGCGTATCAGGTTTTTAGGAGCGCTGTAATGCCTGACATCTATCACTTCTTCCAGCAGCTGGTTAACGGCCTGACCGTTGGCAGCACGTATGCCCTGATCGCCATCGGCTATACGATGGTCTACGGCATCATTGGAATGATCAACTTCGCCCACGGCGAGGTGTACATGATCGGCTCCTACGTGGCGTTCATCGCCATCGCCGGGCTGGCCATGATGGGACTCGACAGTGTCCCGCTGTTGATGACCGCGGCTTTCATCGCGAGCATCGTCGTCACCAGCTCCTATGGCTACAGCATCGAACGGATCGCCTACCGCCCCCTGCGCGGCAGCAACCGTCTGATCCCGTTGATTTCCGCCATCGGCATGTCGATCTTCCTGCAGAACACGGTACTGCTTTCGCAAGACTCCAAGGACAAATCCATACCCAACCTGATTCCCGGCAACTTTGCCATCGGGCCAGGTGGGGCACATGAAGTGCTGATTTCCTACATGCAAATCGTGGTGTTCGTGGTGACCCTGGTCGCCATGCTCGGCCTGACGCTGTTCATCTCCCGTTCCCGCCTGGGCCGCGCCTGCCGCGCCTGTGCCGAGGACATCAAGATGGCCAACCTGCTGGGCATCAACACCAACAACATCATCGCCCTGACCTTCGTCATCGGTGCGGCCCTGGCGGCCATCGCCGCGGTGCTGTTGAGCATGCAATACGGCGTGATCAACCCCAACGCCGGCTTCCTCGTCGGCCTGAAAGCCTTCACCGCCGCGGTACTGGGCGGCATCGGCAGCATTCCCGGGGCGATGCTCGGCGGGCTGGTACTGGGCGTGGCGGAAGCCTTTGGCGCCGACATCTTCGGCGACCAGTACAAGGACGTCGTGGCATTCGGCTTGTTGGTTCTGGTTCTGTTATTCCGGCCGACTGGCATCCTGGGTCGCCCGGAGGTTGAGAAAGTATGACTAGGCATCTCAAATCGGCGCTCTTCAGCGCCCTGCTGGTCTGGGCCGTGGCCTACCCGGTACTGGGTCTTAAACTGACCATCGTCGGTATCAACCTGGAAGTGCACGGCACCAGCCCGGCCATCCTGGCGACCATCGCCGTGTGTTCGCTGCTGATGTTCCTGCGGGTGCTGTTCAGCACACAGATCAGCGCCATGTGGAAGTCGTCGCCCGGCCTGCCGGTGATCCCGGCCAAGGCCAGCAACTTCCTGACCCTGCCGACCACCCAGCGCTGGATCGTCCTGGCCCTGATCGTTGGCGCACTGGTGTGGCCGTTCTTCGGCTCCCGTGGTGCGGTGGACATCGCCACGCTGATCCTGATCTACGTGATGCTGGGCCTTGGCCTGAACATCGTGGTAGGCCTGGCCGGCCTGCTGGACCTGGGTTATGTCGGCTTCTACGCCGTCGGTGCCTACAGCTATGCGCTGCTGTCCCACTACTTCGGCCTGAGCTTCTGGATCTGCCTGCCGATCGCCGGGATGATGGCCGCCACCTTCGGTTTCCTGCTGGGGTTCCCGGTCCTGCGCTTGCGCGGTGACTACCTGGCCATCGTAACCCTGGGTTTTGGCGAGATCATCCGTCTGTTCCTGCGCAACCTGACCGACATCACCGGTGGCCCGAACGGCATCAGCAACATCGAGAAACCGACGTTCTTCGGCCTGACCTTCGAACGTAAAGCCGCCGAAGGCCTGCAGACCTTCCACGAGTACTTCGGCCTGGAATACAACTCGATCAACAAGGTGATTTTCCTCTACCTGGTTGCCCTGTTGCTGGCCCTGGCCGCGCTGTTCGTCATCAACCGGCTGCTGCGCATGCCGATCGGTCGCGCCTGGGAGGCACTGCGTGAAGACGAAATCGCTTGCCGCGCCCTGGGTCTCAACCCAACCGTGATCAAACTGTCGGCGTTTACCCTCGGCGCTGCGTTCGCCGGTTTTGCCGGCAGTTTCTTCGCCGCCCGCCAGGGCCTGGTGACGCCGGAATCCTTCACCTTCATCGAGTCGGCGATCATCCTCGCCATCGTGGTGCTGGGCGGGATGGGCTCGCAGTTGGGCGTGATCCTGGCGGCCATCGTGATGATCCTGCTGCCTGAAATGATGCGTGAATTCAGCGAATACCGCATGTTGATGTTCGGTGCCCTGATGGTGCTGATGATGATCTGGCGTCCTCAAGGTCTGCTGCCTATGCAACGCCCCCACATGGAGCTGCGCAAATGAGCCGCGAGATCCTGAAAGTCGAAAACTTGAGCATGCGCTTCGGCGGTTTGCTGGCGGTCAACGGCGTGGCCCTGACCGTGAAAGAGAAGCAAGTGGTTGCCCTGATCGGGCCGAACGGCGCGGGCAAGACCACCGTGTTCAACTGCCTGACCGGCTTCTACCAGCCCACCGGCGGCACCATCCTGCTGGACGGCGAGCCGATCCAGGGCCTGCCCGGCCACCACATCGCCCGCAAGGGTGTGGTACGCACCTTCCAGAACGTGCGGCTGTTCAAGGACATGACGGCGGTCGAGAACCTGCTGATCGCCCAACATCGTCATTTGAACACCAACTTCTTTGCCGGCCTGTTCAAGACCCCGGCGTTCCGCAAAAGCGAACGCGAGGCCATGGAGTACGCCGAGTACTGGCTGGACAAGGTCAACCTCACCGAGTTTGCCAACCGTCCCGCCGGCACCCTGGCCTACGGTCAGCAACGGCGCCTGGAAATCGCCCGCTGCATGATGACCCGTCCGCGGATCCTCATGCTCGACGAGCCGGCCGCCGGCCTGAACCCCAAGGAAACCGAAGACCTGAAAGCGCTGATCGGCGTGCTGCGTGAAGAGCACAACGTCACCGTGCTGCTGATCGAGCACGACATGAAGCTGGTCATGAGCATTTCCGACCACATCGTCGTGATCAACCAGGGCACGCCCCTGGCCGACGGTACGCCGGAACAGATCCGCGACAATCCTGAAGTGATCAAAGCCTACCTGGGGGAAGCGTAAATGCTGCAATTCGAAAACGTTTCCACCTTCTACGGCAAGATCCAGGCCTTGCACAGCGTCAACGTCGAAGTCCGCCAGGGCGAAATCGTCACGCTGATCGGTGCCAACGGTGCCGGCAAATCCACCCTGCTGATGACGCTCTGCGGTTCGCCCCAGGCCCACAGCGGCAGCATCCGCTACATGGGTGAGGAACTGGTGGGCCAGGACTCGTCGCACATCATGCGCAAGAGCATCGCGGTGGTGCCGGAAGGTCGTCGGGTATTTGCCCGGCTGACCGTGGAAGAAAACCTCGCCATGGGTGGATTCTTCACCGACAAGGGCGACTATCAGGAACAGATGGACAAGGTCCTGCACCTTTTCCCACGCCTGAAAGAACGCTTCACCCAGCGCGGCGGCACCATGTCCGGCGGTGAACAGCAAATGCTCGCCATCGGCCGTGCGCTGATGAGCAAACCTAAGCTGCTGCTGCTCGACGAGCCTTCCCTGGGTCTGGCACCGATCATCATCCAGCAGATCTTCGACATCATCGAACAACTGCGCAAGGACGGCGTAACGGTGTTCCTGGTGGAGCAGAACGCCAACCAGGCGCTGAAAATCGCCGACCGGGCGTACGTGCTGGAAAACGGTCGCGTGGTGATGCAAGGCACCGGTGAGGCCCTGCTGACCGACCCGAAAGTGCGTGAGGCGTACCTGGGCGGTTAAGTCTGTCGCAGTAAAAAAACGGCCTTAGGGCCGTTTTTTTTCGCCCGGGCCAGCCGCAATCCCCTGTGGCGAGGGAGCTTGCTCCCGCTCGGTTGCGCAGCGACCGTAAAATCTTGGGGCCGCTGCGCGACCCAGCGGGAGCAAGCTCCCTCGCCACAGGGTTTTGCAGTGCATAAAAAAAATCGAGAGTCCGCTGTAACACTCCCCCACCTCCCTTCTCTAGTTCAGCAGACCGGCGCTGACGCCGGTTCATTTCCCTGAATGACTGGAGAATCATCATGACTGCTTCGACCCGCACCCTGTCCGCCACCGCCCTGATCCTGGCCCTGGGTTCTGCCCTGAGCATGACAGCCGTCTCGACCGTCCACGCAGCCGACGACACCATGGAAAAATGCTTCGGCGTTGCCCTCAAAGGCAAGAACGACTGCGCCGCCGGCGCCGGCACCACCTGCGCCGGTACGGCAAAAATGGACTATCAGGGCAACGCCTGGAAATCGGTCCCCAAAGGCACTTGCACCACCACCAAAAGCGAAACCTCCCCGACTGGTTTCGGCCAGCTCGAAGCGTTCAAAGCCAAGTCCTGATCGCATCTGCCTGAGGCCTCTGCCACCATGTTGAATACCCCATCCCTCGCCACTGATAACCGGCTGCCGCCAAGGGCAGGGCTGGGGCTCAAGAGCGAGCATTTTCGCGAGATACTCCAGGCCCGACCGGACCTGGGCTTTTTCGAAGTGCACGCGGAAAACTACATGGTGGCCGGCGGGCCGCTTCATCACTTCCTGGGGCGGATACGCGAACAGTACCCGCTGTCGCTGCACGGTGTCGGCCTGTCGATCGGTGGGGAGGGGCCGCTGGATATCGCGCATTTGCAGCGCCTGGCTGCATTGATCGACCGCTATCAGCCCCAATCCTTTTCCGAACACCTGGCCTGGTCCAGCCACGGCCCGGTGTTCCTCAATGACCTGCTCCCCCTGGCCTACGACGAAGCGACCCTCGACCGCGTCTGCGAACACGTCGACCAGGTGCAATCCAGCCTCAAACGTACGCTGCTGCTGGAGAATCCGGCGACCTATCTGGCGTTCGAAGCCTCGACACTCGACGAGCCGCACTTCATGAGCGAAGTCATTCGTCGTACCGGCTGCGGCCTGCTGCTGGATGTGAACAACGTCTACGTTTCGTGCGTCAACCACTGCCGCGATCCACTGGCCTACCTCGACGCCCTGCCCCTGCAAGCGACCGGCGAAATCCACCTGGCCGGTTTTGCCGAAGACACCGACAGCCTTGGCGAGCGCCTGTTGATAGACGACCACGGCGCGCCAATCGATAACGCAGTCTGGCAACTGTACCTCAAGGTTCTGGCGCAGACCGGGCCGGTAGCCACCTTGATCGAGCGCGACAACCACATCCCCCCATGGGAAGTGCTGCTGGCCGAAGCGCGCCAGGCCGATCAGCTTTTAAATGCCGTTGGAGCCCGATCATGAGCGACCAGTGCACATTCGCCGCCGCCCTGCTCGACCCGCGCAAGGCTTGCCCCTCCGGCCTGCTCAGCGCCAACGGCGCCGACCCGCAGAGTCGCTTCGCGGTGTACCGCAACAACGTGCTCAGCTCATTGATCAACGCCCTGGCCGACAATTACCCGGTGGTGGCGCAACTGGTGGGCGAGGAATTTTTCCGAGGCATGGCTGGGGTCTACGTCCAATCGGCACCACCGCGAAGCCCGGTGATGAACGACTACGGGGATGATTTCGCCGGCTTCATCGAACACTTCGAACCCGCCGCCAGCGTGCCTTACCTGGCGGACGTCGCTCGGCTGGAGCGACTGCATGTGCAGGCCTGGCATGCCGCCGACGCCGAGCCCATGGCCGCAGAACGGATCGTCGAGGTGCTGTCGTCCGCCACACAGACAAAGCACCTGAAGATCGGTCTGCACCCGTCACTGCGGCTGCTGCACTCGCCCTTCGCCGTGGTGACGATCTGGGCCGCCCATCAGCACGAGACACCCGTGCCGTTCGAGGCGTTTTCTGCACAAAACGCCTTGGTGCTGCGCAACGGCCTCGAGGTGCAAGTGTTCGCGATAAATCACGCGGCCCACGGGTTCATCACCGCCCTGCAACAGGGGCTGTCCCTGGCCGCTGCCATTGAAGCCTCAATCGACCTCGACCTGGAACAGACCCTGGCGGGGCTCATTCGTCACAGCGCTATCACTTACCTCCTAGCTGAACAGGTATCCCCATGAACGCCCTGATTGCCGGTTTCATTCAATGGCTGGAGAAAATCCCCCACAGCCTGATCGCCTTCATCGCGCGATTCTCGATTGCCGCGGTGTTCTGGAAATCCGGCCAGACCAAAATCGAAGGATTGGCCATCGACCTGGTCGACGGCACTTTCCAGATCGGTCTGCCGCGGCTGGCGGACTCGACCATTCCCCTGTTCAAAAGCGAATACGCCCTGCCGTTGCTGTCGCCGGAACTGGCTGCGCACCTGGCGGCCTCTGCCGAGCATGTATTTCCGGTGCTGATCCTGCTTGGCTTGGCGACGCGCTTTTCAGCGCTGGCCTTGCTGGGCATGACCTTGACCATCCAACTGTTCGTCTACCCGGACGCCTACCCGACCCATGGTACCTGGGCGGCGGTATTGCTCTACCTGATGGCCCGTGGGCCTGGGGTGTTGTCGATCGATCACTTGATAGCCAAGCGTTACACCCACGGCTGAACACAGATCCTCTTACAGATCCCACAGGGGATCTGGACAGGTCGAAACATCCAAGCCACCCACAGGGTTGTCCAACGGATGGACTATCGCTGCAGCCGATCCAACGCCTCGCCACTGCGCTTGAACCAGTCGATCAGATAATCAGCCAGCACCTGGGTGCGCTTGGGCAGGCCGCCCTGGTAGGGATGCACCAGGTACATTGGCATGCGCCGGGTCTGGTAATCGCGCAGCAGCCAATGCAGGCGTCCGTCAGCCAACTCTTCATGCAGCAGATACGACGGCAGACGGGCGATTCCGGCACCGGCCAGGGCGGCTTTTTTCAACAGGCTGTAGTGATTACTGGCGAACGGCCCCGACACTCGGACCCGCAACAGTTCGTGTTGCTGGTGATACAGCCATTCTTCCCGCCCGCTGTAATGGCTATTGAGCAGGCAACGGTGTTCGGCCAGGGCCTGGGGCGTCTCGGGTTCGCCATAGTGTTCGAGGTAGGCCGGGCTGGCGCAGGTCATTTCGTGCCACGCCAGCAGTGGCCGGGCCACCAATCGCTCATCGATGGCGGCGTCGGAACGGATCGCCAGGTCGAAGCCATCGCGGCTCAGGTCACGGTAACCGTTGTTGAGCTCCAGCTCGATCTGCACGTTGGGATACGTACGAGCGAACTCCATCAGCAAGCCTTCGAAGAACGTTTCGCCCAACGAAACCGGCACCGTCATACGCACCGGCCCGGAAATATCGTCCTTCAACCGAGCCAATGCCTGACGGGCCCTTTCCACCTGCACCAGCAACGCCTGAGCCTGGGGCAGCAACGCCGCCCCTGCCGCCGTCAGGCTCAGGCGCCGCGTGGTGCGTTGCAGCAACACCACCGAAAACCGCTTCTCCAGCAGACTGATGCGCTTGGACAACTGGCCCTTGCTGCACCCCAACTGCTGGGCCGCCAGGGTGAAACTGCCGGCCTCCATCAATACGGCAAACGCCGCCAGGTCATCCATTTCGCTCATTGGATTGTTTCCAATTGAAAACCAAAGGTTGCCTATTAGCATGATTATCCATGGAAAGAACCCCTCTAGACTGAAAACTCATTCAACCCATTGAGGAACAGCTCATGAAAATCCTGTTGATCGGCGCCAACGGCACCATCGGCTCGGCCATCGATAACGAACTGTCGCCGCGCCACGAAATCATTCGGATCGGCCGCCACAGCGGTGAACTGCAGGTGGACATCAGCGACAGCACCTCGATTCGCGCCCTGTTCGAGAAGACTGGCCGTTTTGATGCCCTGGTCTGCGCCGCTGGCAACGTCACCTTTGCGCCCCTGGCTGACATGACCGAAGACAGTTTTGCCCTGGGCTTGAAAGACAAGCTGATGGGCCAGGTCAACCTGCTGCTGATCGGCCGCGAATTCGCCAACGACGGTGCCTCCTTCACCTTCACCACCGGCGTGCTCAGTCACGACCCGATCAAGAGCAGCGCATCGGCGGCCCTGGTCAACGGCGCCCTGGACAGTTTCGTGCGCGCCGCGGCCATCGAGTTGCCCCGGGGGCTGCGGGTCAATTCGGTCAGCCCGAACGTGCTGGTGGAGGCCATGGACAAGTACGCACCTTACTTCCGGGGCTACAAGCCGGTGCCGGCCGCCGATGTCGCCCTGGCCTACGCCAAGAGCGTCGAAGGCCTGCAGACCGGCCAGACCTATCACGTGGGTTGAGAAACGGACGCCCGCAGGCGCGCCTGATTTCATCGGGGCGCCGACGGCTCGAGCAATGTGGGTATCAATGAAGAGGCGACCTCACGCGGCACGCCTATCACGACCTCGGGACTTTCAATCACCCCTTTGATTGTCGCGGTACTGACCAACACACCATTGATGTACAAGCGCAGGGGCTTGTTCATTTCCTCTCGAGTAACCCTTGCCAAGCGACGCTGGGCGTCGGGGGCAAGCGCCACCTTCAACGTCACGTTTCTCAGGTCGATGCCATCCGCACGCTTGAGATTCAAATCGATTTCCGTGAAATCCGAAGCGGACGAAAAATGGATATCAGCCGCCATGCATTGCAACGCCGCGGTCATCCCCAAGGTTATGAACATGAATCGCTGTGTCTTTTTCATATGCCACCCCTAGGCCAGGAACCCGCGAAGCCTACTGCATCCGCCCCCCTGCCCAGGCCATCGGTATGATTCGCAATGTAACCGCGAAGACCTTGCTGGCCCGCCAGGTTTGCCTGATGGCTTGTACTGTAGAATCAGTCTGAGTAACGTGGCGGCACTTGTCTGGAGACCCAATGATGCGTGCCGCCCGTTCCCTGTTGCTTGTCGCCCTCCTCTCCATCTTCACCGGCTGCCAATTGCTCGAAGCCCCACGGCAGAGCGCGTCCCATGCGGGCCAGACTCGCATGCAGGGTGAGCTCACCGCAGCTGATGGCAAACTGGTGTTCCAGCCATGCCAGGAACAGCGCCGCTACATCGTCAACGACAGCGGCGGCACCAGCGTGCTGCAGCAGGCCGCCAGCCTGGCCGATGACCAGGGCAAACTGTTTGCCGATGTGCGCGGTCGCATCGTCTCCAGCGCAGCGGCCGGCACCGACAGTCAGTTGGACGTTGAACAGCTGTATCGCCTGGAACGCTCGGGAACGGCTTGCGAAGACATTGACTTCAAACGAGTGATCCTGCGCGCCGCAGGACACAGCCCGGAATGGACCCTCAAGGCCAGTGGCAAGGGCCTGGTGCTGGACCGCGAAGGCCAGCCGCCGCTGGCGGTGCCTTACGTCGAGGAGCAATTGGGCGATGGCCGCTTCAACCTGGGCACCGAGGCCAACGGCCAGAAAGTCGAACTCTGGGTCACACCTGCGCGTTGTGTCGACAGTGTCAGCAACAGCGTGCAACACATGAGCGCCGAGTTGCGGGTCAACGGCCAGGTCCAACGCGGCTGCGCCTACTTCGGCGGCGCGCGCGACGACTGATTGCGTGGCGTCACCGCAGCTTCACGTCGTCCAGAAGCGGAACGCGGAGCGTCCCTGGCGACATTCCCACGCGGGAGCGTGGGAACGATCGATCCGCGGCAGCATACCGTCCCCGCTCCCTCGCCACGACGGCGTCACAGCCGCTTTAAGTGAACAGCGTTATAGGGGAACCGGCGATTGCGGCTTATAATCGCCCGCTTCAAACGCCTTGGCGCAGTTGTGCGCCCCGCGAACCGGATCCCGCCATGTTACGAATCACCGAACTCAAGCTGCCAATCGACCACCCCGAAGAAGACCTGCGTCCTGCCATCGTGCAGCGCCTGGGCATCGCCAGCGATGACCTGCTCGACTTCACCCTGTTCAAGCGCAGCTACGACGCACGTAAGAAATCTTCCGAACTGTGCTTCATCTACACCATCGACCTGACGGTGCGCGATGAAGCCAGCCTGCTGCGCAAGTTCGCCGATGACCGTAACGTCAACGAAGCGCCGGATATCAGTTACAAAGTGGTAGGCCAGGCACCGGCCGACCTGAGCGAGCGACCGATCGTGGTCGGCTTCGGCCCGTGCGGGATCTTCGCCGCCCTGTTGCTGGCGCAGATGGGCTTCAAGCCGATCATCCTCGAGCGCGGCCCGGAAGTGCGCCAGCGCACCAAGGACACCTGGGGCCTGTGGCGCAAAAGCGTGCTCAACCCCGAATCCAACGTGCAGTTCGGTGAAGGCGGCGCCGGGACGTTTTCCGACGGCAAGCTCTACAGTCAGATCAAGGACCCGAAATTCCTTGGCCGCAAGGTCCTGCACGAATTCGTCAAGGCCGGGGCTCCGGAAGAAATCCTCTATGTCAGCAAGCCGCACATCGGCACGTTCCGCCTGACAGGCGTGGTGGAAACCATGCGCGAGCAGATTCGTGCCCTGGGCGGCGAAGTACGTTTCCAGCAGCGGGTCACGGATGTGCTGATCGAGGACGGCCAACTGGTCGGCGTCGAACTGGCCAGCGGCGAACAGATTCATTCCAAACATGTGATCCTTGCCCTGGGCCACAGCGCTCGGGACACCTTCCGCATGCTCCACAGCCGCGGCGTGTACATGGAAGCCAAGCCGTTCTCGGTGGGTTTCCGTATCGAACACCCGCAGTCGCTGATCGACAGCGCGCGCCTGGGCAAGTACGCCGGTCACCCGAAACTTGGCGCCGCCGACTACAAACTTGTGCACCACGCCAAGAATGGTCGTTCGGTGTACAGCTTCTGCATGTGCCCGGGCGGCACCGTGGTAGCCGCGACGTCCGAGCCGAACCGCGTCGTGACCAACGGCATGAGCCAGTATTCACGCAACGAGCGCAACGCCAACTCCGGCATCGTCGTCGGGATCACTCCGGAAGTGGATTATCCGGGTGGCCCGCTTGCCGGCATCGAGTTGCAGGAACGCCTGGAATCTCACGCCTTCGTCCTCGGCGGCAGTAACTATGAAGCCCCGGCGCAGTTGGTGGGCGACTTCATTGCCGGCAAACCGTCTACGGCACTGGGCAGCGTCGAACCTTCCTACAAACCAGGGGTATCCCTGGGCGACTTGGCCCTGGCCCTGCCGGACTTTGCCATCGAAGCCATCCGCGAGGCCCTGCCAGCGTTCGAGAAACAGATTCGCGGTTACTCGCTGCACGACGCCGTGCTGACCGGCATCGAAACCCGCACCTCGTCGCCACTGCGCATTACCCGCAACGAATCGCTGCAGAGCCTGAACGTCAAGGGCCTGTTCCCGGCCGGTGAAGGCGCCGGTTATGCCGGGGGGATCCTGTCGGCGGGGGTGGACGGGATCCGGATTGCCGAGGCCGTGGCGCGGGATATCCTTGGCCTCAAGGCCTGAGGGGTTAATGACTCAGCCTAAGTAGACAGCATGACCCTGTGGTAGCGGGCTTGCTCGCGAATGCGGTACATCATTCACCGATAAGTTGACTGACTCACCGCCTTCGCGAGCAAGCCCGTTCCCACAAAAGACCTCAGTGCCTTCAAGGTCAGATATTGGCCCGCAACACACTCTCCGGCAGCGCCTCGCCCCGTTCCACACATGCCGCCACGATGTCCATCAACCCGCTCAACTCATAGCCTTGGGCCTTGAGCCATGCCGGATCGTAATAGGTCGTGGCGTAGCGCTCGCCGCCGTCACACAAGATCGCCACGATCGACCCCGACTCCCCCGCATCGGCCATCTGCCGGGCCGCCATGAGCGCGCCGACCAGGTTGGTGCCGCTGGACCCACCGACGCGTCGTCCCAGACGCTCGGCCAGGTAATGCATGGCCGCCAGCGACAAGGCGTCCGGCACCTTGACCATCGCATCGATGACTTTCGGCAAGAACGACGCCTCGACCCGTGGCCGGCCGATACCCTCGATTCGCGAGCCGCAATCCAGGCGCAGGCTGGCATCGCCGCTGCGGTAGTAATCGAAGAACACCGACCGCTCGGCGTCGGCACACAGCACGCGGGTACCATGCTGGCGATAGCGAACATAACGTCCCAAGGTGGCTGTGGTACCGCCGGTGCCGGGGCTGGAAATTAGCCAGCTCGGCTCCGGATGTCGCTCGAAGCGCATCTGCTGGAAGATCGATTCGGCAATGTTGTTATTGGCCCGCCAGTCCGTGGCGCGCTCGGCATAGGTGAACTGGTCGATGAAGTGACCGTCATGCTCACGGGCCAGGCGCTCGGACTCGGCGTAGATCTGCGTAGGATCGTCCACCAGATGGCTCTGGCCACCATAGAAAGCGATCTGTGCGATTTTTTCCCGGGAGGTGGTCGCCGGCATCACCGCGATAAAGGGCAGGCCGAGCAGCCTTGCAAAGTACGCTTCCGAAATGGCTGTCGAGCCGCTGGAAGCCTCGATCACCGGCGCGCCGGGCTTGAGCCAGCCGTTACACAATGCGTAGAGGAACAGCGAACGAGCCAGCCGATGCTTGAGGCTGCCGGTGGGATGGCTGGACTCATCCTTGAAATACAGCTCGATTCCCGGCAGACCTGGCAGCGGCAGGGGAATCAGATGTGTATCGGCACTGCGCTGGAAGTCAGCCTCAATGATGCGAATCGCTTCGCGCGCCCACTGGCGGTGGTCGTTCATGGTGTCCTCTCACTGGCTCGGTTCGACGCGGGGAAACCTGACGGTCATGCAGGCGCGACGTGGTCTCGGAAAAACCAGGCGCAAGCTTAGGAAAAAACCGACATCACGCACAGGTACAGCTAAGGTCCAATATGCGCCGCAACTGCCCGACTGTGCGGCGCACGCGTCGTAACGACATATAACAAAAAAGAATATAACTTTTGTTTTAACAACTAACAGTACGGGTTAGGGTGTGCCATCTTTTTGATTCGATAGGGAGAGCGATCATGCCTCTACGTAATTCCTTGACGCGTTTCTTCCAACTGGAAGCGGCCAGCGGCCTGCTGTTGATCGCCGCCGCCGTGTTGGCCCTGGCCATCAATAATTCGCCGCTCTCCTGGTTGTACAACGGCTTGCTGGACACGCCGGTAGTGGCCCAGGTCGGGGCGCTAAAGATCGCCAAACCGCTGTTGTTGTGGATCAACGACGGCCTGATGGCGATGTTCTTTCTGCTCATCGGCCTCGAAGTCAAACGTGAGGTACTCGATGGGCAACTGTCCAAACCCTCGCAAATCGTCCTGCCGGGTGCGGCGGCAATTGGCGGCATGGTCGTGCCGGCGCTGATCTACTGGTTCCTCAACCGCGACAACCCGGCCGCCCTCGCCGGCTGGGCGATTCCGACGGCCACCGACATCGCGTTCGCCCTCGGCGTGCTGGCCTTGCTGGGCAAGCGGGTGCCGGTGTCGCTCAAGCTGTTCCTGATGACCCTGGCGATCATCGACGACCTGGGCGCCATTATCATCATCGCGATCTTTTACTCCGGCGCCCTGTCCAGCCTGTCGCTCATACTGGCGGCAACCTGCATCGCCGCCCTGGTGGCGATGAACCGGATGGGCGTGGTCAAACTCGGACCCTACATGGTTGTCGGCCTGATTCTGTGGGTCTGCGTGCTCAAGAGCGGTGTCCATGCCACCCTGGCCGGGGTGACCCTGGCGTTCTGCATCCCGCTGCGCACGAAAAACGCCGAGACTTCGCCGCTGCTAACCCTGGAACATGCCCTGCATCCCTGGGTGGCCTATGGCATCCTGCCGCTGTTCGCCTTCGCCAACGCCGGCTTGTCCCTGAGCGGCGTCACCGTCGAAAGCTTCACCCATCATGTGCCAATGGGTATCGCCATTGGCCTGTTGCTGGGCAAGACCGTCGGCGTCTTCGGCCTGACCTGGCTGGCGGTGAAAATCGGCATCGCCAGCCTGCCCCTTGGCGCTAACTGGGGCCAGGTATTGGGGGTGGCGATCCTGTGCGGTATCGGGTTCACCATGAGCCTGTTCGTTGGCTCCCTCGCGTTTGAGCCGGGTGTCAGCGATTATGCGGGCATGGACCGGATGGGGATTCTCACTGGTTCGATACTGGCGGCGTTGTTGGGTTATGCGGTGACGGCGGCGGCCAGTCGCAAGCGTGCTGCGTTGTCTTCCTGATACTTTCCAACACGACATATCGCTACATCGTTTCGGTGTAGCGATCTGTCTTTAAGTCGTGCTGGGTCCTCAATATCCGTCCCTACCGGTATTTAGGAAAGTAGTAATTAATGGAAAAATAGAAGTAGGGTTGGTGTGTATATCCGTTTCTGCGGTAACGGCTACTTAGGGTTCCGCCCTTACGG
>NZ_JBAMDJ010000022.1:0-107351 GCF_036961705.1 Pseudomonas sp. 3JA
CGCAGCAGCCCCCTCTCAAGCTCACTCAATCAGCCTGATCCACCGCGTCGCCGGGTTTTAGGGCCGCTGCGCGCCCCAGCGGGAGCAAGCTCCCTCGCCACGACTGCATTCCAGGCGGAAAATCCAATCAATCCCAAGGTCTGGCGCAAAAGCTGCATCCCACGACCATTCGCCGGTTTTCCGACACCGGTTTTTGGAGGGTAGGATGCGTAGCCTGGTTTTGCTGCTGGCCATTTTGGCGCTTGGTGGCTGCATGAATGTCAGTGACATGGGAGAGGGCGTTCGTTACCACATGAGCGACGCCGGCCTGCTGGACCATAGCGACAGCCGTCGTGTGAACAACCTGCGTATTCAGCCCGACTCGTTCATCTACATCGCCCAGGGCGCCTTCGCTCCGCCAGGCAGTGCTTATCCGCGTCCCAACGTCGTGGCCGAGGAAGCCTTCAATGGCTTCATCGAATATTTCCCCATGGTCCGTCGCGCCCGCGTTCCCGAAGGCCTCGACCAGGCCATGGGCGAGGCCCGTTCCGCTGGTGCCCATTATTTGCTGTACACCCGCTTCGCCAAGGCTGACAACCGCATCGGCAACACGGATGAATGGCAGGATGAAGAAGCCTTGGATCGCTTGGGTGTCGATACCAGCGTGATTCAAATCATGTTGATCGAGACCAGCACCCAGTATTTGATTGATACTGCACGGATCAAGAGTCGTGGCGGTTTACTGACGTTGCACGACAAGCAGCCACAAGACCTCATCGCCACGCCTTTGCGTGAATATGCCCGCAGCCTGCTGGGGATGAGCGACGAATAAATAATCAGGAGTCACCATGAGCGGACCGCAAAAAGCCAATGACTTGCTGGGGCAGATCCCCAAGACCAAAGGCCTGCCGCCGGTCCACTTGTGGAACCCGGATTTCTGCGGCGACATCGACATGCGCATCGCCCGGGACGGCACCTGGTATTACCTGGGTACGCCCATCGGGCGAAAGCCGATGGTCAAGCTGTTCTCCACCATCATCCGCCGCGACGGCGATGATTACTTCCTGATCACTCCTGTGGAAAAAGTCGGCATCAAGGTCGATGACGCGCCGTTCGTGGCCGTGACCCTCGAGGTCGAAGGGCAGGGGGAAGGGCAGTTGTTGCGCTTCACCACCAATGTCGAGGAAACCACTGAGGCCGGCGGCGAGCATCCACTGCGGGTGGTGATCGATCCCCAGACCCAGGAACCCGCGCCCTACGTGCATGTGCGCAGTAATCTCGAAGCACTGATCCACCGCAATGTGTTCTACCAACTGGTGGAGCTGGCGGTCAGTCGCGAGATCGATGGGCAGCGCTGGTTGGGCGTGTGGAGCGGTGGCGAGTTCTTCCCCATAGGCCTGGAACCCTGAGCCCTTTTGGGAGCGATGGTTGATCCAACAGCTGTGTTGGCTGGACGACCGCTATCGCGAGCAAGCTCGCTCCCACAGGTGGGTTACGTAAATTCAAATTGACACCCAATCATATGATGATTAGCGTGAGCCTCCTATAAGAGTGGCTCGCGGGGTTTTCATGTCCAGCAGTTTTCATGCATCGACCGTCGATTGGCTGGGGGGCTGGATAGCCGCCGGCCAGGTCAAGCCTGGGCAAACCATCAAGGTCGAGGCGGACTTGGGCGAACAACTGGGCGTCAGTCGCACGGTGATTCGCGAGGCGATCAAGACCCTGGTGGCCAAAGGCATGCTGGAGGTCGGGCCGAAAGTCGGCACGCGGGTGTTGCCGGTGCGACGCTGGAACCTGTTCGACCCCCAAGTGGTTGGCTGGCTGTCACGCAGCGGCTTGCCGGAAAATTTCGTCGATGACTTGCTGGACCTGCGCCGTACCATCGAGCCGATGGCGGTGCGTTGGGCCTGTGAACGGGCCACGGCCGACCAGGTGCAGGCGATCCGCCTGGCCTACCATGCGCTGGAGCGGGCCGTGGACAGCGGCGCGGATTACAACCGCGCCGACCAGTTTTTCCACGAATGCATCCTCGCCGCCAGCCATAATCAATTCATCGAACAGATGGTCCCGGCCCTGGGCGCGCTGCTGGCGGTATCGTTCGAGGTGTCGGCTGCCGACCCGGATGAACTGCGCCGCACCTTACCCATCCACAAGGACATCGCCGACGCCATCGCTGCCCGTGACGCGGCGCGGGGTGTGTGGGCCTGCATGACCTTGATCGATAACGCAGACCTGGCCATCAAGCGCTTTTACCCTAATGTCATGGCCGGTCGGACAGACGCTGCCGGGCAGATAGGGAACGGGAGGTTTCAATGAAGTGGACGGCTGTTACGGAGCATCGGGCGATCTTGGGCGAGGGGCCGTTCTGGGATGAGCCGACCCAGGCGTTGTACTGGGTCGATATCGCCGGCAAGCAGGCGCTGCGGTTGATCGGCGCCAATGTGCAGATCTGGCAGATGCCCGAGCATGTGTCCGCCTTTATCCCGACGCAGAGTGGCGATGCACTGGTGACGCTGAGCAGTGGTGTCTACCGGCTGGACCTCGATTCGCCGGGCCTGGAACCGCGCCTGACCCTGCTGTGCATGGCCGACCCGCAACTGGGCAATCGTGCCAACGAAGCCCGTTGCGATGCCTTGGGCCAGCTCTGGCTCGGCACCATGCAGAACAACATCGGTGAAAACGCAGAGGACCTACCCATCGAGCGGCGCTCCGGCGGCCTCTTTCGTGTCAGTGGCGATGGCCGGGTCATGCCGTTGTTACGCGGGCTGGGTATCCCGAACACCTTGTTGTGGAGTCCAGATGGCACCACGGTGTATTTCGGCGAGAGCCTCGACGGCACTTTGTATCGGCACTTTATCCATCCCGATGGCAGCCTGGCTCCCGCCGAGGTCTGGTTCGGTCCACACCCGCGCGGCGGGCCGGACGGTTCGGCGATGGATGCCCGGGGTTATATCTGGAACGCGCGCTGGGACGGCAGTTGCCTGCTGCGATTGAATCCGCAAGGCCAGGTCGACCGGGTGATCGAACTGCCCGTCAGCCGGCCGACCAGCTGTGTGTTTGGAGGCGAAGACCTCAAGACGTTGTACATCACCAGTGCGGCGAGCCCGTTGGGTCATCCGCTGGACGGTGCGGTGCTGTCCATGCGGGTCGACATACCGGGCGTGGCCTGTACTCGGTTTGCGGGATGAATCCCAAAATATGGGATGTAAATATATATATTGAGATTATTCGGCGGTCGGGTTTATAGTCGGCTCCATCGGCAATACGCACTCACACTAAAAAAACAAAACAGGTGAAGTGATGCAACGATCCTCCCCCGTACGCCTCGGCGGCGTACGCGATTCACGGCTGCTTACAACGTCTTTTGACCGGTCGTCCCTGGATGCCCGGTTTTTGTCGTGCCTGCGTCCGGGAGTCTTGATCCATGGCTGAGCCGCTTTCATTGCCGCCAGTGCCCGAGCCCCCGAAGGGCGAGCGCCTGAAAAATAAAGTGGTGCTGCTGACCGGCGCGGCCCAGGGCATTGGCGAGGCGATCGTCGCCGCGTTCGCTTCGCAACAGGCACGGCTGGTGATCAGCGATATTCAGGCCGAGAAGGTCGAGACGGTTGCCGCTCATTGGCGTGAACGCGGGGCGGACGTGCACGCGCTGAAAGCCGATGTGTCGAACCAGCAGGACCTGTACGCCATGGCCCGGCATGCCGTCGAGCGGCATGGTCGCATCGATGTGCTGGTGAATTGCGCCGGTGTCAATGTGTTCCGTGACCCGCTGGAAATGACCGAAGAAGACTGGCGTCGCTGCTTCGCCATCGACCTGGATGGCGCCTGGTACGGTTGCAAGGCGGTATTGCCGCAGATGATCGAGCAGGGCGTGGGTAGCATCATCAACATTGCTTCGACCCATTCGTCCCACATCATTCCCGGTTGTTTCCCTTACCCGGTGGCCAAGCATGGCCTGCTCGGCCTGACCCGCGCCCTGGGCATCGAATACGCACCCAAAGGCGTACGCGTCAATGCCATCGCTCCGGGTTATATCGAGACCCAACTGAACGTCGACTACTGGAACGGCTTTGCCGATCCTTATGCCGAACGCCAGCGTGCGCTGGATCTGCACCCGCCACGGCGCATCGGGCAACCGATCGAAGTGGCAATGACGGCCGTGTTCCTGGCCAGCGATGAAGCACCGTTTATCAATGCCTCATGCATCACCATCGATGGGGGACGTTCAGTCATGTACCACGACTGAATATTCCTGGATTGCAGTGGGAAACTTCGCCTGTAATCCAATCATCATACGATATGACTATTTGGGCCTATGCTGTGTAGCAACTTGATGTGACCGCCCAGCCTGCGCATTTCCACCGACGGTGGAGCAGAACCCTGGTCGTTTGGCTTTCAATAAAAAAAACAAGGAGTCAACTATGAAACATCGTCGTGGGATCCGTTCCCTGTGTCGCGCCGCCCTGGCGGTTACCGCGGTCAGCCTCAGCAGCCACTTGCTGGCGGCCGATGCGGTAAAAATTGGTTTCCTGGTCAAGCAGGCCGAGGAGCCTTGGTTCCAGACCGAATGGGCGTTTGCCGAGAAGGCGGCCAAGGATAAAGGCTTCCAGTTGATCAAGATCGCCGTGCCCGACGGCGAGAAAACCCTCTCGGCTATCGACAGCCTGGCCGCCAACGGTGCCAAGGGCTTCGTGATCTGCCCGCCGGACGTCTCCCTCGGCCCGGCCATCGTGGCCAAGGCCAAGCTCAATGACATGAAAGTGATCGCCGTCGACGACCGCTTCGTCGGTTCCGATGGCAAGTTCATGGAAGACGTACCGTACCTGGGCATGGCGGCGTTCGAAGTCGGCCAGAAGCAGGGCAGCGCCATGGCGGCTGAGGCGAAAAAACGTGGCTGGGATTGGAAAGACACCTATGCCGTCATCAACACCTATAACGAACTGGATACCGGCAAGAAGCGCACCGACGGTTCGGTCGATGCCCTGAAAAAGGCCGGGATGCCGGCAGACCACATCCTTTATTCGGCGCTGAAGACCCTCGACGTACCCGGGAGCATGGACTCCACCAACTCGGCCCTGGTGAAGCTGCCAAGCGCCGCCAAGAACCTGATCATCGGTGGCATGAATGACAACACTGTGCTGGGCGGCGTGCGCGCCACCGAAGCCGCGGGGTTCAAGGCGGCCAATGTGATCGGCATCGGCATCAACGGCACCGACGCCATCGGTGAATTGAAGAAGCCTGACAGCGGCTTCTTCGGCTCGATGCTGCCAAGCCCTCACATCGAAGGCTACAAGACCGCCGAAATGATGTACGAGTGGATCACCACCGGCAAGGAGCCGCCGAAGTACACCGCCATGGACGAGGTGACGCTGATCACCCGGGAGAACTTCAAGCAAGAGCTGGAAAAAATCGGCCTGTGGAACTGATGGCCGGTTGATTCAAAAGCGGCCCTGGTCACTTGAGTGGCGGGGTCGCTTGATCTCTGTAAGTTCGAGGTGGTTATGCAAGCGCAAACAGCGACACGGCAACACAACATCGGCGGCAGCTTGCGATTCAACGGGATCGGCAAGTCCTTTCCCGGCGTGCAGGCGCTGGCCAATATCAGTTTCGTCGCCCATCCGGGGCAGGTCCATGCCTTGATGGGCGAAAACGGCGCTGGCAAGTCCACGTTGCTGAAGATCCTCGGTGGTGCCTACATCCCGAGCAGCGGCGACTTGCAGATCGGCGAGCAGACGATGGCCTTCAAAGGCACCGCCGACAGCATCGCCAGCGGCGTGGCGGTGATTCACCAGGAACTGCACCTGGTGCCGGAAATGACCGTCGCTGAAAATTTGTTTCTCGGCCATTTGCCGGCGCGTTTCGGCCTGGTCAATCGTGGCGTGCTGCGCCAACAGGCGCTGACGCTGCTCAAAGGCCTGGCCGACGAAATCGACCCCCAGGAAAAAGTCGGTCGCCTGTCCCTCGGCCAGCGCCAATTAGTGGAAATTGCCAAGGCCTTGTCTCGCGGTGCTCACGTCATTGCTTTCGACGAGCCCACCAGTAGCCTGTCGGCCCGGGAAATCGACCGTTTGATGGCGATCATCGGCCGGCTGCGAGACGAGGGCAAAGTGGTGCTCTACGTCAGCCATCGCATGGAAGAGGTGTTCCGCATCTGCAATGCGGTGACGGTGTTCAAGGACGGTCGTTACGTGCGGACCTTCGAGAACATGAGCGAGTTGACCCATGATCAACTCGTCACGTGCATGGTCGGTCGCGATATCCAGGACATCTATGACTACCGTCCTCGGGAGCGCGGCGATGTGGCGCTGCAAGTGAAGGGCTTGTTGGGGCCGGGCCTGCATGAACCGGTGAGTTTCCAGGTGCACAAGGGTGAGATCCTCGGTTTGTTCGGGCTGGTCGGCGCCGGTCGTACCGAGCTGCTGCGCTTGCTCAGTGGCTTGGAGCGCCAGCGCGAAGGAAGTCTCGTCTTGCACGACAAGGAACTGAAACTGCGTTCACCTCGGGATGCCATCGCCGCGGGCGTGCTGCTCTGCCCGGAGGATCGCAAGAAAGAAGGCATCATCCCGTTGGGCAGTGTGGGCGAGAACATCAACATCAGTGCGCGCCCGTCTCATTCCACGCTCGGCTGCCTGTTGCGTGGCGACTGGGAGCGGGGCAATGCCGACAAACAGATCAAGTCGCTGAAAGTGAAGACCCCCACGGCGGGACAGAAAATCATGTACCTGTCCGGCGGCAACCAGCAGAAAGCGATTCTTGGTCGCTGGCTGTCGATGCCGATGAAAGTCCTGCTGCTGGACGAGCCTACTCGCGGCATCGACATCGGGGCCAAGGCGGAGATCTACCAGATTATCCACAACTTGGCGGCCGATGGCATCGCGGTGATTGTGGTGTCCAGCGACCTGATGGAAGTGATGGGCATTTCCGACCGAATCCTGGTGCTTTGCGAAGGGGCCATGCGCGGCGAGCTGTCGCGTGACCAGGCCAACGAATCCAACCTGTTGCAACTGGCGCTGCCGCGCCAACGCGTTGCCGACGCGGCGAACTGAGAGGTAAATCATGACCATTCAAAACAATGCACTGCCAACGGCACGCAAACCCCTGGACCTGCGTCGCTTCCTGGATGACTGGGTCATGCTGCTGGCGGCCATCGGCATCTTCGTGCTCTGCACCCTGATGATCGACAACTTCCTGTCGCCGCTGAACATGCGCGGGCTGGGCCTGGCGATTTCCACCACCGGCATCGCGGCCTGCACCATGTTGTATTGCCTGGCGTCCGGGCACTTCGACTTGTCGGTCGGTTCGGTAATTGCCTGTGCCGGCGTGGTCGCGGCGGTGGTGATGCGCGACACCAACAGCGTGTTCCTTGGCATCAGCGCGGCGCTGGTGATGGGGTTGATCGTCGGCTTGATCAACGGCATCGTCATTGCCAAGCTGCGGGTCAATGCGTTGATTACCACATTGGCGACCATGCAGATCGTCCGCGGCCTGGCTTACATCTTCGCCAACGGCAAAGCAGTGGGCGTGTCCCAGGAATCGTTCTTCGTGTTCGGCAACGGGCAGATGTTCGGCGTGCCGGTGCCGATCCTGATCACCATCGTGTGCTTCCTGTTTTTCGGCTGGCTGCTGAACTACACCACCTACGGGCGCAACACCATGGCCATTGGCGGCAACCAGGAAGCGGCGCTCTTGGCCGGCGTGAACGTTGATCGCACCAAGATCATCATCTTCGCCGTGCATGGCGTGATCGGTGCCCTGGCCGGGGTGATCCTGGCCTCGCGCATGACCTCGGGCCAGCCGATGATCGGCCAGGGCTTCGAACTGACCGTGATCTCGGCTTGCGTGCTGGGTGGGGTGTCGTTGAGCGGTGGTATCGGCATGATTCGCCACGTCATTGCAGGCGTGCTGATTTTGGCGATCATCGAAAACGCGATGAACCTGAAGAACATCGACACCTTCTACCAATACGTCATCCGCGGCTCGATCCTGCTGCTGGCGGTGGTGATCGACCGCCTGAAACAGCGCTGAACAACCCATAGCGAGCTCTGGCGACTGATCTACCGCTATCGCGAGCAAGCTCGCTCCCACAGGATGTTGTGCCGGGGCGCAGAACTCCAGCACAGCGCAGACCCACTGTGGGGGGGCTTGCTCGCGAAGGCGTGCACCCAGACGCCGACAATCACCCCGCCTTGCGCAACGCCTCAACCAATTGCTGCTTACGCATCTTCGAGCGCCCGGGAATGTTTTTCGCCCGGGCCTCCTTCATCAGGCTGTCCACCGTCTGGGCCTCATGAGAGGCCTTGCTGGTGCGTGGATGACCTTCGCGGGTCTTGGCGGCGCGGCGGGCTGATTCCTTGCGGTCGGTTTTCTTTTCCGCGGCCGGTTTCGCCTTCCCCGAACCGCCGGAGCGTTCGCCGCCGCCGGACTGTTTGTTGACCGTTGCCCAAGCGCGTGCCTCGGCCGTGTCCTTGGACAGGCCTTTCTTCTCGTAACTCTCTTCGATGTGCTCGGCCTTGCGCTTTTGTTCGGCGGTGTATTTGTCTTTGCTTCCACGAGGCATGGATGTTCCTCCTCAAATGTCTGAGCAGAGGCTATTGGCTGGCGGCGCCCCCTTCGGAGCCCGAGCCACCGGTCGTGGTTTTCGAGCCCACCCCGGTCTCGGCGTTATCAGGCGCTGTCGAGTCCGGCGTATTCATGCCGCCCTGACGACCCGTGTCATTACCCTGCACACGCGGATCGGTGCCGGTGGCGGGTGGCTGGCCATTGTTCAGGCCGCCGCCGGTACCGTCGGTGTTCAATTTGGGCAGGCCTTGCGTGGCGGGAGAGTTGGGCGCTTGCACGGGATCGGTCGGCCCGGTGCCGGAGGTCGAAGCCGCGAAGGCCACCGAGGACAGCAACGCGGCGAAGGTGAATGCGGTCAGCCTTGAAGTGATCATGGGTGTCGCCTCCATTTTTCAGAATGCTTACCTGATCTTGGGCCTCGCTGGATTTGGGTTGGTGCCTCGGACGCGACGAATGGCGGTTCTGAAGGAGGCGTGCGCCGCAATCAAATAGTTGGATCGATATGTGACGAGCGACACGCTGCGGCTTAGTATGGCGCTTTCAATTGGCTACAAGGCCCGTTCATGTCCATCGAGATCCGTCCTGCGCAACCCAGCGATGCGCCTCAAATCCTTGCCTTCATCACCGAGCTGGCCGATTACGAAAAGGCCCGTCACGAAGTCATCGCCAGTGTGGCGGACATCGAACGTAGCCTGTTCAGCGAGGGCGCGACCGCCCATGGACTGATCTGCTTGCGTGACGGCGTGCCAATCGGTTTTGCGGTGTTTTTCTTCAGTTATTCCACCTGGCTGGGTAGCAATTGCCTGTACCTCGAAGATTTGTACATCACGCCTGAGCAGCGCGGCGGCGGGGCGGGCAAGACCTTGTTGCGGCACCTGGCGAAAATTGCCTGCGACAACGATTGCGGTCGCTTCGAATGGAGTGTGCTGGACTGGAACACCCCGGCCATCGAGTTCTACAAATCCCTCGGCGCGCAGCCCCAGGAAGAATGGGTGCGCTACCGAATGGACGGCAAGGTGCTACGGGATTTCGCTAACGGCAACTGAGCACTTCATGAGTGCGCGGCGGATGCGTACTCGGCAAATCCGGGGCGCTGTTCCAACCGCTTGCAATAGGCGGCGACCGCTGGATAGTCGGGACGCTCCATGGGCGCTTGGCGCCAGCGGTGCACCGACAAGCCGATGAGCACATCCGCAAGGGAAAACGCCGTACCGGCCACGTAGGCGCCGGTGCGGTTCAACTGCTGCTCCAGCAAACCCATCTTCTCGTTCCAGCCTTTGACGCCGGCGGCGATACGCAGTGGGTCCTGGAAGTCTGGATTCTTGCGTACCAGGGCATGGAATGCGTAGCCCCATGACGGGTTGAGCTCTGTGGCTTGCCAGTCCATCCACTGCTCGACACGCGCCCGTGCGGCAGGTTCGACAGGCAGCAGGTCGTTGCGCCCATGTTTGCCCACCAGATAGCGGCAAATGGTGTTCGACTCCCAGAGCACACCGTTCTCATCAATGATCACCGGCACTTGGGCATTGGGATTCAAGGCCAGGAACGCCGGGTCGTGGGTCGAGGAAAAACCGATGCCCCAGTCTTCGCGCTCGTAGGCGATTTCCAATTCCTGGCAGGTCCACAACACTTTTCTGACATTGATCGAGGAAGTGCGACCGAGGATTTTCAGCTGTTGTCCCATCACTTTTTCCCTAGTTGTTTGGCGTCCGCTCAGAAACGTAGCAGGGTCTGGGACGGATGGCGATGGGCTTTAGGGTTGGCTCATAGAATCCCAATATATGGGAGTGATATTTATATATTGAGATTTTGTCGCGCCCAGGTTTATAGTCCGTTCCACTCACTGCCAAAAAACAGAACAGGTGAAGCGGATGCAGGCGCAATTGATCGCGCTCGATTGGGGGACCACCTCATTACGGGCTTACAAACTCGCAGCCGGTGGCGAGGTGCTCGAGCAGCGCTCGCTGTCATCGGGGATCATGCAGTTGCCTTCCCAGCCGCGAACCGTGGCCGGCCGGGCGTGCATCGATGGTTTCGAACTGGCCTTCGACGAGGCCTGCGGCGACTGGCTCGATGCCCAGCCAGGCTTGCCCGTGATTGCCTGTGGCATGGTCGGCAGCGCTCAGGGCTGGCGTGAAGCGCCTTACTGCGACACACCCGCCAACGTCGCCAATCTCGGACATTCCCTACAAACCGTTCGCAGCCTTCGCGGTGTCGATGTGCACATCGTGCCCGGCGTGATTCAGCGTTCACGCTTGCCCAATGTCATGCGCGGTGAAGAAACCCAGGTGCTCGGCGCCTTGCACAGCCTGCCGGACGAAGCGGTGTTGATCGGCTTGCCCGGCAGCCATTCGAAATGGGTGGAAGTGACCGATGGCTGCATCGTGCATTTCGACACTTTCATGACCGGCGAGATCTTTGCCGTGCTCAGTGACCACAGCATTCTCGGCCGCACCCAGCAACGGAGTACGACCTTCGATGGCGTGGCCTTTGATCGTGGCGTTCAGGTGGCGTTGTCGGCGGACGGCCAGATCGGTCCGTTGTCCACGGTGTTCAGCGCTCGCAGCCTGGGCTTGACCGGCGAACTGGAGGCCAGCGCCCAGGCCGATTACCTTTCGGGCCTGCTGATCGGCCATGAGCTGACGGCGCTGGCCGAGGTGCAGCGTCGGCGGCGCGACAGCCTCCATCTGCCGACGGTGGTGCTGATCGGCAACTCCCAACTCTGTGTCCGTTATCAACGGGCCCTCGACGCCTGCGGCTTCGCCCGGGTGGTCCTGGCCGAACAGGCCACCGAACGCGGTTTGTGGCAACTGGCCGTAGCGGCCGGATTGCTCGATTCCACCGCCCCCTGAACCTGACTGGAGGTCTGACATGCTCACTCAAGCACTGGCGCACAACGGGCTGATTGCGATCCTGCGTGGTCTGCGTCCCGAAGAGGCGGCGGCCATCGGCGAAGTCCTGTACAGCGCCGGATTTCGCGTCATCGAAGTGCCGCTCAATTCCCCCGAGCCGTACGAAAGCATCCGCATCCTGCGTAGCACCTTGCCCGCCGATTGCCTGATCGGCGCCGGCACCGTGCTCACGCCGGAGCAGGTGGAGCAGGTGAAAGCCGCTGGCGGCCAAGTGATCGTCATGCCTCACAGCGATCCGAAGGTGCTGCGGGCGGCGAAAGCGGCGGGTCTGTACCTGTCGCCGGGTGTCGCCACGCCTACCGAAGCGTTTGCCGCGCTGGCCGAAGGCGCCCATGTACTGAAGATGTTCCCCGCCGAGCAGATGGGCCCGGCGGTGGTCAAGGCCTGGCTCGCGGTGCTGCCGGCCGGGACCGTGCTGGTGCCGGTGGGCGGGATTACGCCGGACAACATGGCGGTGTTCGTCGAAGCCGGCGTCAAGGGTTTCGGCCTCGGTTCCGGGCTATTCAAGCCGGGCCTGACAGCGGATGAAGTGGCGGTGCGCGCCAAGGCCTACGTGGCGGCATGGAACGCCTTGAACTGAAGACTTTTCCAGCGCCCCGTGCGCTGCATCTGACAAGAGAGACAACAAGATGAAAATCACCAAGCTGACCACGTTTATCGTTCCGCCGCGCTGGTGCTTCCTCAAGGTCGAGACCGACGAGGGCGTGACCGGTTGGGGCGAGCCTGTGGTCGAGGGCCGTGCCCACACGGTGGCGGCGGCTGTCGAGGAATTGTCCGACTACCTGATCGGCAAAGACCCACGCAACATCGAAGACATTTGGACCGTGCTCTATCGCGGCGGCTTCTACCGTGGTGGGGCCATTCACATGAGCGCCCTGGCCGGCATCGACCAGGCGCTGTGGGACATCAAGGGCAAGGCCCTGGGTGTGTCGGTCAGCGACCTGCTGGGCGGCCAGGTGCGGGACAAGATCCGTGTGTATTCGTGGATCGGCGGCGACCGGCCGGCGGACACCGCTCGTGCGGCGAAAGAGGCGGTGGCGCGGGGCTTCACGGCGGTGAAGATGAACGGCACCGAAGAGCTGCAGTTTCTCGACACCTTCGAAAAAGTCGACCTTGCCCTGGCCAACGTGGCGGCGGTGCGGGATGCGGTGGGGCCGAACGTCGGCATTGGCGTGGACTTCCACGGCCGGGTGCACAAACCGATGGCCAAGGTGCTGATGAAGGAACTCGACCCCTACAAGTTGATGTTCATCGAAGAGCCGGTGCTCAGCGAAAACTACGAAGCCCTCAAGGAGTTGGCGCCGCTGACCAGCACCCCGATTGCCCTGGGCGAGCGGTTGTTTTCCCGTTGGGACTTCAAGCGGGTGCTCAGCGAAGGTTACGTGGACATCATCCAGCCGGATGCCTCCCATGCCGGCGGCATCACCGAAACCCGCAAGATCGCCAACATGGCCGAGGCCTACGACGTGGCGCTGGCGCTGCACTGCCCGCTGGGCCCGATCGCCCTGGCGGCGTGCCTGCAACTGGACGCGGTCTGCTACAACGCGTTCATCCAGGAACAGAGCCTGGGTATCCACTACAACGAGAGCAACGACCTGCTGGACTACATCAAGGATCCGCAGGTGTTCGACTACGACAAGGGCTTCGTGAAAATCCCGAATGGCCCGGGCCTGGGCATCGAGATCAACGAGGAATACGTCATCGAACGCGCGGCCATCGGCCACCGCTGGCGCAACCCGATCTGGCGTCATGCCGATGGCAGTTTTGCCGAGTGGTGATTCTCTAGACAACCACAACCCCTGTGGCGAGGGAGCTTGCTCCCGCTCGACTGCGCAGCAGTCGCAGAGATGTCAGTTCATACATACAGGGGGCTGCTGCGCAGCCCAGCGGGAGCAAGCTCCCTCGCCACGGGTCGACTCGACTGCTCGTTAGTTTCGCCCTCAATAAACATAAAAAGAGGCACCTCACATGCAAGCGCACACCCTGAGCGCGCAGGCGTCGTTGGTGACGCCCAGCCGCAAGCGTTTTTTCATCATGGTCCTGCTGTTCATCACCGTGGTGATCAATTACCTGGACCGCAGCAACCTGTCGATCGCCGCCCCCGCGTTGACCAGCGACCTGGGCATCGATCCGATCCATATCGGGCTGATTTTTTCGGCGTTCGGCTGGACCTACGCCGCCATGCAGATTCCCGGTGGCTGGCTGGTGGACCGGGTGCCGCCGCGCATTCTGTATAGCGTGGCGTTGCTGTTGTGGTCGGTGGCCACGGTCATGCTGGGTTTTGCCGCCAGTTTTATCGCGCTGTTCGTGCTGCGCATGGCGGTGGGTGCCCTGGAAGCGCCGGCTTATCCGATCAACAGCCGCGTGGTTACTACCTGGTTTCCCGAACGCGAGCGGGCCACGGCCATCGGTTTCTATACCTCCGGGCAGTTTGTCGGGCTGGCCTTCCTGACCCCGGTATTGGCGTGGCTGCAACACGCCTTCGGTTGGCACATGGTGTTTGTCGCCACGGGCGCGGTGGGCATTCTCTGGGCGGCGATCTGGTACGCGGTGTATCGCGAGCCACGGGATTTCAAAGGCGCCAACGCCGCCGAAATCGAACTGATCCGCGAAGGCGGCGGGCTGGTGGATATCCAGGCCGATACCGCCAAGGTCAAGGCCAAATTCAGTTGGTCCGACCTGGGCATTGTCCTGACGCAACGCAAGTTGTGGGGCATTTACCTGGGCCAGTTCTGCCTCAACTCCACGCTGTGGTTTTTCCTGACGTGGTTCCCGACCTACCTGGTGAAATATCGCGGCATGGATTTCATCAAGTCCGGTCTGCTGGCGTCGTTGCCGTTCCTCGCGGCGTTTGTCGGCGTGCTGTGCTCCGGGTTCTTCTCCGACTGGCTGATTCGCCGCGGCGCCACGGTGGGGTTTGCCCGCAAGCTGCCGATCATTGGCGGTCTGTTGATCTCCACCTCGATCATCGGCGCCAACTTTGTTGAATCGACGCCGCTGGTGATCGCCTTCCTGGCCCTGGCGTTCTTCGGCAATGGCCTGGCGTCGATCACCTGGTCGCTGGTCTCCACACTGGCCCCGGCACGACTGCTCGGGTTGACGGGTGGGGTGTTCAACTTCATCGGCAACCTGGCGGCGATCGCCACGCCGATCGTCATTGGCTTCCTTGCCAGCGGTGATTCGTTTGCCCCGGCCATCACCTATATCTCTGTCCTGGCACTGGCTGGCGCGCTGTCCTACATCCTGCTGGTCGGGAAGGTCGAGCGCATCGAGTTGTAGTCCGACGGGGCGGGCGACCATAATGCCGCCCGTTCCCGCTCACTGTTGAAGGCCGGCTATGCAGCAAGACGATCCAAAAATCACCAAGGATGCCGCACCTACGGGCACGCAGACATTGTTGCGTGGCCTGGGGGTGGTCCAGGCGGTCGCCAGCGGCGCCCGTGACTTGAAGGAAATCGCCCGGCTGATTGGCACCACCCGCAGCACCACCCATCGCCTGGCCAGTTGCCTGGTGGACGAACGTTACCTGCGCGTGGTGCCGCAGGTGGGCTATCTGCTGGGGCCGAAATTGATCGAGCTGGGCTTTCAGGCCCGGGAAGAATTGCCACTGGTGAGCCTGGCGGGGCCGTATCTGGACGAACTGTCGGCACTGACCGGGGACACCGTTCACCTGGCGATTCGTGAGGGCGACGAAGTCTTGTACCTGCTGAAGAATCCAGGGCGCAACGGCCCGGAAATGCGTTCGCGCGTAGGCCATCGCATGCCGCTGGCGCGCACCGGGATCGGCAAGGCGCTGATGCTCGATGATTCGCAGGAACAATGGAAGCGGCTGTATGAAATCAGCCTGCCAGCCGGTGGGAAGAATCAGTTCTGGCCCCAGCATCAGGAGCAATCCTGGGAACAGTTCCAGCAACGGATGCTGGAGTACGTGGCGGGGGGTTATGCCTTCGACCTGGAAGACAACGAACCGTCGATTCGCTGTGTGGCGGCGCCGATCCGGGACGCCGGCAAGCGCATCGTTGCCGGTATCAGCATCGCCAGCACCGTGCCGTACATGCCGCTGGAAAAGATGGCCGAGCTGATTCCCCTGGTCAAAGGGGTCACAGCCCGGCTGTCGGCGGAACTGGGTGCCAAGGTTTGACGAAGGTCAGGCCTTGAGCGTCGCCATGTCGATGACGAAACGGTACTTCACGTCCCCGGCGATCATGCGGCTGTAGGCCTCGTTGATCTGGCGGATGTCGAGCATTTCAATGTCGCAGCTGATGTTGTGCTCGGCGCAGAAATCCAGCACTTCCTGGGTTTCTGCGATCCCGCCAATCAACGAACCGGCCAGGACGCGACGACCCATGATCAAGTTGGCCGCATGGACCGGTGGATCGATCGGCTCGACCAGACCCACCAGGATATGCACGCCGTCGAAGTGCAGGGTGCTGAGGTAGGGATTGAGATCGTGCTGCACTGGAATGGTGTCCAGCAGGAAATGGAAGCGTCCGGCCGCGGCGGCCATCTGCTCGGGATCGGTGGACACGATCACATGATCGGCGCCCTGGCGACGGGCCTCTTCAGCCTTGCTGGCCGAGCGGGTGAACAACGTGACTTCCGCGCCCATGGCTTTGGCGAACTTGATACCCATATGGCCGAGGCCACCCATGCCCAGCACGCCGACCTTGTCGCCGGCCTTCACGCCGTAGTGCTTGAGGGGCGAGTAGGTGGTGATGCCGGCACAGAGAATCGGTGCGGCGCTGGCCGGGTCGAGCGCGGCCGGGATGCGCAACACGAAGTGCTCTTGGACCACGATGCTGTTGGAGTAGCCCCCCATGGTATGCCCGCCGCTGACCCGGTCCGGGCTGGCATAGGTTTGGGTCATGCCCTGATAGCAGTATTGCTCCAGGTCCGCGTGACAAGCTTCGCACTCGCGGCAGGAATCGACCATGCAGCCAACACCCACCAAGTCGCCGACCTTATGACGGGTGACATTTGCACCGACGGCGGTGACTTTGCCGATGATCTCGTGGCCAGGCATCAGTGGATAAACGGCGATGCCCCATTCGTTGCGTGCCTGGTGGATGTCGGAGTGGCAGACGCCGCAATAGAGGATTTCGATCGCCACATCGTCAGCTCGCGGGCTGCGGCGTTCGAACTTCATGGGGGCGAGGGGAGTGGTGGGCGATTGGGCGGCGTATCCGATGGCGGTGTACATGATGGACCTCGCTAAGTAGTGAGCAGTGAGGTGATCTATTCTGGGAGCCTTGACGGTATGCGGCGATGACCATTCCTACGGGTGTCATGCCTAATCCTCCGGCCTTGGCCTAGGATTGCTCCTATGTGACGCCAGACCTGCGATGATGTTCCCATCCATTTTTTCGTGAAGTTTCCCCATGTTGCTGACCCGTCATCTCGATGCCAACGCGGCGCTGGTTTCGCTGATCGAACCCTTGGCGACCCGTGACGGCTTTATTCCTACGCACCTGCCTGGCGTGCAAGTGCTGCGGTGCAGCCAGGACATCGCCCGTGGCCCGCAGCTCTACGAGCCGAGCCTGGTGATCATCGCCCAAGGCAGCAAGCTGGCGTACCTGGGACCGCGTACGCTGGAGTACGGCGCCGGGCATTACTTGATCCAGGCGTTGCCGGTGCCGTTCGAATGTGAAACCTACGCCATGCCCGATGCTCCGTTGCTCGGGATTTCGGTTGCGATCGATCGGGCGCTGTTGGGCGAGCTGGTGCTGGCCATGGGATTGATGCCGGGGCGAAGCCTCGCGGCCCAGACGCCGGAGTCCATGACCAGCGCCGTGCTCGATGGCGCCATGCGCGGATGCGTCGAACGCCTGTTGCAGTGCTTGCATGACCCACTGGAATGCCAGGTCATGGGGCAGGCGCGGCTGCGGGAGTTGCTGTTCGTCGCGTTGCGCGGGCCCCAGGCCGATGTGCTGCGGGCGCTGGTGGAGCAGCAAGGCCAATTCGCCCGGATTGCCGCGGCCCTGAGCCATTTGCATGCGCACTTCACCGAGCCGCTGAACGTCGAGACATTGGCCAGTTGCGCGAACATGAGCGCTTCGACCTTCCATGAGCATTTCAAGCGCAGCACCTTGCTGTCGCCAGTGCAGTACCTCAAGCGTTTGCGCCTGCTCAAGGCTCAGCGACTGCTGCTCAGCGAAGGCTTGGGCGTGGCCCAGGTCGCGCATCAGGTGGGGTATCAGAGTTCGTCGCAGTTCAGTCGGGAGTACAAGCGTTACTTCGAGCGCAACCCTGGGGAAGAGCGCGCCGCCTGATCCGCTGATTTCGCCCTGTGGGAGCGAGCTGTGGTGCTGCTTAGATGGCAGGCAACAAAAAGGCCCCCATTGCGGGTAATGCTGTTCACTTAAGGCAGTCGACAAACCCGTGGCGAGGGAGCTTGCTCCCGCTGGGCCGCGAAGCGACCCCAAAACCTGCCAAATACGGAGCATCAGACACACCGCACCCGCCGATTTACGACTGCTTCGCAGCCGAGCGGGAGCAAGCTCCCTCGCCACAGGTCCATCATTTTTCTTAAGTGAACAGCATTACCCCATTGCGGGAGCCTCGATGTACAGAGTGTCGGCTTACATGTTCGGGTAAGTCGGTCCGCCAGCGCCTTCCGGCGACACCCAAGTGATGTTCTGCGAAGGGTCCTTGATGTCACAGGTCTTGCAGTGCACGCAGTTCTGGGCGTTGATCTGGAAGCGTTTCTCGCCGTCTTCCTTGGTCACCACTTCGTACACGCCGGCCGGGCAGTAGCGCTGGGCCGGTTCGTCGTACAACGGCAGGTTCTTGCTGATCGGGATGCTCGGGTCGGTCAGCTTCAGGTGGCAGGGCTGTTCTTCTTCATGGTTGGTACCGGAGATGAACACCGAGCTGAGTTTGTCGAAGCTGAGCTTGCCGTCCGGTTTCGGGTAGTCGATCTTTTTGCAATCGGCCGCCAGCTTGAGGCAGGCGTAGTCCGGCTTGTTGTCGTGCAGGGTGAACGGCAGCTTGCCGCCGAAGATGTTCTGGTCGAGCCAGTTGAAGCCACCACCGATGATGGCGCCGTACTTGTGGATCGCCGCGCCGAAGTTGCGGCTGGCGAACAGCTCTTCATACAGCCAACTGGCCTTGAAAGCGTCGACGTAGGCGGTCAGTTCATCACCGCCTTCGGACTCGGCGAACAAGCGATCGGCCACCGCCTCGGCGGCGAGCATGCCGGACTTCATGGCGGTGTGGCTGCCCTTGATCTTGGCGAAGTTCAAAGTGCCGAGGTCGCAACCGATCAACGCGCCGCCCTTGAAGACCATTTTCGGCAGCGAATTCAGGCCGCCCTTGCAGATGGCGCGGGCGCCGTAGCTGACGCGCTTGCCGCCTTCCAGGTACTGCTTGAGTACCGGGTGATGCTTGAGGCGCTGGAACTCGTCGAACGGGGACAGGTAGGCATTGCTGTAGGACAGGTCGACGATCAGGCCGACCACCACCTGGTTGTTTTCCAGGTGATAAAGGAAGGAGCCGCCGGTGTTCTCGGTGCCCATGATGTCCAGCGGCCAGCCGGCGGTGTGCACCACCAGGCCGGGTTGATGCTTGGCCGGGTCGATTTCCCAGATTTCCTTCAGGCCGATGCCGTAGTGCTGGGCGTCGGCCTCGCTGTCCAGGTTGAAGCGCTTGATCAACTGCTTGCCGATGTGACCACGGCAGCCTTCGGCGAACAGCGTGTATTTGCCACGCAGTTCCATGCCCGGGGTGTAGAGGCCTTCCTTCGGATTGCCTTCGCGGTCGACACCCAGGTCGCCGGTGATGATCCCGCGCACCACGCCGTTCTCGTCGAACAGCGCTTCCTGGGCGGCGAACCCTGGGTAGATCTCCACGCCCAGGTTTTCGGCCTGTTGGGCCAGCCAGCGGCACAGGTTGCCCAGGGAAATAATATAGTTGCCTTCGTTGTGCATGGTCTTGGGCACGAAGAAGTCAGGGATTTTGCTCGCGGTCTCGGCGTTTTTCAGGACATAAATGTCATCGCGTTTGACGGGCGTATTCAGCGGTGCGCCGAGTTCTTTCCAGTCTGGAAACAGTTCGTTCAGGGCACGGGGTTCGAACACCGCGCCGGAGAGAATGTGCGCACCGACTTCCGAGCCTTTTTCGACCACGCAGACGCTGATTTCCTTACCGGCTTCGGCGGCCTTCTGTTTCAGTCGGCAAGCGGCAGACAGGCCAGCGGGGCCGGCACCGACGATGACCACGTCGAATTCCATGTATTCGCGTTCCACAGGGCTATCTCCTACTCAAGGCTCACAGTTTTTTCTAATTGGAGGTTTGGCGTTGCATCCGTTGTTTCCTTCGCAAAAAGCGACGAAAGCGACAATGGATGAAACGCGTGTCTCTCTTAAGCGGCGCATTATATCTACACCACTCTCAGGGTCCAATACAAACGTTTGTTTGAAATTGCCGCAGCCCAGATAAATCACTGACGTACGGCTTATGACTGACCATTTTGCCGTATTGACCGGAATAGGCGTTCCGGTCAAGATACGGGCGGTTTTGCGCTCGCCGTAGGCTGACTGTTGGTTTCAAGAGCACCTCTAAAGACAGGGCGAAGGCAGCACAAAGTGACGCATTGCGTGGTTCCGACGCGCAGTTTACACGCCGCGATAATGAATGACTCATCGGTCATCACTGACGAATGGTCTTCACTCCCGTGAGCTGGGTCATGTGTGGTTCATGCCGGCGTTTTTAGAGGTGCCCTTGCGCCCATGAGCATCAACCGCCAGGTTCGCCTAGGCGACTTTTTTTCACCGGAGAGTAACGAGGAATCCATGAAGGTTCTTGTAGCTGTCAAACGAGTGGTCGACTATAACGTCAAGGTTCGCGTCAAGGCGGACAACTCCGGCGTCGACCTCGCCAACGTCAAGATGTCGATGAACCCTTTCTGCGAAATCGCCGTAGAAGAAGCCGTACGCCTGAAGGAAAAAGGCGTGGCGACTGAGATCGTCGTCGTCTCCATCGGCCCGACCACCGCCCAGGAACAACTGCGCACCGCGCTGGCACTGGGTGCCGATCGCGCCATCCTCGTCGAATCCGCCGAAGACCTGACCTCGCTGGCTGTGGCCAAGCTGCTCAAGGCCGTTGTCGACAAGGAACAACCATCGCTGGTGATCCTCGGCAAACAAGCCATCGACAGCGACAACAACCAGACCGGCCAGATGCTCGCTGCTTTGAGCGGCTACGGTCAGGGCACCTTCGCCTCCAAAGTCGAAGTGTCTGGTGACAGCGTTGCCGTGACCCGCGAGATCGACGGCGGCGCACAGACCGTTTCCCTGAAACTGCCAGCGATCGTCACCACCGACCTGCGTTTGAACGAGCCGCGTTATGCGTCCCTGCCAAACATCATGAAAGCCAAGAAGAAGCCGCTTGAAGTGCTGACGCCTGACGCTTTGGGCGTTTCCACCGCCTCCACCAACAAGACCCTCAAGGTCGAAGCGCCGGCTGCACGCAGCGCGGGCATCAAGGTCAAGTCGGTGGCTGAATTGGTCGAGAAACTGAAAAACGAAGCGAAGGTGATCTGATCATGACTATCCTCGTAATCGCCGAACACGATAACAAGGCGCTGGCTCCGGCCACGCTGAACACTGTTGCTGCTGCCGCTAAAATCGGTGGCGACATTCACGTGCTGGTAGCTGGCCAGGGTGCTGGCGCCGTGGCTGAAGCTGCTGCGAAAATCGCGGGCGTAGCCAAAGTGCTGTCGGCTGACAACGCTGCCTACGCGCACCAATTGCCGGAAAACGTTGCGCCGCTGGTAGCCGAGCTGGGCAAGGGCTACAGCCACATTCTGGCGGCCGCCACGTCCAACGGCAAAAACATCCTGCCGCGCGTGGCTGCTGCACTGGACGTCGACCAGATCTCCGAGATCATCTCGGTCGAAAGCGCCGACACCTTCAAGCGTCCGATCTACGCGGGCAACGCCATTGCCACCGTGCAATCGACCGCTGCGGTCAAGGTCATCACCGTCCGCGCCACCGGTTTCGACCCGGTTGCCGCCGAAGGTGGCTCGGCTGCCGTTGAAGCGCTAGGCGCTGCCCACGACGCCGGCATCTCCAGCTTCGTCAACGAAGAACTGGCCAAGTCCGACCGTCCTGAACTGACCGCTGCCAAGATCGTCGTTTCCGGCGGCCGTGGCATGCAGAACGGCGATAACTTCAAGCACCTGTACGCCCTGGCCGACAAGCTGGGCGCGGCGGTCGGCGCTTCCCGCGCGGCGGTCGACGCAGGCTTCGTGCCCAACGACATGCAGGTCGGCCAGACCGGCAAGATCGTTGCGCCACAGCTGTACATCGCCGTCGGTATCTCCGGCGCGATCCAGCACCTGGCGGGCATGAAAGACTCCAAAGTGATTGTTGCGATCAACAAGGACGAAGAGGCGCCGATCTTCCAGGTGGCCGACTATGGCCTGGTGGCGGACCTGTTCGAAGCCATCCCTGAGCTGGAGAAGCTGGTCTAATCCGGCGTCTTCACTTATAAAGAGCCCGGCCCTTTGGCCGGGCTTTTTATTTCTGCCTCAGAGGAGCGTATTGCCATGGATCTGCGTCGTTTGGCCGGCTGGCCGTTGCTGTGGACGTTGGCGCTCGTGCCAGGCCTGTCTGTCGCCGCCGGCAAATGTGAACGACTGATCGCTACCGGTAGCCCGGATGCGCCGCCCTATCTCTGGCAGGACCCTCAAGACCCCAAGCACTTGATTGGCGCCAGTGCCGACCTGCTGGCGCACGTCGCGCAAGAACTGGGGATCAAGATCGAACTGCTGTATGCCGGCAAGCGCGCCCAGGCGTTGGACGAAGTGCGCAGCGGACGCATGGACCTGCTCACCGACGCGCCACTGACCGTTACCGGGCTTGAAGTGCTGGATTACGTTCATCCGCCCTTGCTCGAAAACGATTACCTGGTCTGGACCCGCAAGGACTCGACGCTGGTCATCAACCAGCCCGCGGACCTTCACGGTCATCCCGGGGCCTTGTCGGAAAAGGCCCGTATGACCCAGGGATTTGGCGTCTTTGCCGAGCAGAAATTGTCCCTGGTGCGCACGCCCAACCTGACCCAGGCCTTTCAGAAACTGCTGCTGGGCGAGGTGGAATATGTCCTGGCGGGGCGCTATTCGGGCCTGGCGATGGCGCAGACACTGGGGATGGCCAACGATCTGCAAGCCGCACCGCAACCGGTGGACAAACCCGGGCTGTTCCTCGCGGTTTCCCATAACTCCGCCTGCAATGACCCATGGTTACGCGGACAGCTGGCGCAAAAGATGACAGAATTGGCCGCGTCCGGTCTGACGGAGGCTGTGTTGCAGCGCAATCTCGAGCGTTGGAAAACACAGTTGCAGCCACCTGTCAGTGCCCCAAAACAGTAGGGAACATTAGTGACTATTCGACCTCTTTTCGCTGCCCTGGCCGTTCTGGCTCTGGCGGGCTGCGCAGCCGATCCGGCGCCGAATGAACAGATCCGCCTGACCGAACAGGCACTGGAGCAAGCGCGGGCCGTTGGCGCTACTGCCGACGAAGTGCCCGAATTGAAACTGGCTGAAGAAAAATTCGCTCGCGCCAAATCCAACATGGCCGACGAATCCTACAAGAAGGCGCGCATGCGGGCCGAACAGGCCGAACTCGACGCCCGCCTGGCCGAAGCGAAGGTGCTGACCCTCAAGAGCCAGGAGCAACTGAACGTGCTCGACACCCGCATCAAGCGCTTGCGCAAACAGCTGAGGGAGGATGCCCAATGAAGCACTCCCACGTATTGGGCAGCCTGGTCCTCGCCGGCCTGGCCAGCTTGTATGGCTGCGCCGGCCAACGCAGCGAAGCGGCGCTCGAGCAGGCCAGCACCGATTTCCAGAAGGTCAAGGAAGACGCCAACGTGTTGCGTGCCGCGCCCCGGGACGTGATTCGCGCTGGTGAATCCCTGGCCCGTGCCGATCGTTTGTCCAGCTACTGGGGCAGCGGCGAAGATGTGCAGCATTACGCCTACCTGAGCCAGCGCTACAGTGCGATCGCCCGGGAGCACAGCAATCAGGTGCTCAACGAAGAGCGCGCGGCGAAGCTCGAACTGGAGCGCCAGCGCCTGCAACTGGCCCTGCGCGAATCCAAGTTGCTGAGTGTGCAGCAGCAGGGCAAATGGCTCGAAGAACAGATCATGGCGATGGCGACCACCCAGACCGATCGCGGCCTGGTGATGACCCTGGGCGACGTGCTGTTCGACACCGGCGAAGCGGAACTGAAAAACTCGGCCAACCGGGTGGTGCTCAAGATTGTGCAGTTCTTACAGCTCAATCCCAAGCGCGTGGTGCGTATCGAGGGGTACACCGACAGCACGGGCGGCAAGCAGGAAAACCTCAAGCTGTCTCGCGATCGCGCGCAAGCGGTCGCGGATGTGCTGGTGGACCTTGGGGTTGATGAAAAGCGCATCCAGGTCGAAGGCTACGGCGATGAATACCCGGTGGACGTCAATGCTTCCGAGCGCGGCCGGGCACAGAACCGTCGCGTTGAAATTGTGTTCTCTGACGAAAAAGGCCAGCTCGGCGCCGCCCGCTAAGGGTTGCGTCACTGGAAAACCCGGCCCCTGTAGAAGGCGCCGGGTTTTTTTGGCCCTGCAATCGATGCGCGATGAGTACAGTTAGAGCTGTCACTCCACTGTACTGTCGAGTAATCTGGCAACTGTCCCAGTACACTTCTAAACTGTTCCGGTATCGTTTCCGACAAGAATAAAATGCCCGTGAAATCGAGTGCTGCGTCATGACCAACCTTCTGCTCTATCAACGTATTGCTCAACAGCTGGCTGAAGACATCCGGCGCGGTGTGTATCAGCCCGGTGAACGCGTGCCTTCGGTGCGCAAGATGAGCTCGCAGCTCAACGTCAGCCATGCCACGGTGCTGCAGGCCTACGCCAACCTTGAAGACCAGGGGCTGATCCGCGCGCGGCCGCAGTCGGGCTACTACGTGCACCAGACGCCGGCCCTGACGGCACCGACGCCGGACATTGCCCGGGTCGAGCGTCCGGGGCTGGTGACGCGCAGCAGCATCATTCAGCAAGTATTGGTCGAGTCGCGCCGCGAAGGGGTGTTTCCCCTGGGCGCGGCGGTCCCGAGCGTCGACTATCTGCCTGTCCGGGCCCTGCATCAGCAATTGGCCAAGGTCACACGCTTCCACAGCCCGCGGGCGTTCAGCTACATGTTCAGCCCGGGTTTCGAGCCGTTGCGCCGCCAAGTGGCGATTCGCATGCGCGATGCCGGCGTCGTGGTGGACCCTTCCGAGGTGGTGATCACCCACGGCTGCGTCGATGCGTTGCAGATGTCCTTGCGGGTGCTGACGCGGCCCGGGGACTTGATCGCCGCTGAGTCGCCGACCTATTACGGCTTGCTGCAACTGGCGGATCTGTTGGGCCTCAAGGTCATCGAGATCCCCAGCGACCCGGTCACCGGTATGAGCCTGGAGGCCTTGCAGTTGGCGGCCAACCAATGGTCGATCAAGGCGCTGGTGCTGACCACGCGCCTGAGCAATCCTCTTGGCGGCACCATGCCGGAAGAGCGGCAAAAGCAACTGCTGCGCCTGGCGTCGGACTTCGACATCCAGATCGTCGAGGACGATATCTATGGCGAGTTGATGTTCGAGCAGGGGCGCACCAAGGCCCTCAAGGCCTACGACCGGCTGGACCGGGTCATCTACTGCTCGAGTTTTTCCAAGACGTTGTCGCCGGGTGTGCGCATCGGTTGGATGATCGCGGGGAAATTCCAGCAGGAAATCCAGCGGCTCCAGACCTTCAGTACGCATTCGGCGTGCAGCGTCACGCAGATGGGCATTGCCGCGTACCTGGAAAACGGCGGCTATGACCGGCACTTGCGCTATATCCGGCAGGAGTACCGCAAGAACCTCAGTGCCTTTCAGCTGGCGGTGCAGCAGTACTTTCCCGAAGGCACGCAGATGAGCCGTCCCACTGGAGGCTTCATCCTGTGGGTCAGCCTGCCGGGGCGGGTCAATACCCAGGAGTTGCATGTGCGGGCGTTGCAACAAGGCATCAGCATCGCGCCAGGGCTGATTTTCAGTAACACCGAGCAGTTCAACCACTGCATTCGCTTGAACTGCGGCACTCCTTGGAACCGTGAGGCAGAGCGGGCCTTGATGACGCTGGGGCTGTTGGCCACTCAATTGTGCCAGGAGACGGCCAACGGATTTCTTTAGACGTCAGTGGCTTAGCTCGATGTGCTTGTCAGCGCCTCATTATCAGGCGAGCATGGGGGTCTCTGCCGTCAATGCTGTTGTATCTATGAAAGCCATTGTTCCTGCTGCCTGGGTTTTGATCGGCCTGTTGAGCGTCTTCCACATGGGAGGCGTAGTCGCGGCAGCGCCGGCGCAGGAAAAACCGGCCGCCAGTGCCACGAAGGATGCGCCGAAAAAAACCACGGCGGCCAGGAAGCCTTCGGTCAAGAAGGTGGCACCGGCGAAGAAAAAACGCGCGCCCATCGCCTCCAAGAGCAAATCCGCCCACGAGGTCGCCAAGACCCCATTACCGCCGGCCAAGCTGGATTTGAGCTTGCCCCATGAGATGGTCGATCAACTGCAACCAGCGGGTAAGGGGGTGCAGTTCAAGCGTGAACCCCTCTTGCCGTCGATGTTCGGCGAGAAACCCGGGCCGTTTCAGCTCAATGGCCGTTTGTTGAGCAATGAAATGCAGCTGCCACTGCGCAACCAGGAGCGCAATGAGGTGGAAGGTGCAGCACTGGATTTCGAATTCAAGCAATAAACCTTCGACAGGCCTGCAGTTCGTCGCTGACCATTCGGTCATCCCGTCGTGGGCAAAAAAACACGCAGACGGTAATTTAAAACGAGTGTTTTAGCCGTTACTCTGTGTTCTGTTACTAACCATTACCTGTCCTGAGGATGTTGTCGTCATGAAATGCCGTGAAGGCTGTGGCGCCTGTTGCATCGCCCCTTCCATCAGCTCACCTATCCCTGGCATGCCCCAAGGCAAGCCGGCGGGAGAACGTTGCGTGCAATTGTCGGTCGATAACCTGTGCCGGATCTTCGGTCTGCCGGAGCGTCCGGCGGTGTGCTCGGCGTTCGAAGCCGACATCGAGGTTTGCGGCAGCAGCAGTGAAGAGGCCATCCGGCTGATCGGTTGGTGGGAGCAAATCACGGCAGCGTAATGAGTCAATGAACGGATCCTAACTGAACGAACTTGGACAATAAGGAAAAGAACTATGGGTTCGCTGCATCGTATGGCTGTGTTGTGTGGGTTGACCGTGTTGCTGGCAACGGCCACCGCTCAGGCAGAGGATTGGCAGGTTGCCAAGGAGAAAGACGGTATCAAGGTTTCCCTCAGTGAGGTGGCGGGCTCCAAATACAAGGCCTATCGCGGCGTGACGGTGATGAAAACCACCATGGCCAAGCTTCGGACCCTGCAGGAAGACGTTCCCGGTGCCTGCGCCTGGATTCATGAATGCAAGAGCCAGAAACTGCTCAAGCACGAAGGCAATCAGAGCTGGACCTACACTCAGTTCAACACGCCATGGCCCGTGACGTCCCGGGACTCGGTACTGGAAGTCACCACCGAGGAGGGCGCCGATGGCAGCCTGACCCGCAAGCTCAAGGGGGTGCCGAAATACCTGCCCGAAGAGCAAGGTTTCGTGCGAGTGACCCAGGTCGACGGCTTCTGGAAGTTCACGCCAAAGGGCGCTGGCCAGATCGAAGTGACCTACCAGGTCCACACCGAACCAGGGGGTGACGTGCCGTCCTGGCTGGCGAACAAGTTCGTGGTGGATGCACCGTTCAATACTTTGAAAGCCTTGAAGGAACGCGCCGAAAACTGATCGGCCACGGCTTCATACCCAGAGACCGCCCCAGAGGCGGTCTTTTCATGGGTGCCGTCCAGACGCCCGGCGGAACGATTGTCCGGACTTCAATGTCGAGATAAAGGTAAGCCAGGCCCTGAATTGATCAAGGAGACACCGATGCAAAAGTGGGAAATCACTTTCGTGGATGATCATGGCGAAGCCATCGCCGAGCAGTTCGACTACGAGCAGGAGCCTACGATGGAGCAGGCTGCACAACTGATTCGCGAAAAATTGCTGCCCGTTTCCGCCCAACTGGACCTCAACGACCTGGAAGGTCGCACTGAAGATCCCACCGTCAAGAACCTCAAGTCCCAGCACAGTATCGAAATCATCAGCATTACACCGATTTCATGAAACGGTGCCTGGTCTCGCTTGGCAGCGGCTGCCACTTGCGGCTACTCTGCAATTGAGATCAGCGAAAGGATCGCCAAGGTCCGGTCTTGTCAGCTACATGCTTGTGTCCCGGCGGCCATTTGATGCCGTACCGCTTGCAGCCTGAGGGCTTCACGCACGGGAAGACGGAAAGTCTATCCATTGGTTTCAGGAGGACGTTTCATGAGCACAGCCTATCAAGAAGACATCAGCACCAGCGTGTTGCGCCGCATGAAAGAAGGCGGTTTCGATTTTTCCCGATTCCATCCCATTGAGTTCTACGCCATTTTCCCGGACGAGGAGCGGGCGCGCAGGGCGGCAGGTCATTTTCGGGGAGAATCGTTGAACGCGCAGATCAGTGCACGGGACGATGGGGCTTGGTCGTTGGAACTGAGCCGGGTGATGTACGCCACTTACGATGACATTGGCGACTTCGAGCAAGACTTTGAGGCAGTCGTCGAACCCTTGGGTGGTGTGATCGAGGGCTGGGGTGTCAAGCAAGAGATCCGGCGCCTGCAGGCCTGACAGTCACTCACCGCAACCACAGCAACGGCTGACCTTTGTGTCGGCCGTTTTCATGTCTGTGAGCTAACGAGAGTCCCTGTGGGAGCCGATCTTGCTCGCGATGGCGGCTGCACGATCAACATCATTACCCGCTGACACACCACAATCACTTCCCCAGGTTTTGTACTTAACTGTATCCAGATCAAGTCGCGTCGTTTTTCCGAGACTATGCTCAGCAGAGCGACGCCCCTGCGTCGCAATGAAGCGGGGGCAGCGGGGTGGGGGCATTTGTTGCACTAGAAAAGTGCGCGGGCTGTCAGGGGAGAATCCAACCCGTTGATCATAAAGCGTTTATGCCGATGGCACGGGGCTTGCGAAGCCTTGCTGCCAGGGTGACAAGGAGTACGGCATGATCCGCAGCGGTTTTGATGAAATGTACGATGCCAACGGCCAGGTCCGCCCGCATTACCAGGCGTTTGCCCGCTGGCTGGCTGAAACGCCTGGTGAGCTGCTGGCGCAACGCAGGCGCGAAGCCGACCTGTTGTTTCATCGTGCAGGCATTACGTTTACGCTCTACGGGGACGAGCAGGGGACCGAGCGCCTGATCCCTTTCGACACAATTCCGCGCAGCATCCCGGCCAGTGAATGGCGGGTGGTCGAACGCGGCTGCATCCAGCGGGTCAAGGCGCTGAACATGTTCCTGGCCGACCTCTACCACGAACAACGGATCATCCGGGCCGGCATCATTCCCGCCGAACAGGTGCTGGTCAACGAGCAGTACCAACTGGCGATGCAGGGGCTTGATCTGCACCGCGACATCTATGCCCACATTTGTGGTGTCGATCTGGTTCGCGACGGTGACGGCACGTACTACGTGCTCGAAGACAATCTTCGTACGCCCAGCGGCGTCAGCTACATGCTCGAAGACCGCAAGATGATGATGCGCCTGTTCCCCGAACTGTTCGCCGCCCAGCGCATCGCCCCCATCGATCATTATCCGAACCTGCTGCTCGACACCCTGAAAAGCGCCAGTCCGCTGGACGATCCCAGTGTCGTGGTGCTCACGCCGGGGCGTTTCAACAGCGCGTTCTTCGAGCACGCGTTCCTGGCCCGAGAGATGGGCGTGGAGTTGGTGGAAGGCGCCGACCTGTTCGTGCGCGATGACAAAGTGTTCATGCGCACCACCGACGGCCCGAAAGCGGTGGATGTGATCTACCGTCGCCTCGACGACGCGTTCCTCGATCCGCTGGCCTTCAACCCGGACTCGATGCTCGGGGTGCCGGGCCTGTTGTCCTCCTACCGTTCCGGCAACGTGGTGCTGGCCAACGCCATCGGCACGGGCGTGGCGGACGACAAGTCGGTGTACCCCTTCGTCACCGACATGATCCGTTTCTACCTGGATGAAGAGCCGATTCTGAAGAACGTCCCTACATGGCAATGTCGTAATCCTGCTGAACTTTCCCACGTGCTGGCGAATCTTCCCGACCTGGTGGTCAAGGAAACCCAGGGTTCCGGCGGTTACGGAATGCTGGTGGGGCCGGCCGCGACGACGGCGCAGATCGATGCCTTCCGCGAGCGGATCAAGGCCAAGCCGCACGCCTATATCGCTCAGCCGACGCTGTCGCTCTCGACCTGCCCGACCTTTGTCGAAAACGGCATCGCCCCGCGCCACATCGACTTGCGGCCGTTTGTGCTGTCGGGGCGCGAGACCCGCGTGGTGCCTGGTGGGCTGACGCGGGTGGCGCTGCGCGAAGGCTCCCTGGTGGTGAATTCATCCCAGGGCGGTGGGACCAAGGATACTTGGGTAGTCGAGGATTGAGGAGCTGCCATGCTGAGTAGAACCGCCTCGGACCTGTACTGGATGTCGCGCTACCTGGAGCGCGCGGAAAACCTCGCACGGATGCTCGACGTCAGCTATTCGTTGTCACTGATGCCCCAGGACGGGCGTGGCGATGGCTTGCACGAGCTGGCCATGCCATTGCTGATCACCGGCACGCTGGATGATTACCGGGAGCGACACGCCGATCTGCACGCCGAGCGCCTGCTGCATTTCTTTGCCCTTGAAGCGGCCAACCCGGCCAGTATCTACAGCTGCCTTGGCGCCGCGCGAGCCAGTGCCCACGCGGTACGTGGGCGAATCACCGCCGACATGTGGGAGAACATCAACGCCACCTGGCTGGAAATTCGCGGTATCGCCGAGCAAGGCTTGAATCGCTACGGCATGAGCCGTTTCTGTGAGTGGATCAAGGAGCGATCCCACCTGTTTCGCGGCGCCACCTACGGCACCATCATGCGCAACGACGCGTTCCGCTTCATTCGCCTGGGGACCTTCATCGAAAGGGCCGACAACACCCTGCGCTTGCTCGACGCCCGCTACGAAATGGCCGGTGACCAGGCCGACACGGTCAGCGATGGCACGGCCCACGCCTATTACCAATGGAGCGCCTTGTTGCGGGCCTTGTCGTCCTTCGAGGCTTATACCGAGATCTACCGTGACGCCCCGGGCGCTCGCCATGTGGCTGAGTTGCTGCTGTTGCGCGCCGATGTGCCGCGTTCGCTGCGCGCCTGCACCGAAGAAATCAACCAGATCCTCGCGAGCCTGCCGGGCACCAACGGTCGGCAGGCACAACGGCTGGCGGCGGAAATGGACGCACGCCTGCGCTACACCGGCATCAATGAAATCCTCGACGGGGGCCTGCACGCCTGGCTTACCGAATTCATCCCACTGGTCCGTGAACTGGGCAATGCCATTCACAGTTCCTACCTGGAGGTCATATGAGACTCTCGATCAGCCATGAAACGGCCTACCACTATGAAGATCAGGTGCGCGCCAGCATTCAGTACCTGCGCCTGACGCCCCACGACAGCGAACGCCAGCATGTGCTGAGCTGGCAACTGGATTTGCCCCGGCCGGTGCGTGCGCAGTTGGACCCGTTCGGCAATATCCTTCACGTACTGACCCTGGACGAACCCCACGAAACAATCATCATCGGTGCCCGCGGACAGGTGGATATCGATCCGTTGCGCGAAGCCGAGCACGAGAGCCAATCGGCGCTGCCGTTCCTGCGCTTCACCCGGCTAACGGAAGCGGACGAAGCCCTTCGAGCCTTCGCCGCGCAGCAATGCCAGCAGCGTCGTGATCGCTCGGCGCTGATCGACCTGATGCACGGGCTGAACCAGCACATGATCTACACCCCAGGCACCACTGAGGTGGAGACCAGTGCGGCCCAGGCTTTTGCCGGTCGTAGCGGGGTGTGCCAGGATCACACCCACGCCTTCCTGGCCTGCGCCCGTAGCCTGGGGGTGCCGGCGCGGTATGTCTCGGGGTATCTGTTCAGCGAAGAGAGCGAACACCTGGCAAGCCATGCCTGGGCGGAGGCCTGGCTTGACGACGCCTGGTACAGCTTCGACGTGACCAACCAACTGGCCCGTCCGGAGCGCCACCTGAAGCTGGCCGTGGGCCTGGATTACCTGGACGCCTGCCCGGTACGTGGCATGCGTCGTGGCGGCGGTTGCGAGCAGATGCATGCCAAGCTGGTCGTGCCACCGGCGCCGGTGATCACGGTGCAACAACAATAACCTTCCAACGAGGGCGCTTTTGTGGCGAGGGAGCTTGCTCCCGCTCGAGTGCGAAGCGCTCGCAAGCTTTTTAAGGGGCTGCTGCGCAGCCCAGCGGGAGCAAGCTCCCTCGCCACAAAAAAAGCAATCTCACGGGGCCAATGGCTGCTTGCGTCCCGCCATATGCTTCAAATAACCCACCAGCAAATCCAGCTCGGAATCCGGCAGCACCGCAGCCGAGAACCCGGGCATCTTGCCCTGGGGCCAGCGACGCAGCGCTTGCGGGTCGCGAATGTAGTGCTTGAGGAAATCCCCGGAGAAGTATTCGGTCGGGTTGAAGGGAATGTTCAGGTCAGGGCCGAACTGTGCATCGCCTGCGCCATTGAGCCGGTGGCATGCCAGGCAATTTTTCTGGAACAGTTCGAAACCTTTATTGACCGGGTCGTCCTTGGCCAGGCTGGGCGCCGGCAGTAGGGCAGGGAAGCGTTCGGCCACGGCCGACAGGCGCTTGATGGTCGCCACCGCGTAGGGCCATTGCTCCGGGCTGATGTGGCCAGCCTGCGGATCGGTCCAGACCAGATAGAAAGGCCCGGCACTGTGCTTGCCTTCCCCCAGCGACGGCCATGGCTTGGCCGGGTCCTCGATCGCCAGCCAGGCCCGGGCCCCGCTCTTGTTGAGTAACGGCGCCGCAGGCATTTCGGCAGCGAAGCCGTCCAGGGCAACGGCTTGCAGGTGGTCGTTCGCTTGGACGCCCGTCAATAGTGCCGTCAGCGGCACGGCTCGATAGCTCATCGGTTTCTTGTAGGAAACGTCATCAGCGATCTGGACCGTTTGAACGTCCGGATGCTTGAGCAGTTCTTCGGTTTGCCAGGTGCGCGTGCCCGCGCCCAACTCCAGCACCAGTTGAGCGGCATGAAGGGGCGTGCTGAGCAGCAACGCCCCGAACACAATAAGAGCTTTCAAGTCGATCGCCTTCCATGTCGAGGGGATGCCGCAAAGGTTGGCACAGCCATCGCGGCTCGAACAGAGAACCCGTCACATTTTTTGGCGACACAACTAATGGATGATGCAGATGCCCTCGCGCAGGAATCAGCCAATCACCTTGGTGATATTCGGCAAAATCAACAGCAGCGTCGTGGCAAAGAGAATGAGTCCGGCTTGGCGAACTTTCGAATGTTTGAACATGGCTGACCCGCCTTTATTGTTATTTCCTAAAAGCCAGCCTGCATATCCATGGCGGCTGGCATTGCACTTCCTGTTCGACAAGCGCCTCGGCAAAACCCGACGACTTTCTTGTACAAGGATTACATTAGGGGCCGCGGCGGCCTTGGCTTAGATCCAATTCGTATCAGCTTGGTACAGGTTGCTCTAAAAAAGGAATGAGGCCTATTGCCACCTTCCTGTCGGCCCTTTTGCTAGACAGCTTGCCCTCCTGAATCGGTTAACCCGATAGCTCGCTACCGTTCGTCTGAGCGTGGCCGTCAACGCCATTGAGCACTGCGGTCATTGAATCCGGCGCCGCTGGGCTTATGGTTGAAGGCATCGCATTACCCCGTGGTTTCGAGGACGTCATGACCCAAGCTTTGATTTTCGACGCATTACGCACGCCCCGCGGCAAGGGCAAGGCCGATGGCGCCTTGCACAGCGTCAAGCCGGTGAACCTGATGGGTGGCCTGCTCAGCGCTTTGCAGCAGCGCATGGATCTGGACACCAGCCAGGTCGATGACATCGTGCTCGGTTGCGTGACCCCGGTAGGTGAGCAGGGGGCCGATATCGCCAAGACCGCCGCGCTGGTGGCCAATTGGGATGTCAGCGTGGCAGGCGTGCAACTCAATCGGTTTTGCGCCTCGGGCCTGGAGGCGGTGAACCTGGCGGCGATGAAAGTGCGTTCCGGGTTCGAAGACCTGGTGGTGGCCGGCGGCGTCGAATCCATGTCCCGGGTGCCCATGGGCAGCGATGGCGGCGCGTGGGCGCTGGACCCGCAAGCCAACCTGCACGGTCACTTCGTTCCCCAGGGCATCGGCGCCGACTTGATCGCCACGCTGGAAGGCTTTAGCCGTGAGGATGTCGACGGTTATGCGCTGCACTCCCAGCAAAAAGCAGCGCGTGCCCGGGCTGACGGTTCGTTCAATAAATCCCTGGTCGCCGTGCGGGACCAGAATGGCATCGTGCTGCTGGACCACGACGAGTTCATCCGCGCCGACTCCACGCTCGAAGGCCTGGGCAAGCTCAAGCCAAGCTTCGAGGCCATAGGCCAGATGGGGTTCGATGGCACGGCGTTGCGCGTCTATAGCCATGTCGAACGAATTCATCACGTGCACACGCCGGGCAACAGTTCCGGCATCGTCGATGGCGCGGCGCTGATGTTGATCGGTTCCGAAGCCAAGGGGCGCGCCATGGGCCTGCAACCCCGGGCGCGGATCGTCGCCACCGCTGTCACCAGTACCGACCCGACCATCATGCTCACCGGTCCGGCGCCGGCTACCCGCAAGGCCCTGGCCAAGGCCGGGTTGCGGGTGGAGGATATTGACCTGTTCGAAGTCAATGAAGCCTTCGCCTCGGTGGTGCTCAAGTTCATCAAGGACATGGCCATCGACCCTGCCAAGGTCAACGTCAACGGTGGCTCCATCGCCATGGGGCATCCCTTGGGCGCCACGGGGTGCGCAATTCTCGGTACGTTGCTCGACGAATTGGAGGTGCGTCGCCTGCGTTATGGCCTGGCGACCCTGTGTGTCGGCGGCGGCATGGGCATTGCCACCGTCATTGAACGCCTCTGAGCCCCGACTTCAAGGAACACTTTTTCATGACCGATGCCATCCGTTACGAAACTGGCCAGGACCGGATCGTCGTCCTGACCCTGGACATGCCGGGCCAGAGCGCCAACACCATGAACGCGGTGTACCGTGAGGCCATGGCCGCCTGTGTCGCCCGTTTGCAGGCTGAAAAGGACTCGATTGCCGGTGTGATCATCACCTCGGCCAAGCACACCTTCTTCGCGGGTGGTGACCTCAATGAATTGATCACGGTCGGCAAGCCCGAGGCCAAGGCTTTCTACGACAGGGTCCTGCTGCTCAAGGCCCAACTGCGTACTTTGGAGACCCTGGGTAAACCCGTGGTGGCGGCCATCAATGGCGCGGCCCTCGGCGGTGGTTGGGAAATCTGCCTGGCCTGCCATCATCGTGTGGCCCTGGACCTGCCGTCGGTGCAGCTCGGCCTGCCGGAGGTCACGCTCGGCCTGTTGCCGGGTGGTGGCGGGGTGGTGCGGATGGTGCGCCTGCTCGGTTTGGAAAAGGCCTTGCCGTATCTGCTCGAGGGCAAGAAGGTCAATGCGCAACAAGCACTGCAGGCCGGTCTGATCGATGAGCTGGCGAAGGATCGTGATGAACTGCTGGCCAAATCCCGGGCCTGGATTCTTGCCAACCCCAGCGTCATCCAACCCTGGGATGCAAAGGGCTATCGACTCCCGGGTGGCACGCCGTCTGATCCGAAAGTTGCGCAAATGCTGGCAATCGCCCCTTCGATCCTGCGCAACAAGACCCAGGGTTGCCTGCCAGCACCGGAGAAAATCCTCTGCGCAGCGGTGGAGGGCGCCCAGGTTGATTTCGACACCGCGCACCTGATCGAAACCCGCTACTTCACTGAACTGACCACCGGCCAGGTGGCGAAGAACCTGATTGGCACCTTCTGGTTCCAGCTCAACGAGATCAAGGCCGGTGGTTCTCGCCCACAGGGTCTTGCGCCTTATCTGACGAAAAAAGTCGGCGTGCTCGGCGCAGGCATGATGGGGGCGGGTATCGCCTATGTCAGCGCCGTGGCCGGCATCGCGGTGGTACTCAAGGATGTCGATCTGGCGGCGGCCGAGAAGGGCAAGGCCCGTTCGGCGGCGTTGCTGGATAAAAAGGTCGCCCGCGGCCAACTCACCGCCGAGCAGCGCGAAGCCACGCTGGCGCGGATTCACCCCACCGACAGCAACGCAGACCTGGCCGGTTGCGACCTGGTCATCGAAGCGGTGTTTGAAGATCGCGCCCTGAAAGCCAGCGTGTCGGCCGCCGCCCAGGCGGTGGTGGGCGATGATGCGGTGATCGCTTCCAACACCTCGACCTTGCCTATCACCGGCCTGGCCCTGGCTGTACCGGACCCGACGAAGTTCATCGGCCTGCACTTCTTCAGCCCGGTGGAAAAAATGCCCCTGGTGGAGATCATCAAGGGGGCGCGTACCAGTGACGCGACTTTGGCTCGGGGTTTCGATTTTGTCCTGCAGATCAACAAGACGCCGATTGTGGTCAACGACAGTCGCGGTTTCTTCACATCGCGGGTGTTCGGCACCTTTACCAATGAGGGCATCGCCATGCTCGGCGAGGGCGTGAGCGCGCCGATGATCGAGACCGAAGCGCGCAAGGCCGGGATGCCGGTCGGGCCTCTGGCGATCTCTGACGAAGTTTCCCTCAGCCTGATGAGCCATATCCGCGCGCAAACCGCCAAGGACCTGCACGCAGAAGGGAAGATGCCGATTGAGCACCCGGCATTCGCCGTGATTGACTTGCTGCTCAACGAGTACAAGCGGTCGGGCAAGGCCGCCGGTGCCGGTTTTTATGAATACCCGGCCAACGGGCAAAAGTACCTGTGGCCACAGCTGAAGAGCCGCTTCGAGAAAACCGATGGGCAGATTTCCCCGCAGGATATCCGGGATCGCCTGCTGTTCATCCAGGCCCTGGAAACCGTGCGATGCATGGAGGAGGGAGTGCTGACTTCGACGGCCGACGCCAACATCGGCTCGATCTTCGGCATCGGCTTCGCTGCCTGGACCGGCGGTGCGCTGCAGTTCATCAACCAATACGGCCTGCAAGACTTTGTCGGTCGCGCCCAGTATCTGGCCGAGCAATACGGCGAGCGCTTCTCCCCGCCGGCCTTGTTGTTGGAGAAAGCCGCCCGCCACGAACTGTTCTGACAGACCGGGGAAGGGCTTGCCTTGGAACCATGTTTCAAGGCAGGCTCTGGGGTGTGCAATATTCCCATCATCGTGTCAGGTATTTTTTATGTCGCTACGCATCTGCATTCTGGAAACCGATATCCTGCGTCCGGAACTGGTCGACCAATATCAGGGTTACGGGCAGATGTTCCAGCGCCTGTTTTCGCAGCAGCCCATTGCGGCCGAATTTGTTGTGTACAACGTGATGGAGGGGCATTACCCCAGCGATGACGAGCAGTTCGACGCTTATCTGGTGACTGGCAGCAAGGCTGATTCCTTCGGCACCGACCCTTGGATTCAAACCCTCAAGACCTACCTGCTGGCGCGCTATAAGCGCGGCGATAAATTGCTCGGTGTGTGCTTTGGTCACCAACTGCTGGCGTTGTTGCTGGGCGGTAAGACCGAGCGCGCCACCCAAGGCTGGGGCGTCGGCACCCATCGCTACAAACTCGCCGCCAAGGCGCCTTGGATGAGCCCGGTGATGGAAGAATTGACCTTGCTGATCAGCCATCAGGACCAGGTCACCGAATTGCCCGAAAGCGCGACGGTCATCGCCTCCAGCGATTTCTGCCCGTTCGCCGCCTACCACATCAACGACCAGGTGCTGTGCTTCCAGGGCCACCCAGAGTTCATCCACGATTATTCCCGGGCCTTGCTGGAGATTCGCCAGCAGCACCTCGGCGAGCAGATCTATAGCCAGGGTGTGGCGAGCCTTGCCCACGAGCACCACGGCACTACGGTGGCGGAGTGGATGATGCGTTTCGTCGCGCACAAGCCGCAGGCCGAAGCCACCCAAGGCTAACGATCACCCCTCATGTGGGAGCGAGCTTGCTCGCGATAGCGGTGGATCAGTTGGCCTGATGCTGGATGTGCCAGGTCATCGCGAGCTTGCTCGCGATGAATCTCGCACACATTCCAGCGAAGAACGCTCGCCTACAACCATCCCGAGCGCTTGAAGCTCCACCACAGCGACGAGCATCCCACCGCAATAACTCCTAGCACCGCGAAATAGCCGTATTGCCAACTCAGCTCCGGCATGTCCTGAAAGTTCATCCCATAGATCCCGGCCACAGCCGTGGGAAACGCCAGGATCGCCGCCCAAGCTGCAAACTTGCGCTGCACCACGCTCTGGCGCGACGCTTCGAGCAACACGCCGACTTCGATGGTCTGGCTGGCGATGTCGGCCAGGGTTGTCAGGTCTTCCATTTGCCGGGTGACATGAATCTGCACGTCGCGGAAGTACGGGCTCATGTTCTTGTCGATGAAGGGGAAGTCCAGTCGCTGCAACTCTTCACTGATCTCCACCATTGGCGCCGCATAACGGCGCAGGCGCAATACGTCGCGGCGCAAGCTGTGCAGGTTCTGGATATCCCGTTCGTTCAGGGAACTGCACATGACATTGTGTTCCAGCTCATCGATTTCGGCGTGGATGGCCTCACCCATTGGTTGGTAGTTTTCAATCACGAAATCAAGGATGGCATAGAGGACGAAATCTTCCCCGTGTTTCAGCAAAAGCGGACGCGCCTCACAGCGCTGTCGGACGTGGGCGTAGGACGCGGAGTGGCCGTTGCGAGCCGTGATGATGTAGCCCTTGCCGGCAAAGATATGGGTTTCGATGAACTGCAGCTTGCCGTCCTTGCGTATCGGCGAATACGTGACGATAAACAGCGCATCGCCAAAGGTCTCCAGCTTGGGACGGCTGTGTTTCTCCATGGCGTCTTCGATTGCCAATTCGTGCAGGTTGAATTGACGCTGCAGGTTGGTCAGCTCCAGGGCGCTGGGCTCTTCGAGACCGATCCATACAAAATGACCAGGTTTGGCAGCCCAGGTGCTGCCTTCGTCGAGGGTGATATTGGTGACTTTCTTACCGGCGCTGTAGACCGCAGCAGCAACGACTCTACCCATAATGTGGTTCACTTCTTATTGGAAATGGCAGTGACAGGCGGCGTCCAGCTTAACGCGCCCTGTAGCTTGAGAGTCAGCAAAATCTGCGGAGTTCGGCAGCAAAAGAAAACCCACCGAGGGGGTGGGTTTCCATTCAGGCGGCTTGCAACTGCCGGTCCATTGTCGCGATGCACTCGCGCATCTGTTCACGGCATTGGGCGATGAGCCGGGGCATGTCATCCATACTCAATCCGGCCGTAGGAATCGCCGGCAATGAACGTATGAGGATGTCACCGCTGCGCCAACGGTTGAGGCGCATGTGCTTGATGTAGCTGCTCACGCACACCGGAACAATCGGCACTCCGGCGGCTATTGCCATCTGGAAGGCGCCTTTCTTGAATGGCAGCAGGTCTGCGCCCAGATTGCGCGTGCCTTCCGGAAAAACCCAGATCGAGGTGTCCTCGTGCTGCAAGGTATGGGTGGTGGTCAGCATCGACTTTCGGGCCTTGATCGCGTTGCCGCGGTCGATCAACACGTTGCCCGCCAGCCAGAACAATTGCCCGAACAGCGGCACCCATTTCAGGCTCTTCTTGCCAATGCACACGGTACGGCGCGGCACCACGTTGCCGAACATGAACAGGTCATAGTTGGATTGGTGGTTGGCGATGATGACGCAGCCGTTGGGCTTATTCACCAGCGAGTCGACCTGCGTCCGGACCCGCAAACGCAAAATGCACATCGCCGGCAATGCGTACAACCTTGCGCATAAACGGCTGTTGTCCGGGTTGAACGGCCGGCACAGGCCCAGAATCACCCCGAGCACGCCAGCCATTACAAAATGCAGGCCCATCAATAACATACGCAATACAAACAGCATCTACGGGCCCCATCGGGACAAAAGGTTGCGCAGTGTACGGATGTGCACTGTTTTCGGCAATTGCCCCTATAGATGTAGGAAATAGACGATGTTTAAGCGCATGTTTCCAAATAACGTGACAGAAGCGGCCTAGAGCGGTTGCGGACTTTTAAACGGCGCGCGTAGGAAAAAGCCCGGCTCTACAAGCGTCAGCCCAAGTGCTCCTGATCCAGCAGAATCGCACTGTCCAGCGTATCCAGCAGAGCCTTGCGCACTTTCAGCTTGGTGTTCTTGTGGGCTGTCATGTTGATCTTCTTCAACTGACGCGCCGCTTCCAGGGCCGCGCCCTGCAGTTCTTCGGCCGACACCACCTTGTCGAGGAAACCGGCATCCACAGCGCCCTGCGGATTGAACATCTCGGCGTTGATTACCGAGCGATGAAACGCCGACTTGTGCAGGCGATCACGGGCCAGCTCGATACCGGCGTGGTGCATGGTCATGCCGATCTGCACTTCGTTCAGGCCGATGCTGAATGGCCCTTCCACACCAATGCGGTAATCCGCCGAGAGCAGCAGGAACGCACCCTTGGCCACCGCATGCCCTGGGCAAGCGACAACGACAGGGAAGGGGTGCGACAACAGGCGACGGGCCAGGGTCGAGCCGGCCGTGACCAGGCTCACCGCTTCCTTGGGACCGGCAGTCATCACTTTCAGATCGTAACCACCCGACAAAATCCCCGGTTGCCCGGTAATGATCACCACCGCCCGATCCGCCGTCGCCTGGTCCAGCGCAGCGTTGAACGCGGCAATCACATCCGGCGAGATGGCATTGACCTTGCCATTGTTCAAGGTCAGGGTCGCGATACCGTCTTCGAGATGGTAGGTAATCAAGTCGCTCATGACGCTATTCCTTGTAAGAGAAGTGACGCAGACGTTACCCACCGCCGCAGGTCAGGTAAAGCGCCGTGACTGACTCACCGGTCAGCCCCAAGCCCCGCAAACAGCCTGGCCCGCCCATCCTGCTTTGCCTTCATCTATAGAGCAGCGCCTTCATAACCCCGAAGATTGGCCGGTTTGCCCTGCCCAGGCGCGTTTGAAAAGCCCGACCAAGCTTAACCGCATGAAAATTCTGAAAAAAACCTTTGCCATCGGAAAAGCTTTCGACTACATTAGCGCGCCTCGACAGACTGAACAGTTTGCCGAGATACGGTGAAGTGTCCGAGTGGCTTAAGGAGCACGCCTGGAAAGTGTGTATACAGGAAACTGTATCGAGAGTTCGAATCTCTCCTTCACCGCCAAATTCGATACACACAAAACCCCTGGTTTTCCAAGAAAACCAGGGGTTTTGTGGTTTCTGCCGTCTGAAAAAAAAGACGATAGGGGCAATGGCCCCCAGGTGATACGCCGGCAGTGCAAAAGGTGTGAATTTCCTAACCTTGACTCCGCCACCCAAATGACTATCCCCCCATGTAGCCGTGCTACAAAACGGCCTGTTCAACGCGTGGGAAAACTCCGATGCCACCGCTCTCCAACGGCAGGCCCTCCAATCGATTTGGCCTGTTTTGCGTAGCCAGTTTCCTTCTGTCCATTTCTTATGGCGCCACTTTCCTGATCTCCCTGCTGGTGTCCTCCCTGGGGGGAACTGAGCGCGATGCAGGGCAAGTCTTTGCCGTTGCCATGACGAGTACTCTGGTCGCGGTGGTCGCCTCGGGGCATTTGATGCAGCGCGTAGGCGCTGCACTGTGCGTGGCCCTTGGCGCTGTGTTTCTGGTCATTGCGTCCATGGGGTTTGCGCTGCTATCGGACCTTGGTATCGGTTTGTTGGCCTGCGGTTTGATGCTGGGGATCGGCTGGGGACTGTTTTACACGGTTGGGCCCATCATGGTCGCAGCGATGGTCGAGCCATCCAGGCGGACTCATTGCTTCGCGCTTTTGTCGGGCAGCATGTTGACGGGGATCGGTAGTGGCCCTCTTTCAGGCAAGTTGGCCAGCTCCGTTGGGCTCCCCATACAGACGGCTTTCTTCTTTGCCGCCGCCGCAGCATTGTTGGGTGGGCTGTATTTTTGGTGGCTGAGAACGGGCTTTGCCGAAGTGGAGCGCCGCTCTGGCGATAAGGCTCGGATGGGGCTGAGATCGGCGACGGATGTGCTGCGCTCACGTTCGGCGTTGTCCATTTTGATGGTGGGGCTGGGCGGCGCGATCTTTGGCGGCCTGGGCAGTTTCCAGACCAGTTATGCCGCCAGTCAGGGACTTGATTACTCCCTGTTTTTCGTCGGCTTCATGGGGGCGGCTATCGCTTGTCGGTTGTTGATTGCCGGGTGGGTGGTCAGCCGTGACCCTCTCGCGACTTCTTGCCTGTTGACCACGTTGATGTTGGTCGCCGTGATAGGGTTCGGTGTGTGGGTCCATGACAGTCTGAGTTATGGGGTGACCGCCGCCTTGCTTGGGGTCGGTTACGGTCTCAACTATTCAGTCATCAATGGCCTGGCTGCCAACGAGGCGCCACCTGGGCTGACCGCACAAGCGCTGCTGCTTTTCAGCCTGTCCTACTTCATTGGCGTATTCGGGTTTCCCTTTATCGCCGGCAAGCTCATCAGCAGCACGGGCGTGAATGGGATGCTGCTTAGTGTCGGATTGATCGCTCTGCTTGCCTGGGCCTTGAGCGTCAGTCGCTGGCTGGCCGGGCGGTTCTGGAAACCAGCCTTCTCTGAATGAAAAATTCTCCTCAGGCGTGCGATAGCTTCCGGTGGGCGGGGAGATTGAGCACTGGGGCAAGAAGGTCGCGAAGATTGAAGGCAGAAAGGCACGGCAAATTGCTTGATGGACGGCTGCCCGTGGAGCCTCGCCACTGGACAGCATCAGGCAACCTCACAGCAGTATCGGGCAAAGGTTTCTGGGCACATGCCGTTAAGGTCCTCTTGGAAGAGCGTCTTATCAACTGCATGGCTGTGAGAGAACATCATGACCCGATGGATGAATTTGGCTTGGCGCGTCCAGGCGCTTGCACTGTCTTTAATATTGTTTACGAACAACGTCTGGGCTTCGGAAAACACCGAGCACGCGAATACGACGCTGGTCCGCCAGGCCTTCACTAACTGGCAGCAGGGCAAAGGCACGGTGTTCGACCTGCTGGCGCCCAATGCGAAATGGACCGTGGCCGGGACGAGTCCTGTTTCCGGTGTCTATAACAGTAAGGCTGAGCTGGCCCAAGTCGTGCGGCCGATTACCGCGCGACTGGCAACACCAATTGTCCCCACGGTGCAGAGCATCGTTGCTCAGAATGATGTCGTGGTTGTGCTGTGGAACGGAACAGCCACGGCGCTTGATCACAAGCCCTACAACAACACCTACCTGTGGCACATGACCTTCAAGAATGGTCAGATCATTGAAGTCACCGCCTTCCTGGACACCTACGTGCTGAACGATCTTATCCGGCGCGTAAAACCCCCACAGTAGTGGCTGGGCTATCTTGTTGGCTGTGAAGCAGTTCGCTTTTCCGTGGCGTGCTCTCCAAAAGGTTTACTCGATTCAGAACAAAAACCGGAAATGCGTGGTCTTTGTCAGTACCCCAAGTTCGTCTCTCCCTGAGGTCGCACAATGAGTCTGATCGATTGCCCTGAATGCGCTTCCAGAATTTCCGACAAGGCCTACGCCTGCCCACATTGCGGCAATCCTTTCCGGGAGCCGAGTTTCCGCTTGACTGAGAAGAACGTGGGACAGATTGCCGGGGTGACCGGCGTCTGGCTCACCGCGCCGTGGATCGCGCGGATGGTCTTTGGCGTGGTGGCCGTGATTGCGGTGGCCGCGGTGTTGATTCTGCGGTGACTGTGTCGATTGGCTAGCTAGCCGGGCCCGTCGTGCGAACGCTCTGCCGAACATAATAATTGTCGAACTCGCTGCTTTCGACGAATTGGAAGCCATGGCGGATGTAAAAGCGATTTGACGCGCTTTCCTTAAGGGCACCCACCCTGAGCGGGAGCGCGGCCGCATCCGCTTCCTTGAAAATATGATCGAGAACAGCAGCGCCTATTCCTGATCCTTGCGCACAGGGCCTTATATACAAGTGGTCAAGCAAGAGTTCATGGCTGAAAGGCTTGACCACAACGAACCCGACCCTCTTTCCCGACACCTCGATGTGGCGTGTATGGCAGGGTTCGAAACTACCAAGAAACCGCTCGCGCGCCCGCACCGGATCAAATCGCCCCACACGCTCCAGGCTTTCGCGCATGGCCTCGATTCGAATGCCTGCCAGATCCTCCGAGTCGTTTTGTTGAGTGGGGACCAGTATGACTGGAGGGTTTTGATTGGGGGGGAGGGCCATTGTTCACGCTCTGATTTTCATCCGGGAAGCCAGTATAGATAACGGACGATGCCGGCTCATGGCGTCGGATGTATCTAGCCATTGTTCAACGGCAACTGCGGACTGTCCGGATTCAACTGCTGTCGCCTGAACTGCCCCGGCGGCTGTCCATGTATCTGGCGAAAACGCCTGGAAAAATAGGCTTCGTCGGCAAAACCGCACAACCTCGCCACTTCGCCCACTGGCCGTGTTCCATTGAGCAAGTAATTGCGCGCCGTATGCATCCGGCGTTCGAGTACCAGTTCGGTGAAGGTCTTGCCGATTTCCTTGCGCAGCCAGTGGGTCAGGTACGTCGGTGACAGGTAAGTTGCCGCGGCCACCTTGATCAGGTTGAGGTCGGGGTCGGCGATGTTCTTGCGCAAGTACTCGGACATCCGGCCCAGCGCATCGCGTCGGCTGACTTCGGCGGCGTTCTCTTCGGCCAAGCGCTTGAGCGGCTCGGCGTACAAGGCGCAGACGCTGCCGATCAGTTGCAGCAACAAGCCCTTGAGCATCTCGCGGGTGCCGAACTGACGGTTCTGGTCCAGGCCACGCATCTGCTCGATCAGCGCGCAGGCTTTGGCGAAATCCTCATCCCCCAGAATGAAGTCCAAGTGTTCCTGGAAGCGGAACGGTGACAGTTCCGGCGCCAGCAGAATCGAGACCTCTTCCAGGTCCATCGGGTCGCACTGCAGATGCGGCAGCAGGAACGTCTGGGAAAAATTGATCACCATGAAGTTGCTCTCGGCCGGGTGCGGAATCACGTGCACGCGGTGGGGCAGGATGAAGGCCAGGGTGTTGCGCGGAAACGGACGTTCGACGTTGCCAATGTGTTGCACGGTGTCGCCGCCAAGGTTGATCTGGATCTGGAAGTATTCGTGGCGGTGCGGGCTGGTTTCGGCGCGCCGACCCTTTTTGTCGCGGATGTAGAAATCCGTCAATTCGCTGCGTTGCTGCATGACGTAGGTGGGGACTCGGCTCGGTGATGACATCTCCTGGGAATCCTTTGCGGTGCATGACGTTGATGACGATTGTGACTGTGCATCTGGATGATTTTCAAGAAGTCATACGATGACGTGGCTATTGGCGTGAATTTTCTGTCTCTTGAAAATGGAGGGCGCTTGTCCAAAAACGATAAATTTTATTTTCATAATTTGTTTTTTAAAAACAAACGCTTAGGTTGAACTTAGAAAGATTATGAAAAAAAGCGCCCATCTGGTTTTTTTGGACAGGTTCCTTTGATGCGGTTTTAAACGGGAAAAATGATCTAACAGCTCAGTTGATTTTGAATGGTCGTACGACCACTGTTGGGCCACGCAACCCGTCTCTCCATCCAAAAACAATCAAAAGGTGCGTTCATCATGAACCTGTTCCTGCTTCACGCCGACCCTCCCGATTGCTCCTGCGACAGTTCCTGTTGCAAGGCCTCTTTGAACACCTGACACCGGCTGTTCGCGCTTCTCATTCCTGTAGCGATTGTTCTGCCCCGGCATCGAGGGCATTGATTTCGGCTGCTCGTAAACATTTCGACGCTTCTAACAATAACGAGGTCCACCATGTCGAACTCTCATACCTCCCAAATTGCCAGCGCCCGGGACGCCGCAGTACCAGAGCGTCTGCCGTCGCGGCGGCGTTGGTTCATGCTGTCGTTGCTGCTGATCGCGACGATCATCAACTACATCGACCGGGTGAATATCTCGATTGCCGCGCCGTTCCTCGCCAAGGACCTGGGCCTGGACAAGATCGAGATGGGCCTGATTTTTTCGGCGTTTGCCTGGACTTACGCGATCGCACTGGTGCCGGCCGGCTTCATCGCCGATCGCTTCGGTTCCCGGTTCACCTACGGGGTGTCGCTGATCAGTTGGTCGACCGTCACCGTGTGCCAGGGCTTGGCCACGGGCTTCGCTTCGCTGTTCGGTCTGCGCCTGGCCGTCGGCGCGATGGAAGCGCCGGCGTTTCCGGCCAACAGCCGGGCGGTCACGGTGTGGTTCCCGGCGCGTGAACGGGGCCTGGCCAGCAGCATTTACGTCTGCGGCCAGTACTTGGGCACGGCGCTGTTTACCGGTGCACTGCTCTGGCTAGCCACCACTTATGACTGGCGCCATGTGTTCTACAGCACCGGCGCACTTGGCATCGTCTTCGGTGTGGCCTGGCTGTTCTTGTATCGCGACCCGATGAACTGCAAGAAAGTCAGCAAGGAAGAACTCAAGTACATCGAAGCCGGGGGAGGGCTGGTCAAGAGCAGCCAGGAGCGCACCCGCTTCAACTGGCGGCAGATCGCCGAGCTGTTCAGCTATCGGCAGGTCTGGGCGATTTGCATCGGCAAGTTCGCCAGCACCTCGGCGCTGTACTTCTTTCTCACCTGGTTCCCCACGTACCTGATCGAAGAGCGTCAGCTGACCATGATCAAGGCCGGGATCTTCGCCGTGCTGCCGTTCGTGGGCGCGACGGTGGGCATCCTGCTCGCCGGGATCGTGTCCGACCTGCTGATCCGTCGCGGCTACTCGCTGTCCTTCGCTCGCAAGTTGCCGTTGGTGGTCGGGTCGATGCTGGGCATGTCCATCGTCCTGGTGAATTTCACCGATTCGAACGTGATCTGCATCGCCGTACTGACGATTGCCTTTTTCGCCCAGGGCATCGCTTCGTCCTCGTGGGCGGCGGTGTCGGAAGTGGCGCCCAAGGAACTGATCGGGCTGACCGGCGGGATCACTAGCCTGGCGGCCAACATCGGCGGGATTGTCACCCCCATCGTGATTGGCGCAATCGTCCACAAGACCGGCTCATTCGCCTTGGCCTTCTGGTTCATCGGCGGCGTGGCGCTGATCGGCACCTTGTCCTATTCGTTGCTGCTCGGCCGTTTGTATCGCATTGAACTCAAGGCGCGTTGAGCCCGGAAAAAAGCTGTTTTTCTCCAACACGAGGTGGCATTCCTCCAACTTCGCCGAGGATTGCCGCCGTACGCTGACCCCTCCAACAGGACTTTTATCAGGATGAACATGCCCGAATATGTCTTTACCCCGGACCTGCCAGTGACGTTGTCGGTTGTCGGCAGCCCGCAGCGTTTTCCCGTCGGCCGGGTCTTTTGCGTCGGTCGCAACTACCCCTGGCCTGATACCCAGGGTGAATCCCGAGTGCCACCGGTGTTCTTCATGAAGCCAGCCAGTTGCGTGGTGGAAGCGGCGGGTGAGGTGACGTTTCCATCGGTGACCGAGGAGTTCGCCCACGAAATCGAATTGGTCGTGGCCATCGGTGAGGGCGGCGCCCACATCCCTGAGAGCCAGGCGTTGGCTTATGTGTGGGGCTACGCGGCGGGTCTGGATCTGACCCGGCGTGATGTCCAGCGCGAGGCCAAGCGTAACGGTTTGCCGTGGGAGGGCGCCAAGGTGTTTGACGGCGCCGCGCCAATGACCGCCATCGTGCCGGTCTCCCGGGCGGGGCACCCCGATGGCGAGTTGTGGCTGAACGTAAACGGCCAGGAGCGTCAGCGCGACAGCCTCGACAGCCAGATCTGGTCGGTCAGTGAAGTGATCGCCCGCATCTCCCAATCGGTGGCGCTGCGGGCCGGCGATCTGATCATGACCGGCAGCCCGGCAGGCGTCGATGTGCTGCAGCCGGGTGATGTCGTCACGGCCGGCATCGACGGTATTGGCGAATTGGAAATGCGCGTCGGTCCGCGTTTGTCTTACTGAATTCGAGAAAGGAGAACCCACATGTCCAACGCATTGAAAGTGGCTTTGGTGACTGGCGCCGGCAGCGGGATTGGCCGAGCGGTGGCCCTGGGCCTGATGGAAGACGGTTACACACTGGTGTTGGCCGGTCGTCGGCCAGAGCCCTTGCAGGCATTGGCCGAGTTGGCGGCCAGTCAGGGTCGCGAAGCCCTGGCGGTGCCCACTGATGTACGCGACCCGGTCAGTGTCGATGGGCTGTTTGCAACCATCGCCGAGGTCTACGGACGCCTGGACGTCGTGTTCAACAACGCTGGCGTCAATGCGCCCGCCGTGCCGCTGGATGAGCTGACGTTCGAGCAGTGGCGAAACGTGATCGACACCAACCTCAACGGCGTTTTCCTGTGCGCCCGTGGTGCCTTCGGCCTGATGCGCCGGCAACAGCCCCAGGGTGGACGGATCATCAACAACGGTTCGATCTCGGCCCACACCCCACGACCGTTCAGCAGCGCCTACACCGCCAGCAAACACGCGGTGCTGGGGTTGACCAAATCCCTGGCCCTGGACGGACGTGAATACAACATCGCCTGCAGCCAGATCGACATCGGCAACGCCCTCACTGAGATGTCCGTGCGCATGACCAAGGGCGTACGCCAGGCCAACGGCAGCATCGCGGTGGAGCCAATGGTGGACGTCAAGCATGTCGCCGATGCGGTGCGCTACATCGCCAGCCTGCCGTTGTCGGCCAACGTCCTGAACATGACCGTCATGGCCACGGCCATGCCGTTTGCCGGCCGCGGTTGAGCCTGCGTGCCGTTCATTTTCGAGGGTGTGCATTCGTGGCGAGGGAGCTTGCTCCCGCTGGGCTGCGTAGCGGCCCCAGTTCTTTTTATGAGTGCTTCGCACTCAAGCGGGAGCAAGCTCCCTCGCCACACACTGATTCGAGCACGCCTTGATTGCGCTTGAGTTAGTTTTTCCTATTTCGATACGAGGTCTACATGAAGCCAGAAGTCTTGCAACTCAGCCCGATCCTGATCCCTGAAATCAACGCCCGGCTCAACGAGCTGTTCACGGTGCGGCGCTATTTCGAACAGACCGACAAACAAGCCTATCTGCAAGAACACGGTGCCAATATTCGCGGTGTGATCACTGGCGGGCATACCGGCATCAGCCAGGCGCTCATGGCCCAACTGCCCAAGCTGGAAGTGGTGGCGGTCAACGGCGTGGGCACCGATGCTGTGGACCTGGCCTACGCCAGGGATCGCGGAATCCGCGTGACGGCCACCATCGGCGCGCTGACCGAAGATGTCGCCGACCTGGCGATTGGCCTATTGATTGCCGTGTGTCGCGGGCTATGCACCGGTGACCGTTACGTGCGCTCCGGCCAATGGCCTCACAGCCCGACGCCATTGTCCCCGCTGCCATTGGCCCGTCAGGTGTCCGGCATGCGCATCGGCATCGTCGGCATGGGCCGGGTCGGTCGCGCCGTGGCTACCCGCGCCGCCGCGTTCGGTTGCCCGATCAGCTACACCGATCTGCAACCCATGAGTGACGTGAACCACACGTTCGTCGCCGACCTCAAGCAACTGGCCCGCGACAGCGACGCCCTGATCCTCGCGGCCGCTGCGGACAAGGCTGAAGCCATCATCGATGCCGAGGTGCTGCGTGCCTTGGGCCAGGGAGGGTATCTGATCAACGTGGCGCGAGGCAAACTGGTCAACGAGGTCGACCTGGTGGCGGCGCTGACCGCTGGTGAAATCGCCGGTGCGGCGCTGGATGTGTTTGTCGATGAGCCGCATGTGCCTGAGGCATTGTTTGGCAATGAGCAGGTGGTGCTGCAACCCCACCGGGCGAGCGCGACGTTGCAGACCCGCACGCGGATGGGGGAGATGGTGGTGGCGAGTCTGGTGGATAGTTTTGCTGGGAAAGTGCCGCAGGGGTGTGTGACGGGGTGAGGGTGTAGAGCTTTAAGGAGGTCATGACACGGTCAAATTAATGAACTTGCTATGTTGAGGCGGAAGCGAAGGTAAGGTCTCAGGTTGTGTGCTGGTCTGCGCTTTGCCCGTGCAGTTAATAAAGACCAAAATAACGACCTATTTTGAAGGAGCCGCCTCCATGCAACTCGTTTTGGCTGATGTGGCCGTCAGCCTATCCGAACTCAAAAAAAATCCGTCATCCGTCCTGAACGGTGCTAATGGCGCGCCAGTGGCCGTGTTGAACCATAACCGTGTTATGGGCTACATGGTCCCGGCAAGTGCCTACGAGGCCATGGTTGAGCGCCTGGATGAACTGGAGCTGGCACAGATGGTAAAGGCACGGATCGAGGCCAATGAGACGCCTGTCCATGTGTCTCTTGACGAGCTCATTGGCGAAGCTGAGGCTGATATCGCCAATGGGCATTGATTACATGGTGGGACAGTACCGATGGAGCCAGGCTAGAAGTGATGTCCACTTTAAAGTTAGGTGGACACCATCGCTTTTGACGTCGGGGTCAGCAAGGCATGTTAGTCAGCCCCGCATACCGTTGCTTTTGGGGATGGATATTCCGCCGCTATGTCAAACCGCTCAAACGACTTTGCATCGGATGTCTCAAGGCATCTCGCCCGTAGTGATCAGGTTCAAAAACTGTTCCGCATCGAAGATGAAAGCACCAGCCGCTAGTGCCTTTGCGACCTGGCAATGCAGTTGTATCAAGCGTATCCGGGTGGGAGCCGCGTCGCGACCTGGCTCCAACACCTTGCAATTTCCTTGGCAATGCTGCCGCGGCCTTTCCTGGGCTCGATCCCATCACTTGCAATGATGCGCTTCAGCAGCCACTCATCCGTCCATCCCGCCCATTCACCCGCCATGGACCTGAGGTTCGTTTCGAGCACCGGGAACACTTCATTCCACAGGATGCCGTGGATTTCCTTTGGCGAATAATTGGTTTCAAGGACTACGCGAGCGATGTAGTCGTAGGTCAGGTCGTCGATCTCGGTATCCAGGAAGAGCGAGGAAAGGGCCTGCCAGGTTTTCAGGCGGTTCGAGTCGACAGGGTTCATGTTTTTGTCTCGGGATGTGTAGGTGATAACCCATTTGGCCCAATGCTGCCGGCCAAATCGCCTGCTTGCCACGGCATGAATCCCGCTGCCGCCAATAAATTGGAGTTGTGAAAAAACACAACCAGAGTACCATCGGCTCAAAGACAAGGAAGCCCATGGATATACTCACGCCATCACGTTTTGACGACGCTGCGATTTTGTACCCGAACGACAAGGCCGGGCTTGATCGATGCCTGCGCATTTTGAGGATGGCACGCCCCAAAGCGTTCGCGGACCTGCAAAAGCTTTTCGGTACGCACGGTGTCGACTTGTTCAAGCCCAGAGCCGCAATGAATTGGGTGGTGATCGACGTAGGCGGCAATAATCTCAGGGTGATAGGTGGCGTCAACTACACCCGGCAGAAGTTCTACGTCAAACACATCTACACGCATGCCGATTACGACGTTGCCAACAGTTGGTATGCAAGAAACGAAGGGGTAAGACGATGAGCGCAGCCCGGAACGACTTTCAAACCGTGATCGCAACGCTTGGCGAGCTACATGCGGTACTGGATCGCCTGCGCGGTGAGTTTGTGCATGGCATCAAGACCCCTGCCGATTATGAGCGTGCGACCGACCTGCTCGATGCGCTCACCGACGGACGCGAACTGAGCAAGACTGAGGCGAAAATTCTCGTTGAGCTCGAGGAGGAAATCCTGGCCTACCAGCGCGACTCCGAACAGTTTCGCGAGTCGAATGCCGCTTTTGAGGCGACCTGCACGCCTGTGCAATTGATCAAGGATCTGATGGAGACGCTCGGGCTCACCGGTTCGGACCTTCCTGAAATCGGTGATAAAACGGCGGTGTCCAAAGTGCTCAATGGCGATAGGCCTATCAGCCACAAGATGGCGTATGCGCTGGCGGAGCGGTTTGCGATGGAGCCGAGTGCTTTCTTGACCGCGACCTCAGCAAAGGTGGCGGCTCATATCGAAACTGTCCCTCTTTCCGTTAGCGCTTCAGGTCATTACGTTTTGCACGAGGGCTCTCCGATCGCATGTTCAGTGGAAGAGGCCGGTGTCGGTGAGTACAACGTGGTGACTTCGAAGGGCCACAGAAAGACAGCCAAAGAGCCGGACAAGGGATAGGGCAATCATCTGCTGAAAGGGGCAGGATTGGTTGTCGATTCACGGAAGTTCAGGATGACACGCGTTTCGATACCTCGGCCATTGCAGCCAATCCCCGAACCCTCTATAAAATCCCGCGCTGGCATCGCGTTCTTCTCGACCGTCGTTGGCCCTGGATATCTGACCCGCATGGAGCATCATCGTGAGCCAATCGCCGCACCCCCTCAACTCCCGAACTGACATTTGCCCGCTCATTACGTCCCGCGTCCTGCGATATACCTGGAGCCTCACCTTACTGACCCTGCTCACCGGCTGCGGAGCGCTATCGGACGTCCGCTCTTTTTCCACTCCCTACTCAACGCCTGATGGTGGTGAGACCGCCCGCTTGCGGGTGATCAGCGATGGCATGGTCAGGGCTGTACCCAAGTCCGATTGCGTGGACTTCCGCCTGCCGGGCGCGGGCGTCATGGTGGCGTTCCGCGATGGCTACGCCAATCGCAACGGCGAAAGCCTGGGCATGCCGGATGACGACAAACACTCGTCTTCCACGGTCATGACTGAGCTGCTGGTGCCTGCCGGGCAGCCCATTGCCTTTCATTACATCGGTGCTCAATGCTACAACATGTTCAGCTTTGTCCCTAAGGCAGGGGAGGATTACCAGCTGGATGCTGCGGGGCGTTATGAGTGTGAGGTGAGGCTCAAGCAACTGCCTGCGGCAACGACACAACTTCCCCGTTCATTCTTGAAGGACAGCAAACTCTGCAGGGCGACGGATAACTTTTAGCATGGAGGGTTTTCCAAGGACGCCATAACGTTGAAAAAGGAGTTTCATCATGAGCCCCAGCCCCACGTTCCAAACCCGCCGCCTCATCCTCACACCCCTTGAGCTGACGGATGCACCGGCGATCCAACGGCTATTTCCCCATTGGGAAGTGGTCCGTTACCTGGACAGCCGCGTGCCCTGGCCTTACCCGGATGACGGCGCGCTGACGTACGTGCGCGACCATGCGCTCCCGGCTATTGCAGCCGGGAGCGAGTGGCACTGGATGATCCGCATTGCCGAAGAACCGACACAGAGCATCGGCAGCATCAGCCTGTACGACCAGCCCGGCAACAACCGTGGTTTCTGGCTGGCGCCGCAATGGCAGGGAAAGGGCTACATGCGCGAGGCCTGTGAAGCGATCAATGCCTATTGGTTTGAAAACCTTGAACGCCCCGTCATGCAAGTGCCCAAGGCGGTGGGCAACGAGGCTTCGCGCAAAGTTTCGGAGCATGAAGGCATGCGCCTGATCGGGACGCAGCAGGGGGAGTTTGTCTGTGGGTCGTTGCTTAAGGATATCTGGGAAATAACGCGTGAGAATTGGCTTGAGAAAAAGTCCGCGTTGGGATCGAATTGAGCAGAGTCAAATGGGTCAAGTCGCCTGTGAACGACAATTCAACACGGTCGTCGTCAGGATCTATCTGTCGGGTTAACGGATAAAGGAATGTGAAATGGATATTCCACAGGGTTTCAGGCCGTTATTTCGTAGCAGCCCTTTTCTTGACTTACTTGGTCCCTTTTATTATCGGGAAAACTCCGAAGGTTTTACCGTTGGGATTCGGGTGGAGGAGAAACATACCAATGCGCGTGGAATCGCTCACGGAGGATTGTTCATGGCGCTGGCTGATATCGCGCTGGGCTACAGCGCTGCGTTCTCGAAAGATCCGCCTCTTAAGCTCGTGACGACCACGATGACTACTGATTTCGCTGGCTCCGCTAAGATCGGCGATTGGTTGGAGGCTGCCGTAGATATTCAAAAAACCGGTAGTCGATTGGTGTTTGCCAATACCTATATCAGCGCTGGAGAGGAGCGCGTGGTTCGAGCCAGTGCATCTTTTCTGGTGCTCAGCTAGGTGGAGGCTGAACTGGCGATTGACGTCCAAATCCGTTAACGACGATGTACAACAGTGGACCGATTGATACGAAGATCGCCGTGATCAGGAAGTAAGGCAGCAACGAGGTGAGCGACCTGCCTTTCGAACGTGTGTCCCGGTACATCCAGATGCACGCCATGCTAGCGAGCAGATAAAGGTCGATGACTACCTGCGCGGTGTCCGGGCTGGACATGAGCCTGACGCCGAATTCCAGGAGCGATTGCTCGGCGAGAAACACAGTACTCGCCGTGTAAATTGAAAAAAGCAGGAGCGCGACAAGTGCAACGTAGGGTCTTTTCACTTTACCTCCTTGGACTCGTTCATGGGGCAATAGAGGTAGGCTAGTGATTTGACCGTCATGGTTTCAATGACCTCTGAGGTCATGGACGCCACTCACCCGCAATGCCAGAGTCAACGGATGACCAGTCGACCTTTTTCTCGAACAACGCCACCAACCTCGGCCGGTGCGCAACTGCGTCACTTGCGCCAACAGGCCGGGCTGAGTCAGTTGGACTGTGCACTGATAACAGGGTTATCTCAGCGTCACCTTAGTTGCATCGAGACGGGGCGCGCCAAGCCAAGCCCTGGCACTCTGCATAACTTGTTGACTGCCCTGGATGTACCTTTGGAGCGATGCAACGACATCTTCATCGCCAGTGGTTATGCCCCTCGCTACGAAACGACGCCGCTCACGTCGTCGTCAATGGAAGTGGTACGTGATGCCATTAATCATGTACTTCACGCCAATAACCCCGCTCCGGCGATTGTTCTGGGTGCCCAATGGGACATCCTTGCAGCCAACACCAGCGCGGGTGTTCTGTTCGATCTGGTGGGTCTTGCCAGAGATGCGCCTGATGGGCTCAACCTCTTGGTGACACTGCTGCAACCCGGTGGCTTGGGCGATCATTTGAGTAACGCCGAGGAAATAAGATTAGTGGCCTGGCAACGGGCGTCTCGGGAAGCCTTGAGTAATCCCGCGTTGGCTGAGATTCTGAAGAGCCTGCCGGCCCCACACAGCTCTGCGGCACTGGTTAACGAGCTGCCTCCGCTGTTGCTGACGCGAGTCGACTCTCCCCACGGTGAGCTGAAGTTCATGTCAACGTTCACAACCTTCGGCATGCCGCTCGACATCACCATGAGCTCATTGCGTATCGAACATCTGATTCCTGCCGACGCGAAGACCTGGGAGGTGATGACTAAGGCATATGAGCAGACACAACACTAATAATGATCAAGGAAGAACCCATGCAGCCGTCACTCAATCGAATCATGTTGTATGTCCGGGACGTTCAAGCGACCTGCGATTTTTATGAGCGTCATTTCGGTTTTACCAGTCAACGAAAAACCGATGACCGCGTCACCGAATTGAGCCCTGCAAACGGTGGCGCGATCCTGATGGTTCACCCGGCAGGTAAGGCCGTTAAAACAGGGCAAGTCACGGTAAAGCTTGTCTTTGATCTTCAGGACGTCGAGGGTTTCAAGGCCAAGTGCCTGGCCCAAGGCCTGAGGTTTGGCGCTACGCACAGGGCGGACGGTTACTCTTTCGCCAACGCCAAAGACCCTGACGGTAATTCGATTTCCATCTCCAGCAGGGCGTTTGCATGCCGCTGAACTTTCAAAAGATGCATGCCAATGGCGATGATTTCGTTATCGTCGATTCGCGACATTCGGCCAACCCGGTGACGAGTGCCATGGCCCAGCGAATGGGGGATCGGAACCGGGGTGTGGGCTTCAACCAACTCGCGGTGTTGCTCGATTGCGACGATGCCGATGCCCGCGTGATGTTCTGGAACGCGGATGGCTCCGCGCTGGACGTTTGTGGCAGTGCGACGCGGGGTGCGGCGGCTATGCTGATGCGCGAAGCAAATGTTGCTTCGGTAGCCCTGCGCACTAACCGAGGCCTGCTGACGTGCGAGCGTACCCCAACCGGCGACATTTCCGTCGACATGGCGTGCCGCTTTTCCACTGGTCGGACGTTCCTTTGGCCCAAGAGCTGGATACCACTGTGTTGCCACTTGCCGGCGCTCCAGCCGCGTGCAGCATGGGAAATCCGCACTGCACCTATTTTGTCGATGATCTGGCAACCGTTGATATCGCGACCATCGGCCCAGCCATTGAAACCAACGCGCTATTCCCACTCAAGACCAACGTTCATTTCGTCCAGATCATTGATCGCACGCATATTCGCTTGCGCATCTGGGAACGCGGGGCGGGTATTGCGCTGGGTTCGGGATCTTGCTCGTGTGGCGCGGTTGTCAATGGGATTCGTCGTGGTTTGTTGGACCCGCGCGTTGAGGTTGAATGTGATGGTGGGAGCGTGACGGTTCAATGGGACGGCGTGGGCGCGGTCTTTCTTATCGGGCCGGTGGAGGTGAGTTTTTCGGGGATGATGAGTCAGGGCTGAGTCGGTAGGTGTTTCAATCCTGGAGCAGGGATTTGCAACACGTTCCGTGGCGAGGGAGCTTGCTCCCGCTCGGCGGCGTAGCCGTCGTAGACCGGTTGATGCCGTTTGTCTGGAAGACCGTTTTGGGGCGGCTTCGCCGCCCAGCGGGAGCAAGCTCCCTCGCCACAGGATTATGGCGGTTTGCATCATTTCTCCATAATCCTGAGCCACGGCCAGCGAGCCTGATAACTTTTCGCCTTCTCAGCGAACAAATCGGGCTTGGGGTTCTTTGGATTGATACGAAGAACACCTTGCTCGACGTCGTCCAGGCCATAGGGCGCATAGACCTCACCGGTCTCAACGTCCAGTCCAATACACGTACCGGCAACCAAGTAACGATCAATGCCATCCCTGGCCGACTGAAGTTGAGGATAAGGCTTGCCAAACCGCTGACCGTACCAAAGATGGACGCGAGCCTGGTTCTTGATCTCGATGTTGACGTCGAGGTCCTGGAAGACACGCTGGGCGGCGTTGATGACTTCGTTCTCGGTTTCCCAAGACACATCAGGGTCGAAGTAAAAAACGTCGTAATCCTTCACGCCCCAGGCCGGTGGCCGTTGTGACTGATGATTCCAGACGGCTTGGAACAGGCAGCCAGCGGTGAGCATGCATTGATTCAACCCGAGTGAAGGCAAGCGCGAGGTGATTTGCGCGTTGATTGGATTGGCCATTGCTATCCTGACCAAACGTTCGACCGTCAATGTCATATTCATCCTTTTGGAATCGGTCCGGTCCTGGCGCCCCGACAGATGTTTGAGCAAAATCAGGTGAGCCAAGGCACCCAGTACATAGATCTCAAGGACGCCCAATGATATTGCAAAGCAGGCCAGTGATGGCTGATGACATCAAGACCCTCTGTAACTTTGCACAGGACGCTCGGGAACTGTTCCATATGTTCCCGAAAGCCCAATACCCTCTGACTGAGGCTCAGTTGGCTGAGGCTATCGCCCAACGATTCGATTCGACGGTCATCGAGGCTGGGAACCGTGTCGTTGGTTTTGCTAACTTCTATCGGGCCGAAAAAGATGGGGTTTGCTGTATCGGCAATGTCATCGTTGCCCAAGAGGCGCGAGGTAAAGGCGTTGCCAGTTTTCTTGTGGAAACGATGACGGCCCTGGCGTTCGACCGCTATGACGCCACTGAGGTGCAGGTATCGTGTTTCAATGAAAATACGGCGGGCTTGCTGCTTTATCCAAAGCTGGGCTTTTTGCCCTTTGCTGTCGAAGAGCGAGTTTCTCCAGATAATCGTAGAACCGCACTCATCCATATGCGTCGTGTTAGATCGGGCCGCCCCTGGATTCTTTTGAGCGGTCTCCCAGAAAATGCCTGAAAACCCAAGCCCATCCCAACGCGACTGATTTACAATGCCGTTCCTTCGACAGAGAGCGGCCGTTCGTGGATGCGTTTTCCCTTGTCTATCAACACCTGGGCGCATGGGTAATCGAACCCGTCACCCAGCAGTTCCTCGGCATTTTCAACCTGAACGGCCGCCTCGGGGTCCTGTTTCTCTGCGCCTCCTACGGTGTCGCCTATGGCCTGTTCCGTTTCAGAAAACACCGCGGCCTGACTGACGCCCGTTCGTTCTGGCAATTCATTGGCGGCAACCAGGTGCATCTGCACCGTTCGGCACTGCTGGACTATCGCTACTACTTCGTCCGGGCGATTCTCAAGATTGCCCTGGTGTTGCCCATTGTTCATCTGGTCGATCCGTACATCCTGCGCTCCGGGGATTACCTGGCTTTTTTCAGCAACCTCTGGGGCGCGCGTCCGCGTCTGGGGGAGAACCTTTCGCTCGCCTTGTTCTATGGGCTGGGGGTGTTCCTGGTGAAGGATTTCGTCCACTACTGGGCGCACCGGGCGTTTCATTCGCGCTGGCTCTGGGCGTTTCACAAGGTGCATCACTCGGCGCCAGTGCTAGTGCCGGCTACGGCCAGTCGGGTGCATTTTGTGGAAAAGATCGTCGAGAAGCTCGGCATCACCGCCTGCATGGGCCTCTTCGCGGGCGGCTTCTGGTATGTCTGTGGTGGTGAGATCAGCCGCTACACGTTGTTCGGTGTGACGTACCTGGTGTTCATCTTCAATAGCCTGGCGGCCAACTTGCGCCACACCCATGTCTGGTTGTCCTTTGGCCCGGTGCTGGAACATGTGCTGAACAGTCCGGCCCAGCACCAGATCCACCACAGCGATGCACCGCGCCATTTCAATCGCAATTTCGGCGTCAACCTGTCGCTGTGGGACTGGATGTTCGGCACGCTCTATGTCACCCGCTCGCAGCCCGAGCACTTGCGTTTCGGCACCGGAGAACAGGACCACGCGCGTTACCTGACGGTGTATAGCCTGATTGTCACGCCTTTCGTTGAAACTGCCCGCAAGTACCTGCCCGCGTTTTCATATCAACGCCAACACGCCACAATGCGCCCAACGCCTGCCCTTGGATCAGCGAGTGCTGACACAGATGAGGCTCAGCGAAAAACCAGCAAGGAACGCCCATGAATTTTTTCAAGAAGCTCTTCGGCTCATCGAAAGCGCCTGAAACCCAAGACGACCAGCCTGCATCGCAACCCCAGGAGCTTGGCGACCTGACCGCGGCTGAGGCCGCCAATCTGGCCGTCCGGGAAGCTGGCGCAGCGTGCCTGGATCGTCATTGGAGCGCTGTCGGCACGGTCGAGCGGGATGTCCTTGCCTACTTGATCAGCCCGACCTTTTCCGGCGGCCCGTACTGGCCTTCGACCCGCCAGGCCTACCGCGTGGTGCGCCGTGGCGACACGATCATCCTCGCCACTGAAGGCCTGTCCGATCCATTCGATGATACGGAAGGAATGGGCAACGGTTTCGAGATGGAATTGTTCGTTGAAACCGCGAATATCCCCGAGCACGCCTATGGCCCCGTGGGAGAGGTCGATCCGTTCAAACGCAGCTGGGCATTCGAGTTGTTGGAGCATGTTGCCAAAACGGTGGCCGACGCGGGCGGCATCACCCATCAACTCGACCAGCACGGGGCGCTATCCCTTGAGCTTCCCGGGCTGAGCCAATCCCATCACATGAGCGATCAACTGCCCAAGCTCTTCGTGACCGATGACGACTCCACCGGCGTTCTGCTCGGCGCCCCGGCACCGGATTTTCCTACCCAACTGGATGACATGCCCTTGTCTCCGGTCAGATTGGTGCCGGTGGTATTGATTACGGCGGCGGAGCTGGAATACGTGCGTTCGGGAGGGCGAGCGGCGCGGGAGGATCTGGTGAGTCGTTTGAAGGCGGCGGGCGTTGGGCATATGAGCAGCCTGCATCGGGCGAGTGTGGTGTGAGGCTGGAGCCGGTCATTGAACCTGCTGGTATCCCTTTGGCCTCCTGCTGACTCTTTCAATCCCATTTTCAAGGACGAACCCGTGACCGCATCCCCCGCCAAACTCATCTTCTTGCCCGGCGCCTCAGGCAACACCCAATTCTGGCATCCAGTGGCTGAGCGCTTGGCCCACCTGGCGCAGCCAGTTCATATCGGCTGGCCCGGCTTTGGAGACACACCGCCCATGCCTGGCGTGACCGGCATGAATGACCTGGTGGCGCGTGTGCTGGCCGAGATCGACCAACCCACAGCGCTTGTGGCGCAATCCATGGGCGGTATCGTCGCGGTGCTCGCAGCACTTGAACGCCCAGAGCTGATCACCCACCTGGTGCTGACCGTCACCTCGGGCGGGGTGGACATGTCGGCGCTGGGCGCGCACGACTGGCGCCCGGATTTTGCGGCGGCCAACTCGACACTGCCGAGTTGGTTCCTCGACGACCGCACCGACCTCACATCCCGCTTGGTCGAGTTGCGCATGCCGGTCCTGCTGCTCTGGGGCGACGCTGATCCGATCAGCCCCGTTCGCGTCGGCCAGTACCTTGCCCAACTGTTGCCCCGCGCTGAACTGCACGTTTTCCCTGGCGCCGATCACAGCCTGGGCTTTACTCACGCAGATGAGGCCGCGAGGCTGATCGAGAGACATCTGGCCAGCGAGTGAGCGCAGCACTTGCCGCTTGTTATCGATGCGTCGGACTGATTGTGCGACGCGGTGTGTTTCAAGACCTCTAGGGCCCCAATACCTTTTCGAGACAACAATGACTGACTACCGCGGACTCATCCTCGAAGACACCCGTGAAGGCGCCACCGACCGCGCCATCGCACAACTGGAAACCCGCCTGGGTGCCCGCTTGCCGGACGACTATCGCCAATTCCTCAAGACCTGCAACGGCGCCTACGTGGAATACGATGTGCTGGCGACCCTGGCCAATGGCGACGAGGAGCTACTGAGTTTTTCACTGTACGGGCTGGACCCGGACAAAGAGTATGAATCCAACCCCTTCGAACTGGAGCAACTGCGTGCGCAGCCCGGCTTCCCTGCAACGGGATTGCTGCCGATCGGTCGCGACGGCGGCGCGAGTATCTTGCTGCTGGACCTGCGGGAAGGGCGCCAGGATGTGGCGGCGATGGTGGCGGGCTTACCTGCCTGGACTGGGCGCCGCCAGCAGGGCGATGAGTACGTGGTGCTGGCGGATTCTTTCAATGGCTATCTGGATTCGTTGCATTTATCGGAGGAGCGGATCGAGGAGCATATCAATCACTTCATGATCAGCCCTGAGAGTATTGAGGCGACGTTGGAGTGGTTGGATAAGGGGAGTCCGGGCTGGCGGGAGCGGTATCGGGAATTGTGGAATGCGAGGGTTGTGGATCGGTTGATTTGAAGGTTGAGTGGTGGGTGAATTTCGCTTTTATGGGTGTATACAGTAGGTCCCTTTTGGATCGAAAGTAGGCGGTCATGGCTGACCGCTTTCGGCCGATTTTGTTGAAAAAGTCGGTCTTTCCAGACTGCCCGCTTACTGCCCGCTGAAAACGCCTTTTTTGCGCGCTGCTATGCGAAATCTTAGCCCGGAATCCTCTGTTCAATGTAAAGATTTCAATCTCAAGCACTTACTTTTCTACCTTGGAAACCGAAGCGGACTTTTTCAACAGAATCGGCCAGAAGCGGCCATCTGGCAATGCATCTTTCAGAGGTGACTCTGCTAGTGGCCGTATGCGCTATCAGCCGCTCAAGCACAAAGGTGCAGCAACAAGGGGCTCAAGCCCTCAGAGTGATCAAGCTCGGGGCTTGTCGGGATAGAAACGATTGTAAGATTCAACCGCAGCTAACCATAGAGCCTGTAGCTGCCCGTCATTACTCGACATCCAGTCAATGACCAGACTGATATTTTCCGGCAGTTCTCCGAATATCAAATTCGTAGTGTACTGCCCGTCGAGAGAGATATCCCAGATGGACTTATCCCATTGGAAGTTAATGCTGGGCTTGCTGTCGTGCTCCCTGCAAAACGCTAATGCCTTGGGAGTATCAAATCGACCAAGGCGGGGGAGAATCTGGTGCAGGTCTGCGAGGGCTGGTTCCGAAGCAATGTGAAGTCCATACGTATCCACCACGCTTCGTCCATGGCTTTCAAACGAATAGGGTGTCGCGATATCACTTTGCATGAACGACACGCCGCTGAAAAGCTCGGAAGATATCTCCCCAAAATAGAGCCACCAGCCTTCTTCCTGTGTGGGCTGGTTTTTCATCAGATAAACCAATTGCTCATCGGTGACCGTGGCCATATCGCAATAACAGGAAAGCCCCATGTATTTCCTGTACAAATCCTGGTCACCAACCATTTCGCTCAATTCCACGTAGCGGATAAGCCCGTGCGGCCGGCTCTCAGCATCGATGGAAAAACTGCTCAGGTTGCTTGAATCCAACTCAATGCGAACCTGGGTTTTGTCGTGAGTATGATTATTGGCTACGGCTTCTCCCCTGTTGCGGAGGCGCTCAACTTGAGCCGTGGTCAACTGCTCCCCTGTCAAAAGCCCATGCCCCTCTGGAGCAGGATTTTCGGTGAGCCACACGCACTGAAACGTCATCCCTTTTTCGGTCTTATATTGTCCAATACGAAGACTGGAGAAAAAGATGGCTTCTGCGAGTGGCACACTTGTGTAGTGATAAAGCTTCATTCGAACGCTCCGGGGGCAATGTGTTGAGCTTGAAGCTTAAATGGGGGGGCTACCATTTTTTTCAACACTGTTGGCCGTATGCTGCCTATCGCGAAGGTTCTCAATCGGCCAAAAGTAGTCATCCGATCTCGTTTTTTAGCTATCTTTTGGTCATGCGAAATCACCAACCCTTCGATTTCTATCAGAGGGTCGGTCCATGAATTCGAATCTTACAATCTCAAATTTTTTGGGTCCGTGGTGTGGGGATTCACTTACAGGTCTGATGCAGCGTTGCAGGGCGGTCTGGGATACCCCTTTAGCAAATTTGACCGACCTGATGGTTGTCACTTTTTTGAATCAGGGCATCGCTGTCACGCAGATGCTTATAGAAGCAAAGCGCCGCATAAAAGAGCAGGAATGAGATGGGAGCGAGTACTTTGAGGGCCAGCTTCTCGAAGCGATGAAGAGCGTGCAGTCAGGGGAGTAAGTTATCCCTTCGCCGCTTGAATCCAGCCTTCAGTCGAGACGGTCTATGGCGCGTACAAGATTTGCGCGTGCCTGTTGCTCGAATGCGTCGAAGTACGCCGCAGTCGTATAGATGCGCTCGCGCGCCAGGAAGCCTTCAAGGACCTGGCGCCGTTTTTGGCGGTACACCGGCAGGGGCACAAATTGGTACTCGCGGCGAATTTGTTGGTCGTATTCCTCGAACCGTTCGAACGACGCTCCAAGGATCGCCAGATCCGTGTCCACCAACACCGCTTCGTCTGTCGATGCCGGGGCGCCGTCGTGTCGCGTCACCATGATCAGGTTGTAAAGCCTGTGTCGCGTTTCATCGTCCAGGCCGCTGTCACGTGCCACGTCGTCCAACCATTGCGCACTGCGCAGTTCGTTGTCGCTGCGAAGGGGGTCGTAGATCGCGTCATGGAACCACAGCGCGAGGTCGATTTCGGCGGAAGCCCGGCAGGCCGCGTTGATGAATCGGCGCACTTGAAGGCATTCCTTCAGATGCTGGAGGTTGTGGTAGGCGCGGTGCGGCTCGCAGTAGTGTCGAATGAGTTCTTCGTATGTCTCGCGTGACACGCGTACGACGCCAAGCTCCGCCCAGACGCGAGCCCAGGCGTCGAAACCCGTGACATCAGCCACGTCTAGGTCGCCGTGTGTGCTGGCCGTGAATAGACCGTTCTCTTCTGGCGAACCCGTCATCGTTTCTCCTGCGCTTCAAAAATGAAAAAGGTATTTATTGGGCATCACCCGCCGGTTCATCTTCGACACCTTCCGGTGGCGCTCCGTAAGGTGCGCCAATCTCGACCCGATCAGCCTTTACCCAACCGGTATAGTCGTCGCCGCTCTTGGCGATGAAGTTCACTTCCAGCCATGATTCGTCTTCAAGGCTGGAATAAACGGTGAGGGAGTCGCCGGGTATGACGAAAATCTTCTTATTGGCACAGGCTTCATCCGGCGCTTCGTGAAAATGCAGGCGCCCGGTGCCAATGACCTTGCCTTGCACTGACGGATGAAACTCAGGCACCGTTCCGGAGATCTTTTCCGCCAGGGCAGAACAGTTGACAGCGGCCTGGCTCAGGCTGCTGAAAAGGCACAGGCACAACACGCTTGAGCGCAGGTACATCTTGGCGAATTCCGTTTGGGGTGGAGGCGTAAAGGATAGTTCGAACACTGCGCAGGTGATCGGTTACAAACTGCCTTTTTTGTCTGCAGGTGATTGCGCCAGAAACTCCGTTATCAGCGATGCGACCTGCTGCTGAATCACCTCCCGAGCACGACCGCCATCACCATCCCGACAAATGATCCCATCCCCCGGCACTTCCTCCTCAAGCATTTCCTCCGCCCCGGGTTTACACATCGACATGAAGCTGAAATGGCTCGCATCGCTGATTTCGATGTAACGGCTAGACGCTGGGGGCAGGCGCTTGGCCAGGTTGGCAGATTCCAACTCTGCGGGAAGTTCTTGCGACGGTACCCCGGCAGCGATCACCAGAGCGGGGACAGGCAGCGCGGCCAAGCTTTTATCGGTCAGGCCCCGTGAAAGGCCGAGGTCCAATGTCACCACCGCAGTGACGCGTTTATCGCGCCAAGCGGCGGCCAGTTCGGCCTTTGATTCAGCGGTGCTGGCGGGGTTCATCTGTTCGTAAACGGTGCAGCTGGCTAGCTGCGGGTGGGTTTTACAGTCTTGGGCGAAGCGCTCTGGGTCGAAGCGAGCGCCGGCAATCTCCAGGGCCGTCCAGCCGCCGAGTGAATGGCCCACGGCTGCAATTCGACCATTGGCGACCCGGCCAAATTTTTCAGGCTGGGTCGTGACCGCATCGATGGCTCGACGCAGATCTACGGGCCGCAGCCATAACTGCGCCGCCGCTTGGGGGCTGCGGTCATGGGTGGTGCTGCCGGGATGGTTGACGGCTGCGACGATGTAACCCTTCTGGGCCAACGCACTGGCCAGCCAGATCTGGTTGCTCCAGTTACCCCTGTATCCGTGAGAGAGCACCACCAATGGATGTTCGCCGGCCGTTGGCGGCGCGTTACGCACGGCAGACGCGCCGACAAACACCGCGTTATCGGCGATCAGTTGCGCGGTTTCGGTCGTTGCGCTGGGGTACCAGACGACCATCTCCAATGCGCGGCCATTGTGCGGATCCGGCAGGGTGGAAGATTGGAAACCGATGGGGTTTTTGTCAGCCAATGCGGTCGTTGTCAGGCAGGCCAACAACAGGGCGCCGAAAGCTGTTTTCAATGTCGTTTCTTCCTTGATTAGACGAATGGGGGGCGATGAGCACGGGCATTAAAGCTCAGATTCGAACCGCTGCGCATGACTTTCATCAACCCGAGAAACTAGTCCCCGAAAGCAACCCCCGACGGTGCGAATCGGTCGCTGGTGTCCATACGAATATTGCGCAGCGCCACGGTTTCCAAGTGTGACGCATAGAGCGACTCCGAGAAATAGCTGATCAGAATGGAACGACGGCGTGCGCCGATCACGTTCAGGCTGCCCGCATGCACCAGATCGACATCGAACACCAGGATGTCACCGGCAGAGCCTGAAAGCTGTATGGCGCCTGACTCGTCATTGAAGTCGAAGGGCGGGGCATCCGGCTCGGGGCGGTGGCTGCCGGGGACGATCCGTGTCGCGCCGTTTTCGGGGCCGTAATCGTCGAAGAAAGCCAGGGCGATGGCGATGTCGCCTGGCCGTTGGGCTGACAAGTCGCGGTGCAATTGTTGGTGGCCGTTACCGGCAAGGGGCTCGCGGCCTTCCACTTGAGAGAGGAAGAACCGCTCGCCGATCAATTCCCCCGCCACGGCCAGTAGCTGGGGTAGACGACACACGGCCTGAATCTTTGAGTCATCGTCCAGCATCGAATAGCGCCAGTCCATGCCGCGGGGCACTGGCCATTGGTCCGACGGTTTCACTCCTGCATCGAACACGGCACGAAGGTCGGCCAGCCACTCGTTCGGGATTGCTTGACGGAGCAGGGCGTAGCCGTCTTGGTGGAGTTGTTTGTGGTCAGCCATGGTTCGTCCTTGGGCGGGCATTTGGAAGGCTAGTCTGTAAACCAAAGTGGGACCACCCGACATTGGTAAAGGACGGCGACCAGAGACAATCCCGGTAGGTTTGCAGTTATCATCCAGCCACCATCCAAGAAAAGGACTTCACTGATGAAGCATTTGTTCGCCTGCACCCTCCTGACACTGGCCGTCGTCGGCTACGCCAAGGCCGACCAGAGCACCTTCGAAGAAACGAACCAGTGTTCGGAAGATATCGATTGTCAGGGCGATTTCATCTGCAAAAACGGCCAATGCGACAGCCCTCAGCTCCAGCGAAGCCCTGTTGCAAAAACCACCGCCAAGACTCAAGCCGCACCACCCGCGCCTCCGGGTGTTGCCTATCAACCGCTGCCCGTCAATACCGAGCGTGCCGGACCTTTCACGACGCAGACTGAGGCGATGGCAACTGCGCTGAATTACCAATCGCGAGCGGGTGTGATGAACGTCATGGAATCCATCGTCGAGCAGGCCGAGTACACCGGTTATGTGACGATTGAAAAGGCTTATACGTTTGGTCCGAACAAGTATGTGCTGGTGGTTTCCACGGGGGAGGGTGGCAATGCTTGCCCGGCGTCGACCTATGTATTCAGTTTCGACACCCAGGCCGAGCGCGTGGATGGCAAGCGTGAAGTGGACGGCTGTTCTGAGTTGGTCGAGGCCATGGCGCAAGGGAACAAGCTCATGGTCAAGAAGGAGGGCGCTGTGACTGTTGTTTATAACGGGATTGTCGAGTAGTTCAGGTCGACGATGCACCGGTGGCGAGGGAGCTTGCTCCCGCTTGAGTGCGCAGCGCTCACAAAAGGGGCTGCTGCGCAGCCCAGCGGGAGCAAGCTCCCTCGCCACAGGTTGTCGGTGGGCAGGCTTATAGCGGGGAGCCTGCCGGTGCCGCATCCAATCTTCGGGCGATCACATCCATCACGTCTCACCCATCACGCAGTGGGATGCAGCACAGTTGTGCGAGGTCCTGAAGGGTTGCGGGATCGATGGTCAGTTCATCACGCATCGCCAGATTCTCCAGGAATTGGGTGGCGGCACGGATTCATCATGCGAGCCTTTGAATACGGCCAAGGGAGGGACAAGTTCGTTTCGATCTTTTCCTGCCCAGTGATAAAAACCTGAAAATAGAATTTTGTGAACGTCGAGTACAGTCTGGAAGGTAATGGGTTTCTTTTTCGCCAAGCAGGCAAGAGCATCTTCGATACTAGCCTCGAAGGAAAGATGTTCAGATTCTTTTACTTCAATAGGATCTTTAAGACGTAGTGAGTTTTGAAGATATCCAGCGGTTTCGAAATCACCGAACGGATCAAAACTCATGCGCTACGTTTCTTGGCGCGTCTTTTCTCCTGAAGGTACTCGCCTTGGAGCGTCAGGATCTCCGACTTACTCAGAACGCCTTTTCTCTTGAGATTGACGAGCAACTGTTCGATGCCATCCAGCTCGACGACGTCTCCAGCCAGACGAGTGATGGTTGCAGCCATACGGCTCATACCGTCTAGTTCAGCCGTGACATTGTGGGCTTTAGCAAGCTTTCGGACCTGAGTTGCGACACTGTCGGTAGCGGTTTGCATCATTGGGGAGTCCTCCACTACAGCCAAACCACGGCATGGAGCTGTTCTTTCGTGGCGAGGGAGCTTGCTCCCGCTTGAGTGCGCAGCGCTCACGAAAGGGGCCGCTGCGCAGCCCAGCGGGAGCAAGCTCCCTCGCCACAGGTTGTCGGCGGGCAGGTTTATAGGGGGGAACCTGCCGGTGCCGCATCCAATCTTCGGGCAATCACATCCATCACGTCGCACCCATCACGCAGTGGGATGCAGCACAGTTGTGCTAGGTCCTGAAGGGTTGCGGGATCGATGGTCAGTTCATCACGCATCGCCAGATTCTCCAGGAATTGGGTGGCGGCACGGATTCGGTAGGCGGCTGAGTCGAGCAGGATGTGTAGCGGGGCGGTGGTGTCGACGTAGAGGGGTTGGTCGTCGGCGTTGCTGGTAAGGCCCATATATTGATTCATAAGTAAGCTCCACTGGAAAAGTTTCACCACCTAATCGTCGCCAAACGAAAGGTGGCAACTGTACGCAGGTTGGCGAACCGGAGTGGAAGCCGGCAGACCCGAAGGTCTCCCGCGTACAGCTGCCATAACGACAACTCTACAGATGCAAGAACGCCTGCAACAAAGCAAGCGCTTTTGCATCCCACTGCGGGTCGCCAAACCCGGTCGCCATCTGGGCGACGCGAAGACTATAGTCGCCGCCGCAAAAAATACGCAAGGGATTGATAGCGAAGGGGATTCCCAATCATGTGTAGGACGTTGCCGCAGCCGTAAGTATCTGAGCTGTATGTCTTACAACTGAGCAAGCCCCTCACTTACATCGGGCTAAATCCCAACGATATGTAGGATATTTCTGTAGCCTCACCGCCCGTATCTGCCCATTACCTCCCATTTGCCCCCCGACACGTTCCACAATCCAATCGCGCATTCCCATCCGGCGCGGGATAATACGGCCCTGCTTGGGGTCATAAGCGTTTCCCCCCTCGTTGGTATTGGCGTCTCAGAAGGATCGAACGCAATGACAGATTGGCTTCAGAGCTCTGGAGAAATGGCTGAACGGGTTCGGCGCCATCCCTGGGGGGACACGCCGCTCGGGCCGCCTTCGCAGTGGCCTGATGTACTGAAGACCACCGTGGCCCTGAGCCTTGCCTCGCATTTTCCCCAGGCCATCGTGTGGGGGCCGGACCTGATCACGTTGTACAACGACGCGTTCCTGCCGATCCTCGGCAGCAAGCCCGAGGCGCTGGGGCGGCGGTTCGATGAGGTGTGGCGGGAGGTCTGGAGCGATATCGGGCCGATCGTGCGCGCGGCCTTCGATGGGCAAGCGACCTTTATAGAGAACTTCCCCTTGGTCATCGAGCGCGGCGGCGGTCCCGAGCAGGCTTATTTCACATTCTGCTACAGCCCCATCCGTGACCAGTTCGGCAAGGTCGTGGGCATGCTGGATACGGTTACCGAGACCACTTCCACGGTGTTCATGACCCAGCGGCTGGCGGTGCTCGATGCCATTGGCAATGCCGTCGCGAATGCCACCGACCCGCAGAGCATCATGGCAGCCACCACACGGATCCTGGCGGCGCACCTGAACCTGTCCAATTGTGCTTACGCAGACATGGATGAGGACGAAGACGGCTTCACCATTCGTGGTGATTGGGCCAGGGTGGGTTCGCCCCATATCCTTGGGCATTATCGACTGGCTGATTTTGGCCGACTGGCGGTCACTAACCTGCGGGCCGGCAAGCCGCTGGTGATCAACGATAACCTCAAGGAACTGGCGCCGGAGGAAGCGGCGACGTTCCAGGCCATTGGCATCGCGGCCACCATCTGCGTGCCGTTGATCAAGGGCGGCCGATTGACCGCGTTGATGGCGATCCACGATAAAACGCCGCGGGTCTGGTCATCCTACGACCTGGCGCTGCTGATGGAAGTCACCGAGCGATCCTGGGCCCACATCGAGCGCGCCCGTGCCGACGCTGCCGTGCGCGAAGGCCTGGCGGCCCTGGCCGAATTGAACGCGACGCTGGAAGAACGGGTCGAGGAGCGCACCACGCGCTTGAAACAGACCGAAGCGGCGCTGCGTCAATCGCAAAAACTTGAAGCCATCGGCCAGCTTACCGGCGGCGTGGCCCATGACTTCAACAACCTGCTGACCATCATTCGCTCTTCGGTCGACTTCCTGCGCAAACCCAGCCTGTCCGAGGAGCGTCGGCAACGCTACATGACGGCGGTGTCCGAAACCGTGGAGCGCGCCTCCAAGTTGACCAGCCAGTTGCTCGCGTTTGCTCGGCGCCAGCCGTTGAAGCCGCAAGTCATCGATGTGGGCAAGCAAGTGCAGAGCCTGGGGGACATGCTGCAAACCGTCACCGGGGCGCGGATCCAGGTTCACGTCGAGTTGTGCGATCGGCCCTGTTACATCCGGGCGGATCTGAGCCAGTTCGAGACCGCGCTGATCAACATAGCCCTCAATGCCCGGGATGCCATGAATGGCCAGGGTACGTTGTGGCTTCGGCTCAGTTGCGGCGGTGGCATGCCGCCGATCCGTGGTCATGCCGGGGCCGGGCAATCCTTTGCTGCCATTGCCCTGGCGGACACGGGTACCGGTATTGACTCGCCAGTGCTCGAGCACATCTTCGAACCCTTCTTCACGACCAAGGAGGTGGGCAAGGGCACGGGGCTGGGCTTGTCCCAGGTGTTTGGCTTTGCCAAGCAGTCCGGTGGCAACGTCGATGTCTCGACCGTGGTGGGTGAGGGCACGGTGTTCACCTTGTACCTGCCGGAAGTAGCGCCCGAAAAAAGCCATGAGCCTGTCCGGGAAGAACACACGCATCTGCTGCCGGAAAAGGGCAAGCGTCGGGTGTTGATCGTGGAAGACAACCTGGAGGTGGGGCGTTTTGCCAACCAGATCCTTCAGGACCTGGGCTACGAGACCGCCTGGGCGACCAACGCCGAAGAAGCGCTGGAAATGGTCGGCCCGGATGCGATGGCATTCGACGCGATATTTTCTGACGTAATGATGCCGGGGATCAGCGGCATTGCCCTGGCCAGGGAACTGCGCCAGCGGCGCCCGGATTTGCCGGTGGTGCTGACTTCTGGTTACAGCGAAGAGTTGGCCCACAGCGGCCATGAGGGCTTTGAATTCTTGTCCAAACCCTATTCGGCCGATCAGGTTTCCCGGGTTTTAAACAGGACGATACTGGGGGCTGAATGAGTGTTTCCTTATTGAAACAGTGAGTTCCATTCGTCGGCCAAGGGCTTTGTTGAATCAACAGTCTGTTGATGACCGACTAGTCTCATTGTCGTGAAGGTCGATATTTTCAGGCAATCGGTTGTTGCCGGTATGGGCCTCGATGAAAGGGGAAAGGCAATGGGAGCACCGTACAGCGAGGAGAACACTGCCGCGTATCCGATCAATGAAGGGTTGCAGTGTGGCCAGTCGGCCTATCATGCAGACTTCGGTGACGAGCCGATCAAGTCCATCAAGACAAAGGTGGCCAAAGTGCAGCGAGGGGAAAAGGCCAAGTTCTTGCCCAGGGTCCCGGTCAGAAAGTGACGGTGGATCATGGTAGGGGAGCTTGCTCCCGCCGGGCTGCATAGCAGCCCTTTTTTTTGACAGTTTTCAGGCGCCTGCGTGGGACATCGCCAGGGACGCTCCGGGTTCCGCTTCTGGGGCCTCTACATAGATATTTTTCATCTTTTCTCAACGGGCGTTTTCTTTCACGTTTCTTTCACAAGCAAGTACGTACTCTCAGCTCATCCGTTAGAAAGCAGTACCTGCCCGTTTCCCCAGCGGGCTTTTTTTTGCCTGTCATAAAATAAACCGCCGTTTCGTTGTCCAACCGTCATGGCTGACGCTGTCTGGCGTAAACTCACGCCCGCGCGCACCGGCCATTTCTCCCCGATGCGGCATTTTTGAGGTTTCTATCATGCGTTTGACTTTGTCCACCTTGGTACTGGGGTTGGTGGTTGCCCAGGGCGCGATGGCTGCCGGCGACGGTACTGCCGCGGTCGGCGGTGGTCTGGGCGGTGTATTGGGCAACGTGGTCGGCCAGCAGATGGGCGGCAGCACCGGCGCCGCGATTGGCGCGGGCGTTGGCGGCGCAGCTGGCAGTGCGGTGGGCGCTCGCAAGGGCAGCCGCACCGAAGCGGCCATTGGCGGTGGCTTGGGGTCGGCCGGTGGTTCGATTGTCGGTAACCGTCTGGGCGGCTCCACCGGCTCCACCATCGGTGCAGGCATCGGCGGCGCGGCGGGCGGCGCGTTGGGTAGTAACCTGTCCAATGACAACGACCGTCATTCCAGTGGCAAGAAGTACAAGCACAAGAAAAAGCATCGTTAAGCGGATGCTTGGATGAAGAGACCTGGCCTTGTGCCGTGATTGCTGTTCGCTTGGAAAAAACGGCGCTTCTTTCAGGGATGGGAAGCGCCGTTTTTTTGCGCTTTTTTGGGTTGAAGGGACGTCGAGATCACTTGCTCGCGATTGAGGCCAACTCGATCCAAAGCCCAGCTCAAACCGCGCTAAACCGCCGCGCCAACCCCTGCTCGGCAAACTGCTCAATGATGAAATCCACGAACGCCCGGGTCTTGCCTGGCAACAGCTTGTGTTCGGCGTAGTAGATGGAGATGTTGCCATCGTCGACGTACCAGTCCGGCAGCACCCGTTGCAGTGCGCCGGACTCCAGGTAAGGCACGGCCACCGGCATACTCACCAGCCCGATGCCCAGCCCTTGGGCCGCGGCCGCGCAGTCGGCTTCTGAATCGCTCATGGTCATGCGGGTCTTGAGCATGAGCGGGCTGTGTTGCTGGGTTCGGCTGGTCAGTTGCCAGGAGCGCACGCGACCGGTTTGTGGCGAGCGAATCAGGATGCCCTGGTGCTGCGCCAGATCTTCCGGCTCCACTAATGCAACGTGAGTGTTCAGGTAGTCCGTGGATGCAACCAGCACCCGATGAGCCACCGTCAATTTGCGCGCCACCACCCCCTGGGGCAGCTCGAAACCACCGCCGATGGCGGCATCGAACCCCTGGCCAATCAGGTCTACCTGGCGGTTATCGAAATGCCAGTCCGGGTTGATCGCCGGATAACGTCGCAGAAATTCCCCCAGCAGCGGCACGACATACAATCGACCGAACGCCGTGCCCATGCTCACCTTCAGTGTTCCCGCCGGTTGCCCACCGGCGCTGGCCAGGTTGGCAACGGCGTTCTGGATGGTGTTGAAGCTGCTGCCGACCTCCCTCAAGAACAACTGGCCGGCTTCGGTCAGCCTCAAGCTGCGGGTGCTGCGCTGAAAGAGGCGTACGCCCATTCGCGCCTCCAGCTTGGCGACGCTTTTACCCACCGCGGCCGGGGTCACGCTCAGACGTCGCGCCGCCTCGGCAAAGCTGCCGACTTCCGCGCTGCGCACGAAGCATTCGATACTGTTGAAGGTCTCCATGAGCCTCACTCTAAACTTTTGGTTTAGACAGACTATAGCAATGACGGTCTACACAGCCCACGGCACCTTCTTGATACTCGCTCCATCACCGCGGCACCTCGCCTCGGCACTTTTTGGAGAACATCATGAATATCCAAGCACTGAACGGTAAAGTCGCCTTGATCCAGGGCGGTTCTCGCGGCATCGGCGCCGCCATCGTCAAGCGCCTTGCCGCGGAAGGCGCCGCCGTGGCCTTCACCTACGTCAGCTCTGGCGCAAAATCAGAAGAACTGCAGAACAGCATCATCGCAGCGGGCGGCAAGGCCTTGGCAATCAAGGCGGACAGCGCCGACGCCGACGCCGTTCGTAACGCCGTCGCCGCCACCGTCGAAGCTTTTGGACGGCTGGATATCCTGGTCAATAACGCGGGTGTGCTGGCCATGGGGCCGCTGGATGAATTCAAACTCGAAGATTTCGACCAGACCCTGGCCGTCAACGTGCGCAGCGTGTTTGTCGCCACCCAGGCGGCAGCGCGGCACATGGGCGAAGGTGGCCGTGTCATCAACATCGGCAGCACCAACGCCGACCGCATGCCCTTCGCTGGCGGCGGGCCTTACGCCATGAGCAAAGCCGCGCTGGTGGGCCTGACCAAAGGCCTGGCCCGTGACCTCGGCCCACGCGGCATCACCGTCAACAACGTGCAGCCCGGCCCGGTGGACACTGACATGAACCCGGCCGACAGCGACTTCGCCTCCAGCCTGCTGTCGCTGATGGCTGTCGGGCGCTATGGCAACGTCGATGAAATCGCCAGCTTCGTCGCCTACCTGGCAGGGCCGGAAGCCGGTTATATCACCGGTGCCAGCCTGACCATCGACGGTGGTTTCGGCGCCTGATCCAGGCATGAAAAAAAGCCGGTCATGGCTTTAACCATGACCGGCATTTTGCTGTGTAGCGCGCCAGTGTCAGGCCCACTCTAACTCCGGCAGACCGCAAAGGCTGGGCTGGAACATTTTCAAGGAGCGGATGATCCCGTCGGCGTGGGCGTATTTTTCATCCGCCATGGCCGAATCCGGAATGGCAATGGCGGTCATGCCGGCGGCTTTCGCGGCCGTCACGCCGAACGGCGAATCCTCGAACACCAGGCAATCGCGCGGATCGACACCCAGGCGCCGGGCGGCGGTGAGGAAGATATCCGGTGCCGGTTTCGCCGCGCCGACCTCGGGGTCGTCCGCCGTCACGATGAAGTCGAACAGTGCGAACCAGTCCCGGTGCAAGGTGGTTTTCAGTGCGAACGTAGGGCTCGACGAACTGGTGCCCACCGCAATCGGAACGTTGTGGGCTTTCAAATGCCGCACCAGCTCCTCCGCACCGGGCATCCCCAGGGCGTGAGGAAAGCGCTCGCGCATCAAGGGCTCGCGGATGACCAGGAACTCTTCGGGGGTGATCGGCAACTCCAGCGCCTGGACGACGTAATTGGCCAGGTCCGTGGCCCCACGCCCGATGATGTTCTGCTTGACGCTCCAATCGAACGTGCGCCCGTAGCGCTCGGCGATGATGGACGTGACCTCGGTGTAGATCCCCTCGGTGTCCAGCAACAACCCATCCATGTCGAAAATCACAGCTTTGATCGGGCCAAACTCTTTCAGCGGTGTATTCATCGCATCTGATCCGTTATCAACACAACATTCCAGGGATGGCTCAGGTGCGGCCAGGGCAGCGTGTTCGCCTTAAAGGATTCAGCAGGATAACGAAGGGGGCTTGGAACCGGCAATGGGAAATCCATGGATGGGGTTCGTGGCGAGGGAGCTTGCTCCCGCTCGGGTGCGCGGCAACCGTAGGATCGTGGGGGCTGCTTCGCAACCCAGCGGGAGCAAGCTCCCTCGCTACAGAAAGCGGATGGGTGTGAAGGGATGGTTATTGTCCCGAGCTGCCGGAGCCGCCCGACCCCGAGCTGCTGCCGCCCGAGCTGCCACCGCTGTCGCTGGTACCGGTTCCTCCGTTGGTCCCACCGCCGGCGTCGGCACCGCCCATCGTGCTGCCTCCACTCATCGAACCGCTACCCGTACCGGGGCTAGTGCTGCTGCCGTTGGCATCGCCGCCGTTCCCGCCGCTCACGGAGCCCGGGGGCAAGGCGTTACCGTTGGCACCGGAACTGGAGCCGGCCTCCATTTCTGAGGAGGGTGGCATCCCGCCCTTGTCCACGGGGGGCGTGCCGCCCGAAGATTCTGCCAAGGCAGCCAGTGAACTGAGCGAAAGAATCCCGGCGAGTGTCAGCGCTGTCATGTTGGACTTCATCATGGTGAGTCTCCTTTTCAAGATCCTTACCTGATGTGTGGCACGCGTGGCGGGACGATGGTGCCACTGAATCGACAGACGGGCCCGCGATCAGCTCGGCTTGCCAGAGGCATCGTCACCGGCGATGTCCGGGTCATCCGGGGTCGCTTCGACATCCTCATCGTCGCTGGGTACCTGCTCGACGCCCGCATCGTCATCGGGCGGACGTTGGTCGCGACTCAGGGAGTTGGTGGGCGAAGGCAGCGGGTATTCCGGGGTTTCATCCTCCTCGATCAAGGGAACCTGGGCGTCATCCATCAGGGACCCGGGGTCTTCATTGCCCGGGTCATTGACGACAGGCGTGCCCGAGGAGTCGTTCTCGTCCTTGTCTTGCGTTTGCGGCGTCATGGTACACCTCGCAATGGGTGATGGATGTATGAGTTCGAAGCGGGGGGATGGCAATCGTTCCGGAGATTTTGATTTGCCGTTTTTTTGGGGGACAGGTTGGAGTGTATAGCCGTTTTTCCTGTCATGGCCGCTTATGGTTCCGATGCCGCCCAGGCGAAAGTCTAAAGCCGTGAACTCACCGCCCAAACCGCCCCGGCCAGCCAATGATGGTCTTGGGCCGAGGCGTCGCGTAGGTGCGCACTTTCGACGTCGACAACCCCAGCCGCACCAGCGATTCAGCAATGGTCACCGCCGCCGTCACGCCATCGACCACCGGCACGCCGGTACGCTGGCGGATCTGCTCGTCGAGCCCGGCCATGCCGCCGCAGCCCAGGCAGATCACTTCGGCCTTGTCCTGGCTCACTGCCAGTTCCGCCTGTTGCACGATGGCGTCAATCGCCCGTTGCGGGTCCTGCTCCAGCTCCAGCACCGCCAAACCACTGGCCCGTACCGAGGCGCAGCGGTCGAACAGGCCGGACAGCTTGAGCCGGTCTTCGATCAGCGGCACGGTACGGTCCAGGGTGGTGACCACCGAATAAGCGTGGCCGAGGAACATGGCGGTACTGGCGCCGGCATCGGTGATGTCCACCACAGGCACGTTCAGCAGTTCTTGCAGACCTTCGCGGCCATGCTCGCCGTAGCCAGCCTGGATCACCGCGTCGAACGGCTGGTCATAGGACATCACCCGGTCCATCACCGCAATGGCCGCCAGGTAGCTTTCAAAATTGCCCTCGATGGAATCGGCACCGAAATGCGGCGTGAGCCCGACGATTTCGGTGCCCGGCGCGGCCACGGCCTGGGCCTGGCGGGCGATGGCCTGGGTGATGGATTCGGTGGTGTTGACGTTGACCACGAGAATTCGCATGAACTGTCCTCCTTGATGCATGAAAGTAAGCGACCCGTACCGGCCGGGCCGTTTGAGGGATCAATGATGAACGTTATCCACAGCGATGGATTCACCGCTGACGTCCTCGTAATTCGGTTGGCGCTTGGCAATGATCAGGTACAGCAGCCCTGCAATCGAAGCGCCAATCAGCCAGGAAAATGGCGAAACGCTGTCAAAACCAGGCACCAACGCCAGGATAATCGCGATCAGCGCCGCCGGAATGAACGCCGCCACCGCGCGCAGGTTGACCCCGTTGCTGTAGAAATACGCACCGTTTGGGTCCTCGCTGTACAGTTGCGGCACGTTGATGCGGCCTTTTCGCAGCAGCCAGTAGTCGACCATGATCACCCCGTACAGCGGCCCGAGCAGGGCACCGAGGCCGGAGAGGAAATACACGATCACCAGGGGGCTGTTGTAGAGGTTCCACGGCAAGATCAGCACGGCAATGGCGGCGCTGATCAACCCGGCGCGGCGGAAGGTCAGGTACTTGGGCGCCAGGTTGCTGAGCACGAACGCCGGGGCGACGAAGTTGGCCATGATGTTCACCGCCACGGTGACGATCAGGAAGGCCAGGCAGCCCAACACGAGGAAGAAGGTGTTGGGGATCGAGGCAATGACCTGGGTCGGGCTTTCAATGATTTGTCCATTGATCTGGAACTGCGCACCGCAGAGCAGGATGGTAATCCCGGCAAACACCAGGATGTTCACCGGCAAGCCCCAGAAATTACCGACGATGATGGTCCGGCGGCACGGCGAGGAGCGGGCGAAGTCGCAGAAATTGAGAATCAAGGTGCCGTAGATCGACAGCCACAGCGCCCCACCGGCAAAGATATTGCGCCACATTTCACCACCGGTCAGCGGCTCGCGGATCGACCAGGCAATGGTGGCGCCAGCCTGGGTATACATCCAACCGGCCAGGGCCGCGACGGTCACCAGGATCACCGGGCCGGCGAAACCTTCATACCGGCGCACCGTCTCCATGCCGTAGGCCAGGATCACCAGTTGCACGAACCAGATCGCCACGAAACACACCCAACCCAGGCTCGACAGGCCGAGGACCGAGTCGCGGTCGTAGTCGGCGAAGCCTGGGTGGATCGCCACCAGCAACACGCGGAACACCACCGACGCCAGGTAGGTCTGGATCCCAAACCAGGCAATGGCGATGACCGCCCTGATCAAGGCCGGAATCTGCGCGCCATGGATCCCGAAGCTGATCCGGCTGATCACCGGGAACGGCACCCCGGTTTTCTGGCCCATGTAGCCGGACAGGTTCATGAAGCCATACACCAGCGCCGCGCCTATCCCGAGGGACAGCAAGATCTGCCAGCCACCCAGGCCCAGGGCATAGAGACCGATGGCGAAGGAGTAGTTGGCGATGTTATGCACGTCATTGGTCCACAGGGCAAAGATGCTGTAGCGACCCCAGCGTCGACCCTCGGCCTTGGTCGGCGCCAGGTCTTTGTTGTGCAGCCTCGGGCTCAGGGCCGGGGACGTGGCAGTTGTGTCGTCGAGGGCCGTGGTGGTGGAGGGCAGATCCAGCGCGATGTTATTGGAGAGACTTGTACGCATTCCGGCAGGCTCCTGATTCTCGGCGCAGCGATGACTGTGCGTGAGCGCGGGGCTCGACAAATCTTCGTCGCGGCGGGCGAGCATCATTGATTACGGGGCATCTGCAGCCTGTACGGGATAGGGCGCTTCAGGCTTGCGGATCTAAAGTGTGTGTATGTTTTAGGTAAGTTGTATACAAAACACGTGTAAGATCAAGCCAGATCTATGCCACTTACGGATCTATCCGCAGAAGCGCTAATTTCGTTTCGTTATGATCTTTGAATAACTGACTGAAATACCTAAATTTAAAATTGACCGTTTAAACAGGTATTTATTTTTTGGCGAACGTCAGTGGGGTTGGAACGGCTGACGAGGCGGGAAGGTGTGTAACTTTTGGGGGCATTAACGTAATAAGTGCACACAAAAATGCCACTTGTAGTGACATTTTTGTGTACAGGGGGCGGCGGACGCTTAGACGGTCTTGGATTTGGCGATGATGTTCCCGGCGTGCAGCCCGCATTCTTTCTGCGTGGCTTCTTCCCACCACCAACGGCCTTCGCGCTCGTGCTGGTTTGGCAGCACCGGGCGGGTGCAGGGTTCGCAGCCGATGCTGATGAAGCCGCGTTCATGCAGGCTGTTGTAAGGCAGCTCGAGCATGCGGATGTAGCCCCAGACTTCTTCGCTGGTCATCTGCGACAGGGGGTTGAACTTGTACAGGGTGCGCTCCGGGGTGGAAAACGCCGTGTCGATTTCCAACACCGCCACCTGGCTGCGGGTGCCGGGGCTCTGGTCACGGCGCTGGCCGGTGGCCCAGGCGCGGACATCGGTCAGTTTGCGTCGCAGGGGCTCGATCTTGCGGATGCCGCAGCACTCGCCGTGACCGTCCTTGTAGAAGCTGAACAGGCCTTTTTCCTTCACGAAGGGTTCAAGTTTCGTGTAGTCCGGCGAAACCAGCTCGATGTCGATCTTGTAGTGCTCGCGCACCTGATCGATGAAACGATAGGTTTCCGGGTGCAGGCGGCCGGTGTCGAGGCTGAACACCTTGACGTTCTTGTTCAGTTTCCAGGCCATGTCCACCAGCACCACGTCTTCGGCGCCGCTGAACGATATCCACAGGTCGTCGCCGAACTCGGCGAAGGCCAGCTTGAGGATGTCCTGGGGGGACTTGTTGGCATAGGTCGTGGCGAGTTCCACGACGTCGAACGATGGGCTCATCAGGGCGGTTTCCTACAGGTCGGTGGCGCTGGGCGCTCTATATAGGGCTGATGGTAACAAAAGCTGTCGTGGCTGGCGCGCTCCTGTGCGTTGCGCAGCCACCGGGGAATGGCTAGAGTCGGCAAGCCTTTTGTTCGCTCAACCGATAAACATCAGAAAAAATGGGAGTGTCTTGTGGAAATTGCCTGTCTCGACCTGGAAGGTGTGCTGGTCCCGGAGATCTGGATCGCCTTCGCTGAAAAAACCGGGATTGACTCCCTCAGGGCAACCACTCGGGACATTCCCGACTACGACGTGCTGATGAAGCAACGGTTGCGCATCCTCGATGAGCACGGCCTCAAGCTTTCCGACATCCAGGAAGTCATTGCCACCCTCCAGCCGCTGGACGGCGCCATCGAGTTCGTCGACTGGCTGCGCGAGCGCTTCCAGGTGGTGATTCTGTCCGACACGTTCTATGAGTTTTCCCAGCCGTTGATGCGCCAGTTGGGCTTCCCGACATTGCTCTGCCATCGCTTGATTACCGATGACAGCGGGCGGGTGACCGGCTACCAGTTGCGTCAGAAAGATCCCAAGCGCCAGTCGGTCCTGGCTTTCAAGAGCCTGTACTACCGCGTGGTTGCGGCGGGGGATTCCTACAACGACACCACGATGCTGGGTGAGGCCGACGCCGGGATTCTGTTCCATGCGCCTGAAAACGTGATTCGTGAATTCCCGCAATTCCCGGCGGTGCATAGCTTTGCCGAGTTGAAGCAGGAATTCCTCAAGGCTTCGAACCGCAATCTCAGCCTGTAAGTAAAAAACCTGTGGGAGCGAGCTTGCTCCCACAAGGGTTTGTGTGTAGTTCGCGATAGGGTTAGAGGTTCTGCAAGGTTTCCAGCAAGACCCTGACCTTGGTAATCGACTCCTGGTATTCGGCCTCCCGGTCCGAGTCCGCGACAATCCCGCCGCCGCCCCAGCAGCACACCTGTCCATCCTTGACCAGCAAACTGCGGATGGCGATGGAGCTGTCCATTTCCCCGCGCACGTCCAGGTACAGCAACGAGCCGCAATACAGGCCGCGTCGGGTCGGTTCGAGTTCGTCGATGATTTGCATGGCGCGGATTTTTGGCGCGCCGGTGATCGAGCCGCCGGGAAAGCTGCCGGCGATCAAGTCCAAGGCGTCCTTATCCACAGCCAGTTCGCCGGTCACGCTGCTGACCAAGTGATGCACGTTCGGGTAGCTTTCCAGGCTGAACAGCTCCGGCACCCGCACCGAGCCGATGCGGCAGGTGCGGCCCAGGTCGTTGCGCAGCAGGTCGACAATCATCAGGTTTTCCGCCCGGTCCTTGGGGCTGGCCAGCAGCTCGGCGGCGTGGGCCGCGTCTTCGCTGGGTGTTGTGCCGCGGGGCCGGGTGCCCTTGATCGGCCGGGTTTCCACCTGGCCTTCGCTGACCTTGACGAAGCGTTCGGGGGACAGGCTCAGCACGGCGCCGCCATCGGGCAGGCTCTGGAAGCCGGAAAATGGTGTTGGGCACGCCGCCCGCAGCGCTTGGTAAGCGGCCCAGGCGTCGCCCTGGCAGGGCGCGCGAAAGCGTTGGGCAAAGTTGACCTGATAGCAGTCGCCGGCCTGGATATACGCCTGGATGCGCTCGAAGGCCTGTCGGTAGGCTTCGGCGCTGAGGTCGGGGGTCATCGGTCCTTCGAGGCTGAAGACGCCAACGGATGCCGCAGTCGGCTGGCTGAACAGCGCGATCAGGCGCTGGCGTTCGTCTTCGCCACAATGGGGGTGGAAGACCAATTGGCTGGTGCCGGCCTGGTGATCGCTGACCAGCGCCCAGTCGTACACGCCGAAACGCGCGTCGGGCAGTTGCAGGTCGTCCTTGGCGTGGGACGGCAAGGTTTCGAGGTGTCGGCCGAAGTCATAGCTCAAGTAGCCGATCACGCCGCCGGCAAAGGGCAATTGCACTGTGGTCGGTAGTTCCGCGTCACCTAGCTGCGTCAGCTGAATGCGCAGGCGTTGCAGGAAATCGCTACCGCTCTCGTCGGGCAATACGGCCAGTTGTTCCAGCGGCCAGGCACTGAGCAAGTCGTAACGCCCGCGTTCCGCACTCGGCCGGCCACTGTCGAGCAGCACGCTACCGGGGGCATGACGGATCGCCGCGAAGTACTCGGCGGGGTTGGCGTGGTAGGGCAGCGGGTATACGGAGCAGGTTGGCATGGGCGGGGCGGATCAGCCGTTCAGGCGGGGGAGCGATTGTAATCCCCTGTAGGATTTGCTCCTAGGGGGATGTCGGAGATGAGTAAGTATGGGGGCTATCGAAAATATTCGGGTGTGAACACCTTGTGGCGAGGGAGCTTGCTCCCGCTGGGTTGCGCAGCAACCCCCAGGCAGTTAACGCGGTCAGCCTGATGCACCGTGGTGCCGGGTTTGGGGGCGCTTCGCACCCCAGCGGGAGCAAGCTCCCTCGCCACAGGGGCAAACTTCAAACCTCAGTTTCAGCCCTCAGCCCTCAGCCTTCAACCGGCGGAATATGCCCAAACAACGCCTGGGCAAACGCCACGCGCTCTTCCACTGTTTCGGTAACGCCGCGGGCCTTGAGTTCTTCCAGGTGGGCTTCCACTGCGTGGGTGCGCAAGGTCAGGCCGCAGTCGTTGGCGATCTGGATGTTCAGGCCTGGCCGGGCGTTCAGTTCCAGGATCAACGGTCCTTTCTCCTGGTCCAGCACCATGTCGACGCCGATGTAGCCCAGCCCGCACAGTTCATAGCAACCGGCGGCCAGTTTCATGAAGCCGTCCCAGTAGGGCAGTTGCACGCCGTCCACCGCGTTGGTGGTGTCGGGGTGTTTGGTGATGATGTTGTTCAGCCAGGTGCCGCGCAGGGTCAGGCCCGTGGCGAGGTCGACGCCCACACCGATGGCGCCCTGGTGCAGGTTGGCCTTGCCGCCGGACTGTCGGGTTGGCAGCCGGAGCATGGCCATCACCGGATAACCCATCAGCACGATGATGCGGATGTCCGGCACGCCTTCGTAGCTGATGCTCTTGAAGATCTGGTCCGGCGTCACGCGGTACTCGATCAGCGCCCGGTCACGGTGCCCGCCCAAGGAATACAGGCCCGTGAGGATGCTGGAGACATGGTGCTCGATTTCCTCATGGCTGATGATCTTGCCGGACACCGTGCGGTAACGGCCTTCGAAGCGGTCGGCGATGACGATGATGCCGTCGCCGCCCGCGCCCTGGGCCGGCTTGATCACGAAGTCGGTACGCCCGCCGATGATCTCGTCGAGCTTGTCGATTTCCTTCTCGGTGGAGATCACCCCGTACAGCTCCGGCACATGAATGCCGGCGGCAATGGCCCGTTCCTTGGTGATGATCTTGTCATCGACGATGGGGTACAGGCTGCGCTTGTTGTACTTGAGCACGTAATCGGCGTTACGCCGGTTGATGCCCATGATGCCCCGGGCTTCCAGGGCCTTCCAGGTCTTCCAGAAGCCGAACATCAGGAGTCTGCCTTGAGGAAGGCCTTGAACCGCACCAGCTCGGTCAGGCGGTAGCCGCGATAACGACCCATGGCCAGCATGAAGCCCACCAGGATCAGCAGGATCGCCGGGAAGGTGAACACGAAGTACACCAGTTCCGGCACGCTCATGATCAGGTGCGCCAGGGACGCAGCGAACAGAGTGCCGATGGCGACTTTCATCGCGTGGCCGGCGCCGCGTTCTTCCCAGGTGATGGACAGGCGTTCGATGGTCATGGTCAGGATCACCATCGGGAACAGCGCCACCGACAGGCCGCGCTCCAGGCCCAGCTTGTGGCTGAACAGGCTGATGGCGGCGATCAGCACCACCACGAACGTCAGCACCACCGAGAGCCTTGGCAGCATCTGCAGCTTGAGGTGTTCCAGGTACGAACGCAGTGACAGGCCCAGCGTGGTGATCACCGTGAACAGGATGATGCCGAAGCCCAGTTGGGTTTCACGGAAGGCCAGGGCGATCAGCACCGGGGTGAAGGTCCCCAGGGTCTGAAGGCCGATCAGGTTGCGCAGGATCAGGATCACCAGAACGCCGATCGGGATCATCACCATGATCATGAAGGTTTGCTGGGTCTGCAGCGGCAGGCCGTAGAGCGAGTATTCGAGGAAGTTGGCGTCGGTGTTCTCGTCCGTCAGCTTGGCCAGGCGAATGGCGTTCATTTCGCTGTTGTTCATGCTGAAGGTGACGGTGGCTTTCTTGCCGCCATCGACGGTGATCAAGTTTTCATCGCCGGTCCACCACAGCAGGCGGTCGGTGGGCAGGCCCTGTTCGCCGGTGTCCGGGTTGAAATACAGCCAGTCGGTGCCGTTGAAGCTGCGCAGCCACAGTTCAGGTGTCTGCGGCTGCTCGGCCACCAGGCGGATGGTGTGGACCTTTTCCACCGGCACGTGGGCGATGGACAGCACCAGTTCGACGATGCGCGCCTTGTTGGCCGAGGACGGGTCGCCGGCCAGCAACAGCTTGACGTTGTCGTCGTTGAGGTTGTTGACCCGCTTGATCGCTTCGCTGATGAACGTCTCGACGTCGGCCGAATGCTGGCGGATCGGCGCGAGCAGGGCTTCGGCGGCCAGTTTCTCCGGGCCTTCGACGGCGATGCTGTCGCGGAAGGTCGGGCCCTTGACCTTGGTTTTCTCGGCACTGTAGCGCTTGGTCAGCACCAGGCGGTAATACAGGGTCTGGTTGCCCTTGGCCCGACGGGCCGACCACGTCACCTTGCGGTTACCGTCGACCCGGTTCACCGCCACCCCGTAATTGTTGGAGATGAAGCTTTCGTTGAGGCTGACGTAGTCGCGGCTCAGGGGCGGCACGAACATCTGGATCTTCACCGGATCCTTGGCGTTGGGCACGAACTCGACCTTGGCGTCGATGTTCCACAAGTCGTCGGTGGCGTCTTCGGTGACCGGGATGCCGAGCACGAAAATCTGATAGGCCGTCACCGACAGGCCCAGCACCACCAGGATGGCGATCAGCATTTTCAGATGGAGGGTAAGGGAGCGCATTGGAATTACTCTGCGGTTTGAGCGGCATTGGCGCAGGCGGGTTTGCCGGCAGCGTATTTAAGACTGGGGTCGACCAGCGCATCGAAGCGCTTGAGCGCCTCGGAACCGATCAGCAACGGGTATTGGAAGGCGCTACGGTCGGTCAGGTTCACTTCGATGCTGCGCAGGGCCGAGCCCATGCAGATGTCCAGTTCGATGACCGGCCGGGCCGTGTATTTCTTGCCTTCGTCCGGGTCGTAGTCACCGGCGCGGCGCTTGATCTTGCTGACCCGGGCCAGCGGACGTTCGATGGGGTGCGAGTGGGCCGCGTCGATGGCCAGGTAAAACCGCACCCAGGATTCGCCATTGCGCTTGAAGCGCTTGATGTCCCGGGCGCTGAGGGAGGCGGTCTTGGCGCCGGTGTCCAGCTTGGCGGCGACCTCCAGGTCGATGCCCTGCAGGGCGGCGTATTCGTTGAGGCCGTACACGGTTTTTTCACCCGCCACGGCAAGCCCCGGCAGGCACATGAAATAAAGAGCAGCGGTGAAGGGCTTGAGTGTCATAGATCCTGGTGCGCAGCGTTCCGTTTATCGGTTCAGGCCCTGGCATTACTGCACAAGCTCCCTGGGCAGCCTTCCCTATAAAAGGAGAGCGGCAAATCGCGCGGCATTCTAGCACGGTGGTTTTCTGACGCCACCGCTGGCCGGACGCTACGACGCATTCAAACGAGCGGTTATGGCGGGTGAGCTTATTAGACGATTGTCGACAATATTGATTTTTTCTTTGACGTTAACGCCGCTATTGGTTAGTTTTTGCCATATTGATTTGCAAGGTGTCGACAATATGCTCGATCAGCTCGAAACCCCGGTGGTGGCCCAAGACGATTCGGAGACGCTTTCCGAGAACGTCTTCCGACGTATCCAGGCCGCCATCGTCAAAGGCGAGATCGCCCCCGGCAGCAAGATCTCCGAGCCCGAGCTGGCGCGCACCTACGGCATCAGCCGCGGGCCGCTGCGCGAGGCGATTCATCGCCTGGAAGGCCAGCGCCTGCTGGTGCGGGTGCCTCACGTCGGTGCCCGGGTGGTGTCGCTGAGCCATGCCGAGCTGCTGGAACTCTACGAAATCCGTGAATCCCTCGAAGGTATGGCCTGCCGCCTGGCGGCCGAACGCATGACCCTGGAAGAAATCGACGAACTGCGCCGGGTGCTGGAAACCCACGAGCGCGATGCGGCGTTCCAGGCCGGTGTCGGTTATTACCAGCAGGAAGGCGATTTCGACTTCCATTACCGGATCATCCAGGGCAGCGGCAACCGCACCCTGACGCAAATGCTTTGCGGCGAGCTGTACCAACTGGTGCGCATGTACCGCATCCAGTTTTCCACCACGCCCAACCGTCCGCGCCAGGCCTTTGCCGAGCACCATCGGATTCTGGACGCCATCGCCGACCGCGACGGCGAACTGGCTGAATTACTGATGCGCCGGCACATCGGCGCTTCCAAACGCAACATCGCGCGTCATTTCCAGGACAGCGCCACTGAACGAGGTGAGTCATGAGCAACAGCACTCCAGGCCAGCGTTTTCGCGATGCGGTCGCCAATGAGCATCCGCTGCAAGTGGTGGGCACCATCAACGCCAACCACGCGCTGCTGGCCAAGCGCGCCGGTTTCAAGGCGATCTACCTGTCCGGCGGCGGCGTGGCGGCCGGCTCCCTCGGCGTGCCGGACTTAGGGATCACTGGCCTGGATGACGTGCTGACCGACGTACGGCGTATCACCGACGTGTGCGACCTGCCGCTGCTGGTGGACGTGGACACCGGCTTCGGTTCCTCGGCATTCAACGTGGCGCGCACGGTCAAGTCGATGATCAAGTTCGGCGCCGCGGCGATTCATATCGAAGACCAGGTCGGCGCCAAGCGTTGCGGCCATCGTCCGAACAAGGAAATCGTCTCCCAGCAAGAGATGGTCGACCGCATCAAGGCCGCCGTCGATGCCCGTACCGATGACAGTTTCGTGATCATGGCCCGTACCGATGCCTTGGCGGTGGAAGGCTTGGAGTCGGCCCTGGACCGCGCCGCCGCGTGCATCGAGGCCGGTGCCGACATGATTTTCCCCGAAGCCATCACCGAGCTTGAGATGTACAAGCTGTTCGCCAGCCGCGTGAAAGCGCCGATCCTGGCCAACATCACCGAATTCGGCGCGACCCCGCTGTATACCACCGAGCAACTGGCCGGTGCCGACGTGTCCCTGGTGCTCTACCCCTTGTCGGCCTTCCGGGCCATGAACAAGGCGGCCGAGAACGTCTACACCGCGATCCGCCGCGACGGCACACAACAGAATGTCATCGACACCATGCAAACGCGCATGGAGCTTTACGATCGCATCGACTACCACACCTTCGAGCAGAAGCTCGATGCGTTGTTCGCGGCGAAGAAGTAAGGCGCGACTCCCCTACAAATTCAAGAAAATGGAGACAGCAAATGGCCGAAGCAAAAGTACTCAGTGGCGCCGGGCTCCGCGGCCAGGTGGCCGGGCAAACCGCATTGTCCACCGTGGGTCAGTCGGGCGCCGGCCTGACCTATCGCGGCTACGACGTTCGCGACCTGGCGGCAGATGCGCAATTTGAAGAAGTGGCCTACCTGCTGCTGTACGGCGAGCTGCCGACCCAGGCACAGCTGGACGCTTACACCGGTAAACTGCGCCAGTTGCGGGACTTGCCCCAAGCCTTGAAAGAGGTGTTGGAGCGCATTCCCGCCGACGCCCACCCGATGGACGTCATGCGCACCGGCTGCTCGTTCCTGGGCAACCTGGAACCCGAGCAGGACTTTTCCCAGCAGCATGACAAGACCGATCGTCTGCTGGCCGCTTTCCCGGCGATCATGTGCTACTGGTATCGCTTCAGCCACGAAGGCCAGCGCATCGAATGCGTGACCGACGAAGTGTCCATCGGCGGCCATTTCCTGCACTTGCTGCACGGCAAGAAGCCGAGCGAGTTGCACGTCAAGGTGATGAACGTGTCGCTGATCCTCTACGCCGAGCACGAATTCAACGCCTCGACCTTCACCGCCCGGGTTTGCGCCTCTACGTTGTCGGACCTGTTTTCCTGCATCACCGCGGCCATTGGCTCGTTGCGCGGCCCGTTGCATGGTGGTGCCAACGAAGCGGCGATGGAAATGATCGAGCGCTTCAGCTCACCGCAGGAGGCCATCGAAGGCACCCTCGGCATGCTCGCGCGCAAGGACAAGATCATGGGCTTCGGCCATGCGATCTATAAGGACAACGACCCGCGCAACGAGGTCATCAAGAGCTGGTCGAAAAAACTCGCCGATGAAGTGGGCGACACGGTGCTGTTCCCGGTGTCCGAAGCCATCGACAAGACCATGTGGGAGCAGAAGAAGCTGTTCCCCAACGCCGATTTCTACCATGCCTCGGCGTACCACTTCATGGGCATCCCGACCAAGCTGTTCACGCCGATCTTCGTCTGCTCGCGCCTGACCGGCTGGGCCGCCCACGTGTTCGAACAACGCGCCAACAACCGCATCATCCGACCGAGCGCCGAATACACCGGCGTCGAACAGCGCAAGTTCGTGCCAATCGAACAACGCTGAGCTGGAGGGTCCGCGCTATTGCCATGATCGTTCCCACGCTCTGCGTGGGAATGCCGCCCGGGACGCTCCGCGTCCCTGTGACGCAGAGCGTCACTGGATGCGTTTCCACGCAGAGCGTGGGAGCGATCATGGTCGTGGCAAGCGCCTTTCTGAAACCACCGTGACCGAGTCCTGACGATGAACACAGAATTTCGCAAACCGCTGTCCGGCACTTCGCTGGATTATTTCGACGTTCGCGAGGCGGTGGATGCCATCCGCCCCGGCGCCTACGACGGCCTGCCGTATACCTCCCGCGTACTGGCGGAGAACCTGGTGCGTCGCTGCGACCCGGCCACGCTGCGCGAGTCGCTGCTGCAACTGATCGAGCGCAAGCGCGACCTGGACTTCCCGTGGTTCCCGGCGCGCGTGGTGTGCCACGACATCCTCGGCCAGACCGCGCTGGTGGACCTGGCCGGCCTGCGCGACGCCATCGCCTTGCAGGGCGGTGACCCGGCGCAAGTCAACCCGGTGGTACCGACCCAACTGATCGTTGACCACTCCCTGGCGGTGGAAAGCGGCGGTTCCGATCCGCAAGCCTTCGCCAAGAACCGCGCCATCGAAGACCGGCGCAACGAAGACCGCTTCCACTTCATCAACTGGACCAAGAAGGCCTTCAAGAACGTCGACGTGATTCCGCCGGGCAATGGGATCATGCACCAGATCAACCTGGAAAAAATGTCCCCGGTGATCCAGCAACGTGATGGCGTGGCATTCCCCGATACCTGCGTCGGCACCGACAGCCACACCCCCCACGTCGATGCCCTGGGCGTGATTGCCATCGGCGTCGGTGGCCTGGAAGCCGAAAGCGTCATGCTGGGGCGCGCCTCGTGGATGCGCCTGCCGGAAATCATCGGCGTCGAGCTGACTGGCAAGCTGCAACCGGGCATCACCGCCACCGACATGGTGCTGGCGCTGACCGAATTCCTGCGCAAGCAAAAAGTCGTCGGTGCCTGGCTGGAGTTTTTCGGCGAAGGCGCCAGTGCCCTGACCTTGGGCGACCGCGCGACCATTTCCAACATGGCCCCGGAATACGGTGCGACGGCGGCGATGTTCTACATCGACCAACAAACCATCGATTACCTGAAGCTCACTGGCCGTGAAGACGACCAGGTGCGACTGGTCGAGACCTACGCCAAGCAGGCAGGCCTGTGGGCCGACAAGCTCAAGGGCGCGCAATACGAGCGTGGCCTGACCTTCGACCTGTCGTCGGTGGTGCGCAACATGGCCGGCCCGAGCAACCCCCACGCCCGCGTCGCGGTGTCGGACCTGGCCGCCAAAGGCATTTCCGGGCAGTGGGACGATGTGCCGGGGCAAATGCCCGACGGCGCGGTGATCATCGCCGCCATCACCAGCTGCACCAACACCAGCAACCCGCGCAACGTGATCGCCGCCGGCCTCTTGGCGCGCAACGCCAACAAACTCGGGCTGACCCGCAAGCCATGGGTCAAGTCGTCCCTGGCACCGGGTTCGAAAACCGTGGCGCTATACCTGGATGAAGCGGGCCTGACCAAAGAGCTGGAGCAACTGGGCTTCGGCGTGGTGGCGTTCGCCTGCACCACCTGCAACGGCATGTCCGGCGCGCTGGACCCGGTGATCCAACAGGAAATCATCGACCGCGACCTGTACGCCACCGCCGTGTTGTCGGGCAACCGCAACTTCGACGGACGTATCCATCCGTACGCCAAGCAGGCGTTCCTGGCTTCGCCACCCCTGGTGGTCGCGTATGCCATCGCCGGGACCATCCGCTTCGACATCGAAAAAGATGTGCTGGGCGTGGTGGACGATCGCGAAATTCGCCTCAAGGACATCTGGCCGAGCGACGAAGAAATCGATGCGGTGGTCAAGGCCTCGGTGAAGCCGGAGCAGTTCCGCCAGGTGTACATCCCGATGTTCGCCATCCAGGAAGACACCGGGCCGAAAGTGACGCCGCTGTACGACTGGCGCCCACAAAGCACCTACATCCGTCGTCCGCCATATTGGGAAGGCGCACTGGCCGGTGCGCGGCCGCTCAAGGGCATGCGCCCGCTGGCGGTGTTACCGGACAACATCACCACCGATCACCTGTCGCCGTCCAACGCCATCATGCTGGACAGCGCCGCCGGTGAATACCTGGCGAAAATGGGCCTGCCGGAAGAGGACTTCAACTCCTACGCGACCCACCGCGGCGACCACCTGACCGCGCAACGCGCCACCTTCGCCAACCCGAAACTGTTCAACGAAATGGTCCAGGAAAACGGCAAGGTCAAGCAGGGCTCCCTGGCCCGGGTCGAGCCGGAAGGCAAAGTGATGCGCATGTGGGAAGCCATCGAGACCTACATGGAGCGCAAGCAGCCGCTGATCATCATTGCCGGCGCCGACTACGGCCAGGGCTCGTCCCGGGACTGGGCGGCCAAGGGCGTGCGCCTGGCCGGTGTCGAGGCGATCGCCGCCGAGGGTTTCGAGCGCATCCACCGCACCAACCTGGTGGGCATGGGCGTATTGCCGCTGGAGTTCAAGCCCGGCACCGATCGCAAGACCCTCGGCATCGACGGTAGCGAAGTCTATGACGTGATCGGCGAGCGCACCCCGCGTGCGACGCTGACCTTGGTCATCACGCGCAAGAACGGCGAGCGCGTCGAGGTGCCGGTGACCTGCCGCCTCGATACCGCTGAAGAAGTGTCGATCTATGAAGCCGGGGGCGTGCTGCAACGCTTTGCCCAGGACTTCCTTGAATCGGCGGTTGCCGTCTAAATCACAGCCGCGGACACCCGGAGTGTCCGCTTGAGGAGCATCATGGCTCACGCACCGCAAATCAGAATTCCCGCTACCTATATGCGTGGCGGCACCAGCAAAGGCGTGTTCTTCAGTCTGCAAGACCTGCCCGAAGCGGCCCGTGTCCCAGGCACCGCCCGGGATGCCCTGTTGCTGCGGGTAATCGGCAGCCCCGACCCGTACGAGAAGCAGATCGACGGCATGGGCGGCGCGACGTCCAGTACCAGCAAGACTGTGATCCTGTCCAAGAGCACCCGAGCCGACCACGACGTCGATTACCTGTTCGGCCAGGTGTCCATCGACAAGCCGTTCGTGGACTGGAGCGGCAATTGCGGCAACCTGTCGGCAGCGGTCGGTTCATTCGCTATCAGCAGTGGTTTGGTGGACGCTGGTCGCATCCCACAGAACGGCGTGGCCGTGGTGCGGATCTGGCAGGCCAACATCGGCAAGACCATCATCGCCCATGTGCCGATCACGGACGGCGCGGTGCAGGAAACCGGGGACTTCGAACTCGACGGCGTGACCTTTCCGGCGGCCGAAGTGCAACTGGAATTCATGGACCCGGCGGCCGAGGAAGAGGGCGGTGGTGGCTCGATGTTTCCCACCGGCAATCTGGTGGACGACTTGGAAGTGCCCGGTGTTGGCACCTTCAAGGCGACGCTGATCAACGCGGGGATCCCGACGATTTTCATCAATGCCCGCGACGTCGGCTACATCGGCACCGAGTTGCAGGGCGCCATCAACGGCGATCCCAAGGCATTGGCCATGTTCGAAACCATTCGCGCTCACGGCGCTCTGCGCATGGGCTTGATCAAGCACCTGGACGAAGCCGCCCAGCGCCAGCACACACCGAAAGTGGCGTTCGTCGCGCCGCCGGCGGACTACGTTTCATCCAGCGGAAAAGCTGTCGCGGCCGGGGACGTTGACCTGTTGGTGCGGGCGCTGTCCATGGGCAAGCTGCACCACGCCATGATGGGCACCGCAGCGGTGGCCATTGGCACGGCCGCTGCTATTTCCGGCACCGTGGTCAACCTCGCGGCCGGCGGCGTCGAGCGCAACGCGGTGCGTTTTGGGCACCCGTCCGGCACTCTTCGCGTCGGCGCCGAGGCCAGCCAGGTCAACGGCGAATGGACCGTAAAAAAAGCCATCATGAGCCGCAGCGCGCGGGTGTTGATGGAAGGGTTTGTGCGGGTGCCAGGGCAAGCTCTGAGCTGAGTTGAACCCTGTGGGAGCGAGCCTGCTCGCGATGGCGGTGTGTCAGCCGATATCAATGCTGAATGTGCTGGCCTCATCGCGAGCAGGCCCCCACAGTTTTGATCCCAGGTGTTCACGAATTCTGCGTCCACCACCAATCCCCTGTGGCGAGGGAGCTTGCTCCCGCTCGGCCGCGAAGCGGTCGTAGACCGGCGGATGCAGTGTGTCTGATGCTCCGCATTCGGCAGGTTTTGGGGCCGCTTCGCGGCCCAGCGGGAGCAAGCTCCCTCGCCACGGGTGTATCGATTGCCTTAATGGCCTCTTCGCGAGCAAGCTCGCTCCCACTGGGGATGGCCGTCAGCCTTCCGTCAGCGCGGTAACGACCAGCCCCACATTGCTTTCCAGCTCCGTCACCGGATCGGTCCCATCGGTGCTGAGCACCAACAACTGGCTGCCACCCTCGGTGATGGCGGCTTTCAGCGCCTCCGAAGGCTGGCGATGGTGCAGCACCAGCGCCACGTCGTTGTCTTTCAAGGTCGCGGTCAATTGCTTGAGGGCTTCGGCTGTCCAGTCGGCGTCGGGCCGGGTATCGGTGCTGATGGCGTCCAGGTTGAGCCCGCTGATCAGGTAGCCGAAATGCTCGCTCAGGCTGACCACGCTCAGGTTGTCGGCGCTGGCGAGGCGTTTTTCGCTATCGGCGCTGAGTTTGAGCAGGCGCTGCTTCAGGGTCGCCAGGTTGGCGTCGATCTTCGGTTTGTCCGCCGGGGCCAGGCGCACCAGGTCGGCGGCGATCACGTCGGCCATGCGCCCCAGGTTATGACTGGCCATCCACGGTTGGCTCGCCAGGCCGTCGGCCATGCCCGGTTGCACGGCGATACCGGGCAGGGCACCGTCCACCGGGCGCGCGGCATCGACTTCGACGATGCGAATATTGCTGCGTCGGGCCATGGGGTACAGCGGATCGTCCGGCCACAGCGAGCGCAGGCCGATGACCCCGTCAGCAGCGCTGGCCAGTTTGCTCAAGGCCGGCGCGCCACGGCCGCTGAAGTAGGCGCTCTGCCGGGTGCCGGGCAGATTGGCGGGCGCGGCCCGCTCCAGGCTGACCTCGGTGCCCTTGAGCAAGGCCTCGCCCAATCCGTAGGTGACCGGCAACGAAGCCAGCAGACGAACCTTTTCGCCGGCGAATGACGAGGTGATGGCCACGCCGCATAACGCGACGGCCAGGCTCAGTTGTCGCAATGAAAAAACCATTTATCCAAGATTCCCTTTGAGGCTGGGGACGACACCGCGGGCGATGGCGCTCAGGGCGAAAGCGATGCCGGCCACCAGGATGATCGCGGCACCGGATGGGATCGGCAGGTCGAACACAATCGGCGCGAGGATCCCGCACAAGGTGCTGGCGGTGGCGATCAGCACTGAACACCAGAAAAAGCCTTTCAATGATTGGCTGAGCAGGCGAGCCGCCGCAGCCGGAATCACCAGCAACGCGCCCACCAGAATGGCGCCGATGACTTTCACTGCTGCCACGGTGATCAGCGTCACCAGGATCACGAACAGGTAGTCCAGTGTCTTGACCGCCACCCCGCGCACTGCCGCCAGTTGCGGGTTGAAGCTGGCGAGCATGATGCGGTTGTACAGCGGCAAGGCCAGGGCCATCACCAGCGAGCCGACCACCGCCAGCACCAGCAGGTCATTGCCGTTGACCGTCAGCACCGAGCCGAACAGTACGTTTTCCAGGATGTGCACATTGATCTTGCCCGCCAGGATCAACAGCAGGCTAGCGCCCAAGGCCAGGGACACCGACAGGAATACGCCGATCAGCGTGTCCGGCGCCAGGCCGGTGCGGTTGCGCAGGTAATTGAGCAGGATGCCGAACAACAGGCAGTAGCCGAACAGGCTGCCGTAAGGGCCGGTGTAGGGTTCGCCGAGCAGGATGCCGATGGCCACGCCGGTCAGCGCCGCATGACCCACCGCCTCGGAGAAAAACGCGAAGCGCTTGACCACTACCAGCGTGCCGAGACCGCCCAGCACCGGGCCGATCAACAACCCGGCCAGCAACGCATTGACCACGAACCCGTAGGCCAGCGCCTCGGGCAGGTAACCGGACGAGGCCCAGCCCTGAACCATCAGACGAAAGGCTTCATAACTCATCAGGCAGCGCTCCCGTTCGTGCGCGGATGGGTGGAAAACAGCGTCAGCAGGCGTTCTGGCGTCAGGGTCTGGCGGGGCGGACCGTCGAACAGCACCCGGCGGTTCAGGCCGGTGACACGGTCGGCCAGGCGCCCGACGGCTTCCAGGTCATGTTCGATCCACAGCACGGTGATCCCGGCTTGGCGCCAGTCCTGCAGCAACTGCTCGAACACCTGGATACCGGCCTCATCCAGGGCCGACATCGGTTCATCCAGTACCAGCAGTTGCGGCGAGGGAATCAGCCCCTGGGCCAGCAACACTCGCTGGCGCTCACCACCGGATAGCGCGCCCATGCGCCGCTTGCGCTTGTCCTGCATGCCGACCCGCTCCAGGGCCTGGCCAATGGCCCCAGCGTAGTGTTTGCTCAAGCCGAGAAAAGCCGGTCGCCGCTGACACATCGCCGCCATGAAGTCGTCCACCGTCATGGGCAGGCCCCGGTCGAACTCCAGCGCCTGGGGCACGTAGCCGATCACGCCGGGCTCGCCTGGCCATTGCAGGCTCAAGAGCCCCTGGTGTGGCATCTGCCCGAGCAAGGTCTTGATCAGCGAACTCTTGCCGCCGCCATTGGGGCCCACCAAGGCATGGATGCTGCCGGGTTCCACCTGAAACGCCACGCGGTCGAGAATGGTGGTGCGGCCCAGGTTCAGGCTGACGTCGGCGAACTCGATCAAGGGGCCAACGTGCTGCAGAGTGAGGGTTTCCTGGACGGTCATGCGCCAGACTCCTGGATGGCCCGGACCACGGTGTCGAGGTTGCCGGCCATTTCCTTTTCGTACTTCTCGGGGCTGTAGTCGCCGTAGGAAATATGTGAGAGCGGGTACAGCTTCACGCCCGATTCACGCTGGATGGTGTCGACGTAGGTGGACGGGAAATCCATCTCCGAGAAGATCACCTTCACGTCCAGCTCGCGCAGTTGGTCGATGGTTTTCTTCAATTGGCTGGGGCTTGGTTCGATGCCATGGGCCGGCTCGACCACGGCGGTTACTTCCAGGCCGAATTCGCGCAACAGGTAGTCGTAGGCGGCATGCACCGTGGCGACCCGCAACTCGGCGTTGGGGGCCTGGGTCAGCTTCGCCAGGGCGGCGGCGCGCATCTGACGCAAGCGCTTGCCGTAGGCGCGGGCGTTCTGGGTGTAGGCCTTGGCGTTGTCCGGGTCGAGCTTGCCCAGCTCTCGGGCGATGTTATTGACCTGGGCAATGGAGGCGCTGATGGACAGGAAAGTATGTGGATTCACGACCTTCCCCGCGCCACGAGCCGCCGTGCCGGTGGCAGCCAGCAGGGGCACGTTTTCATTGGCCTCGATTACTTTCACATTCGGGGTTTCGCTGGCGGCGATCATGCGGTCGGCGAAGTCGTCGTGACCCACGCCGTTGAGCACGATCACGTCGAGGCCGCTGATGCGCTTGATGTCCTCGGCCCGTGGTTCATAGGCATGGGGGTTGAAACCGGCCGGGATCAGCGGCACGACCTCGGCTTTGTCGCCGACGATGTTGGTCACATAGCTGTAATAAGGGTGCAGGGTGATGCCGATGCGCAGGCGCTTGGCTGTTTCGGCGCTCACCGGCGAGGTGAACAGGCAGGCCAGCAGGCCGATCAGCAGCAGGCGCAGCAAGGGGCGGCGTTGGGATGCAATAGGCATGGGCAAACGGTCTTCTCTCGAATGAAGGCGTGGGGTCAGTGCCGGTGCTGGCGGGTTACGCCGGCATCGAATTGCGCGACGATCTGTTGCCAGCCGGTGGCGGACAGCGTCGCATCGTCCAGCGCGGTGGGCGTCGCTAGGCCGGTTCCGCGGTTGAGCCAGATGTCCGGGGCGGCGTCGGACGCTTCGCCGATACGCATCAGAAACGAGCCGGCCACCGACGGATTGGCACTGGCGCCGAAGTAAGCCCGGTTCTGCAGTTGTTGCCAGGCGTGGCCGCCCCGGCTGACGGAACTGGCGTCCTGGGCGAATGGCGCGAAGCCTTCTTCGGCCAGGGTTGGCGGACTGGGCAGGGTGGGTTGGTCTTCGCGCAGCAAGCGAATTTCATCCAGGGTCACCCGCAGGTCGGCGTAGATGCCCTGCTCGGCGGCGCTGAGGTCGCGACGGGCGTCGAGTTGGTTCGAGGCCAGGTGCGTGGTGTCTTCGGCTTTGCCATGCCAGGCCACCACAGATCCGGCGACCAGCACGATGACTAGGCACAGCAGCAACACATACAGGGTTTCATGGCCCGCGCCAGCGGGGCGGATGACTTGGGTAGTGGTGTGGGTCATGGGGCCTCGATGTCGGCTTGGTCGATTTCCACCACGTGGCCGGGACCGGCGTCGAAGAGCACGTAGAACTCTGCGTCCGGCTTCTTGAAGGTCAGCTTCGAATCGGCGCCGAGCTTGCCCGGGACGAGGATGGTCTCGTCATAGCCGATCACGTCCAGGGTCACTCCGGGTGCACCGCTGCCGTCGGAAAAACCTCCGGTGCATTGGATCTGCTCGGCGTCGATGGCCTTGCATTCGCACATCGGGTTGTGGGCCAGGGCACTGGTGCTTGCACCTGCGCAGAACAGCAGCGCCAAGCCCTTGGATAAAGCGCGGAGGGTCATGGTTTGGCTCCTTGGTTCTTCAGCCAGGCGACGGTGGCCGGGGAGGCCTGGCTCAGGGGAATGGAGGCCTGATGCATCGAACCGTCCCAACCTTCGAGGGTTATCCACAGTTCGGCATCGGGCTGGGTCTTTGGTGGAACCGGCAACAAGGCGCCCATGCGATAGGGCGAGCCAAAGAAAATCACCCCGGCGGCCCGCAGGCTGCGGGGCTTGCCGATACGCAGGTAGGTGGCCTTGACCTGGTCGATACAGCTTTGGCACAGGGCGGCGTTGAAGTGTTTCATCGGCCCGGCAGGCCCTTGGACGCGGGGGGCTTCGTTGCGAAACTCCGCCAGGCGCAGGCTCCAGGGACCGACCTGGACTTCACCGACTTCCCGCTCGCCGAGCCCGGCGTCGCCGCGAAACAACGACGCCTCCGAGAAATACTTGGGCATGAAGCCCAGGGGAATCAGCAGCAACAACACGTTGAGGTGAAAGCGCCATTTGTGCCAGAACAGACTCAGGCGTGACGGTGGCGAGGCTGTGTTGGACGGGTTCACAGGTTGCCCTCCGGCGATTCACGTTGCATGGACGGCTGCAATGCCCGGGCAGCCCGGGCTTCACGTGCAGGTTTTTGGCTGCGCTTGAACGCATTGGCAGTGGCCAGGGCGGTGCGTTTGGTCCAGATCAGCAACCCGCTGAGGACCATCATGCTCAGGACCAAACCGAAGAAAAACCAGATGAGCTTGATCCACAGGCCGCCAAAGTCGCCTGTGTGCAACGGGCGCATGGACTCGGTGACGAACTCCAGCGTCGTGCGGTCCGACAGCAACCGCGAGGCCGCCACGTCACCGTTGTAGGGATTGATGGTGGCGGTCTGGTACATCAGCGGGTACCAACCACGGCCGCCGACTTCCAGATGGCTGTAGGCGTTGCCGGGCAGGCTGACAAAGCTCGCTTCCAAGCCCGGGATGCGCTGCCGGGCGATCTCGATGGCCCGGTCCAGGTTCAGTTGCGGCGGCGCAACGCCATCGACGGACAGCGGCACGCTTTCCCGGGCGACGACCGGGATGACCGGGGCGCTGGAGATGGAAATCTGGTTGTCGGACAGCAAGGCTTCGATCAGGAACCAGGTGCCGGTGACGGAGATGACCGCGATGAACCAGATCGACCAGATACCGCTGAGCCGGTGGAAGTCGCCCCAGAAAATGCGGGCGCCGTGGCGGATACGCAAGGTTGGACGGAAAAAGCCTTTCCAGAAGCGCTTGTAGACCACCAGCCCGGTCACCAGGGACGCCAGCAACGGTAGCCCCAGGAGCGACACCAGGTACCAGCCCCAGCTGTAGCCGTTGGTGAACGGCACCAACCACCATCCGTGCAGCGCGCGGGTGAAGCCCCTGAAATTGAACGCCGGTGCCGAGCCCTGGATGACGCCGCTGTACGGATTGACGTAGACCGTGTCGGGGCGCCCATCGGGATAGGTCACCTTGGCCTCCAGCGCAAAATGCGACTCGTCCGGACGCGCGATGCTTTGCACCTGAGTTTGCGGTTGGGCTTGCTTGATCGAGGCAATCACCTGGTCATAGCTGAGCAGCGGGGCATCGTCCGAGGGCTTGCTGGCACGCATGTCAGGGTTGACCAGCCAGACGATCTCCTGGCTGACCACCGCGAGGGTGCCGGTCACGCAAACGATGAGCACGAAAAACCAGATGGGCAGTGCCAGCCAGCTATGGACCAGGAACCAGAGTTTGGAGCGGGATTTCTTCGACATGATTGAACGTCTTGATTCGATGAAAGGTTCGGTATTACGGGCTTCGCAGTACCGTGAACCGTAAAAGGCAGGCCGTGGCTTTTGCCGACGCGGCCTACTGCATCTAATTAAGACGAACGAGCGAGCGAAATCCCGAAAAGGAAGATGAAAGAAAATGTTTCGCGTTTAGTTTCAGTGCTTTTTGTGGCCAGGGAGCTTCTGGGCAAATCAGCCTTGCTGTTGGAACATCTCCCTGGCCCGTTGCTCGATCTGTTCCTGGCTCAGATCTTCCTTGTGCGTCGCCAGGAACCACAGATGTCCATAGGGATCTTTCAAGGTGCCGGTACGATCGCCGTAAAACTGGTCCTTGACCTCTGAAATCACTGTGCCACCAGCCGCAATGGCCTGAGCAAATGCGCTGTCCACGTCCTCGACATATAAATGCAGGCCGACCGATGGCGATTTGTCCGGGTTGCTCAGTGGGCCTTGGTCGCAAGGCGTGCCGAGCATGATCGCAAACCCGTTGATCCGCAGTTCGGCATGCCCGATGCCTCCGTCGGGCATGGCCAAGCGCATGACCTCGGTGGCATTGAAGGCTTTTTTGTAGAAGTCGATGGCTTCGGCAGCTTTTTGAATGCCCAGGTAGGGCGTGATGTTATGGAAACCTTCGGGAATGGCTTTGACACCCATGACGGTTCTCCTTGTTGTTATGGGGGGGCGAAGAGAGTCTTCGTCGGTTTTGCGCCCATCCACTATAGGTCAGCCGCCGTGGACGGGCTCATGTCCCGACGAACGCTTCACGGCTGCTCCAGCAGGTGAGCCCCTGGCCCGTGTTTGCCCAGCACGTCGCCCTGATTGCGCAGCGGGCAAGCCTCCATCGACAGGCATCCGCAGCCGATGCAGCCGTTGAGTCGATCACGCAGCGCCACCAATTGGTTGATGCGCTCGTCCAGGTCCCGGCTCCACTGCGCCGACAAGGTCTGCCAGTCGGCGGCCGTTGGCGCACGGTTGTCCGGCAGGCTTTTCAACGCCTCGCCGATTTCCGCCAAAGGAATGCCCAGGCGCTGGGCAACCTTGATCAGCGCCACGCGGCGCAATACTGCCCGTGAGTAGCGACGTTGGTTGCCCTGGTTGCGCGTGCTTTTGATCAGCCCCTTGGATTCATAGAAGTGCAGCGCCGTGACCGCCACGCCGCTGCGGGCGGCCACTTGGCCGACGGTGAGTTCCTTGTGGATATCGATCTGCGTCATCGCTTCGATTCGCTGCTTGACCTAAAGTTAACTTTAGGTTTTACCCTGCTCGCGTTCGGGTCGCAAGATCCGCCTTACGTGCAGAGGGGACCTTTCATGCAATCACCAAGGAACAACCGCAGTTTCACCCAGTTGATGGAGTTCGATATCGAACCGCAATGGCAGCAGGCGCTGGTAACCGCCTTGTCGGAACAAACCGAGCGCCTGGCTCGGGACCACCTGGGGTTCCTGAGTGCCAGTATCCAGGCCAGCGAGGATGGTCGGCGGGTGCTCAACTATTTGCAGTGGCAAACCCGCGAGGCAGGCGAGGCGGCGCTTCAAAGCTTCGAAACGGGCGAGCGGGATTTCTGGTGGCTGATTCAGGCTCATCGAGCCAAAGCCGTGACGTTTGGCTCGTTCCAAGTGCTGCGCAACATCGAGCGCAGTCTGGACAACGCGTTGCATTGCCAGTTGGTCGACTGAGTGCAGCGGCTGATCCGCAAAGGCAATAGCCACTATCGAGAGGGTTGATTTCTGCCGCGCAGGGCTGGCGGGTAGCCTTTGTTCATCGCCCAACTCCAGAACACCGGACACTTGCCATGAACCGTACCCTTGCTGTTTTGCTGCTGTTGACCGCCACCCTCTTGGGCGGTTGCGCCAGTTCTTCCCCGGAGCTGCGCCCCTACACCGCCGACGAGACCCGCGAACTGGCGCTTGAGGCCCTGAATCGCCGCGGCCTCTCGTTCGATGAGTACCACGCGAAAAAAGCCGAGTTACTCGGTTCGTCGCAGAAAAACGTGGGTTTCGACGATCAGGGCCAGATGAGTGCCGAGCGGGTCGTGCAACAGCCAGGTCGGTCAAGTTGAGGGACTGTACCGCTTAAAGTTTTGCCCAACTGTCCGTGGGTTTGCGCCAAGGCGTGGGGTAGGGTCGTGACTTGACTGATCGCCCTGATGGACTGCCTTGAAATGACCCTTTCGCTTGACCTGCTGCTGGGCTTCGCCCTGTTTGCCCTGGTGACCTCGATCACGCCTGGCCCTAACAACACCATGTTGTTGGCCTCGGGTGTCAATTTCGGTTTCAACCGCACCATTCCTCACATGCTGGGTATTACCTGCGGCTTCTTTTCCCTGGTGCTGGCGGTGGGCCTTGGCCTGGGCGCGGTGTTCCAGACTTATCCACTGCTTTATACCGCGCTGCGCTACATCGGCGCGGCGTATCTGTTGTACCTGGCGTGGAAAATCGCCCACTCCGGTCCGGTTTCGGAAAGCCAGCCGGGAGACAATACGCCGATCAGCTACTGGGGCGCGGCGGCGTTCCAATGGGTCAATCCCAAGGCCTGGATCATGGCCATCGGTGCCATCAGCACGTACACGCCACTGCAGGGTTATTTCTTCAACGTGTTGGTGATTGCGGCGGTGTTTGCCCTGATCAACCTGCCAAGCGTGAGTCTGTGGGTGGTCTGCGGCAGCCTGTTGCGCAACCTGTTGCGTGATCGTCGCTGGTTGCGCCTGTTCAACTGGGGCATGGCGCTGCTGTTGGTCGCTTCGCTGTATCCATTGTTGCTCGAAAGCATCAGTTGAGGGCTGAGCTTCGCCGCGATGCCTGCTAAGCTCGCTGTTCAGGAGCGTTCCTACGCACTTTTAAACGAAGTCCGACTTCTTTAAGGTCTTTGATCAGGTATTGCTAGTCTCGAACCCAACGAGGGCGCCTGATCCCGGAGCAGGCTCTGCGAGTTTCCTATGAATAAACGTCCTTTGTATTTCGACTACGCCGCCACCACGCCGGTGGATGAGCGGGTCATCCGGGTCATGGTCGAGTGTCTGGGTTTTGACGGCAACTTTGGCAACCCGGCTTCCAGTTCCCATGCCTTCGGCCAGGAGGCCCGGCGCTCGGTAGAGCGTGCCCGCCAGCAGGTGGCGCAACTGGTCGGGGCTCAGCCCGAACAGATCGTCTGGACGTCCGGCGCTACCGAGTCCAATAATCTGGCCCTCAAGGGGGTGGCCCAGGCGCGCGGTGGTTCCGCCGGCCATGTCATCACCAGTCTGATCGAACACAAGGCGATTCTCGATACGGCGCGCCAGCTTGAAGAGAGCGGCGTCGCGGTGACCTGGCTGGCGCCGGACGCCGAGGGCCTGATCAGCCCGCAAGCGGTTCGCGAGGCGTTGCGCGAAGACACGTTCCTGGTGTCGCTGATGCTGGTGAACAACGAGTTGGGCACCGTCAACGACGTCATCGCCATCGGCGAGATCGTTCGCGCGCACGGTGCGCTGTTTCATGTGGACGCAGCCCAGGGCGCCGGGAAGGTGCAGATCGACCTGTCTCGTTGGCCGGTGGACCTGATGTCTTTTTCCGCGCACAAGATCTACGGCCCCAAGGGCATCGGTGCGCTCTACGTCGGCGAGCGTGCCCGGCCACGGCTGTCGGCACAGATTCACGGCGGTGGGCATGAAGGTGGTTTGCGCTCCGGGACCCTGGCGACCCACCAGATCGCAGCCATGGGCGCCGCATTCGAACTCGCGGCCGAGGCATTCGAGGAAGAACTCGCTAAAATCGCCCGGTTGCGCAATCGTTTGCTTGAGCCGCTGCGGGCCTTGCCCGGTGTGCGTATAAACGGCAGTGCGAGCCGCCGGATTCCCCACACGCTGAGCCTGACCTTCAACGAAGGTGAGTTCAACCCGGCGGCGTTGAGCGCATCGATTGCATTTTCCGCCACCTCGGCCTGCAATTCGGCGCAGAACAGCCCGTCCCACGTGCTGCTGGCCCTGGGGCACGATGCGCGCGCGGCCGGGCGGACCATTCGCCTGAGCCTGGGCCGCTTTACCACTGAACAGGATATCGACGAGGCGGTGCGGCTGATCCAGGCGGCGTGCGCGACTGCGCCGGCGTTCTGGGTCACGACCCCATAAGCCGTTTTCGGCATCGAACAACAATATCAATGAGCAGGAGAAACAATGAGCACCGAGCCTTTGTCCCGTGGACTGGTTCCCCAGCGCCTGGCCAAAATCCGCCAACTGATGAGCCGAGAGGGCATTCATGCGCTTCTGGTGCCATCGGCCGACCCGCATCTGTCCGAATATCTGCCGGGCTATTGGCAGGGGCGGCAATGGCTGTCGGGCTTCCATGGCTCGGTGGGTACCTTGATCGTGACCGGCAGTTTCGCTGGCGTCTGGGCCGATAGCCGTTATTGGGAGCAGGCCACCAAGGAACTGGAGGGCAGTGGTATCGAACTGGTCAAGCTCATTCCCGGCCAACCCGGCCCCTTGGACTGGCTGGCGGAACAAACGCCTGAGGGTGGGGTGGTCGCCGTCGACGGCGCGGTCATGGCCGTGGCATCGGCCCGAACCCTGGGTGGCAAACTTGCGGAGCGTGGCGCGCGGTTGCGTACCGACATCGACCTGCTCAAGGAGGCCTGGAGCGATCGCCCAAGCTTGCCGGATCAGCCGGTCTATGCCCATTTGCCGCCCCAGGCGACCGTCAGCCGGGTCGAGAAACTCGCCAAGCTGCGCGAATCCCTCAAGGAGCGTGGTGCCGACTGGCATTTCATCGCCACGCTGGATGACATCGCCTGGTTGTTCAACCTGCGTGGCGCGGATGTGTCGTTCAACCCGGTATTCGTCTCCTTTGCCTTGATCGGCCAGCAACAGGCGACGCTGTTCGTGGCCCTGGACAAGGTTGACGCAGCGCTGCGTGCCGTTCTTGAACAGGACGGCGTGACCCTGCGCGATTACAGCGAAGCCGCCGCCGCTTTGCGTGAAGTGCCGGACGGTGCGAGCCTGCAGATCGATCCGGCGCGGGTGACGGTCGGCTTGCTGGATAATCTGGGCAGCGGCGTGAAGCTGGTCGAAGGTCTCAACCCAACGACGCTGGCCAAGTCCCGAAAAAGCCTGGCCGATGCCGAGCACATCCGTCGGGCCATGGAGCAGGATGGCGCGGCGCTCTGTGAGTTCTTCGCCTGGCTGGAAGGGGCCTGGGGGCGTGAGCGCATCACCGAATTGACCATCGACGAGCACCTGACCGCCGCCCGCACGCGCCGGCCGGACTTCGTCTCCCTGAGTTTCAACACCATCGCCGCCTTTAACGCCAACGGCGCGATGCCTCATTACCACGCCACGGAAGAAGCCCATGCGGTCATCGAAGGTGATGGCCTGTTGCTGATCGATTCCGGCGGCCAGTACTTGGGGGGCACCACCGACATCACTCGCATGGTGCCGGTCGGCACACCCACTGCCGAGCAGAAACGAGATTGCACGCGCGTGCTCAAAGGCGTGATTGCCCTGTCCCGGGCCAAATTCCCACGGGGCATTCTTTCGCCGTTGCTGGATGCCATCGCCCGCGCACCGATCTGGGCGGAGCAGGTGGATTACGGCCACGGCACCGGTCATGGTGTCGGCTATTTCCTCAATGTCCACGAAGGCCCACAGGTGATTGCCTATCAAGCCGCTGCCGCGCCGCAAACGGCGATGCAGGTTGGCATGATCACCTCCATCGAGCCGGGCACTTATCGTCCCGGTCGCTGGGGTGTGCGTATCGAGAACCTGGTGTTGAACCGTGAAGCCGGAAGCAGCGAGTTCGGCGAGTTCCTTGAGTTCGAAACCCTGACCCTGTGCCCGATTGACACCCGCTGCCTGGAACCTTCTTTGCTGACCCAGGACGAAAAAGACTGGTTCAACGCTTACCACGCCGAGGTTCAGCGTCGCTTGGGCCCGTTGCTGGACGGTGACGCACTGCAATGGCTGAACACGCGAACGATGGCAATTTGAAGTAGAGGATCAGGCAAGGGCTTCACGGACGAAGTCCAACCGATCCTGGCCGAAGAACAACTCGTTGCCGACAAACATGCTCGGGGCGCCGAACACGCCTCGTGCGACGGCTTCTTCAGTGGCGGTCTTGAGGGCTTGCTTGACCTGCTCGTCGTTCGTCAGGGCCAGCACATAGTCGGCGTCGAAACCGCCTTCGTTCAGGACTGCTGCGACGGTCGTGGGGTCATTGAGGTTGCGGGCGTCCACCCAAAAGGCGCGGAACAGGCAATCGACGAAGGCCTCGAAGCGTTCAGGTTGGCGCAATTGCATGCCAGTCACCGCGCGCATCAGTTGCAGTGTATTGATGGGGAAGTGAGGATTGAACTTGAAGGCGACCTCATAGCGCTTGGCGAAGCGATTCAGATCCTTGAACAGGTAAGGGTTCTTGGCCGGCACTGTCGCCGGTGATGCATTGCCGGTTGCCTTGAAGACGCCACCCAATAACATCGGGCGATAGATCAGCTGGCTGTTGGTCTGCGCGCATAGCGTCGGCAACTGGGTGTAGGCCAGGTACGTGGTCGGGCTGCCGAAATCGAAGTAAAACTCCACCGATTTGCTCATGGGATCTGCTCTCTTGTTGTGTGAGGGGAGGTTTACCAGCGTTCGCTCCAGGGCCGCAGGTCCAGTTCGAAGGTCCAGGCGTCGCGGGGTTGGCTGTGCAGGTACCAGTAGTTGTCGGCGATGTGTTCGGGGTTCAGGATGCCGTCCTGATCCTTGGTGGCATATTTCTCCGGGAAATTATCGCGGATGAAGTCAGTGTCGATGGCGCCGTCCACCACCACGTGGGCCACGTGAATATTCATCGGTCCCAGCTCACGGGCCATGCTCTGGGCCAGTGCCCGGATGCCATGCTTGGCGCCCGCGAATGCGGCAAACCCCGAAGCGCCACGCAATCCCGCCGTTGCCCCGGTAAACAGAATTGTCCCGCGCTGGCGCTTGACCATGCGCTTGGCCACTTCCCGTGCATTGAGAAAGCCTGAGAAACAGGCCATTTCCCAGATCTTGAAATACTTGCGTGCGGTTTCTTCGAGGATGCTGCAGGGGACATTGGCGCCGATGTTGAACACAAAGGCTTCGATCGGGCCGATCTGGTTCTCGATTTGCTCGATGAGTGCGATCACGTCGTCCTCTTTGCGTGCATCGCAGGCAAACCCGTGGGCTTCGCCGCCTTGGGCGCGGATTCCATCCACCAGGGGTTCGAGTTTGTCGGCGCTGCGACGGGTAACGCAGGCCACAAAACCTTCCTGCGCAAAGCGTTTGGCAATCGCTCCGCCGGTGGCATCGCCCGCGCCAACAACCAGTACGACCTTCTTGTTATTCATGGTCAGCCTCATTGGTAAACGATCGTTAACTAAACGGACGTTATGCTAAGATCCGGCAAGCGTCAAGGTGAGCAATCAGGGGCAGGAACCATGCGATATTCAGCCAATCACAAAATGGAAACCCGCGAGAAACTGCTCGCCAGCAGTGCCGTCTCTGCCAAGAAGTCGGGTTTCTCCACGGTCGGCGTCGATGGTTTGATGAAAGCTATCGGGTTGAGCGGCGGTGCGTTTTATAGCCACTTCTCATCGAAGGATGAGCTTTTCAAGGCCATTGTTGAGCGGGAATTGGCCCAAAGCCTGGATCGTCTGAGTGGCGACGGTGCGATGGACTCAATGAAGCTGGAGCGCTGCCTCAAGCAGTACCTGAGCATGAGCCACGTTGAGCAGCCCGAAGCAGGGTGTGCGTTACCGGTGCTGGGTGCCGAGATCGCGCGATCGGATGTCCAGGTGAGGGAGGCGGCGCAAACGTGGATCTGTCGTTTGCACGAAAGCTGGGCGCGGATATTGGGAAGCGACAGTCTGGCCTGGGCCATCCTGTCTCAATGCGTGGGAGCATTGGTGGTTGCGCGGATGCTGGTCACGCCGCAGGTCCAGCGTGACGTCCTCAAATCCAGTCATGAGGAGATTAGGCGCCGAATGGCCGAGCAAGGGCTCGACTGACGTGGCCTATTTACAGATGACGATCATGCTGCGGCTGGTATAGCCAGCGGGGTTGAGCCCGAAGGGATAATCCCCGGGCTCCTCGACGGCGTCGCCGGACTTGGCAATGACCTTGTAACCCTTGGGAGCACATGAATTGGCGGCGCTGGCGGCGCACTGATCCCAGGATGAGGACAGGCCGGAGCAGTTGATGTGCAGGCCTTTCTTGCCGCGCTTGACTTCAGTTTTCGATGTTGCCGCACAGCCCGCTACTGCAAGTACGGCGATCAGTATCAAAATTCGTTTCATTCCCGTCCTTATAATCGTCGTGGATCTTGTGTCCACGTACGATTGTGTTCGCTCTTGCTTGAAGCGTTCATGACGTCCTGTATGAAAAAATCCATGTCTGACATTGGGTTACCGGTCTAAACATGGCCTAAATGCGGGGCAAATACCAGACCTTCGTTAAATCCTGCTTCAATCTGCCGCGACGGCAGGCTTCGCAGTGTTGCCCATGGTCATCGTTGCGCCGACCGACGCGAGGATGATGCAGGTAATGGCTAGCCATTGGGCCAAGGACAAGTACTCCTGCAGAAAGACCAGCCCCGACAGGGCCGCGACTGCCGGTTCGACGCTCATCAGGGTACCGAAAGTGCGGGCTGGCATTCGGGTCAGGGAGATCATTTCCAGGGTGTAGGGCAGGGCCGTAGACAGGATGGCGACGCCGATGGCGATTGGAATCAGGCTCGGTGTGAGCAGTGCGGCACCCGCGTGCACGATACCAATCGGGGCGACGAACAGAGCGGCGATCATTACCCCCAAAGCGGCGGTTTGTACGCCATTGTCCGCACCGGCTTTCTGGCCAAACAGGATGTACAACGCCCAGCAAACACCTGCGCCCAGCGCGTAGCCGGCTCCAAGCAGGTCAATACCGGCATTGGTCGCACCGGTCGGTATAAGCAGAAGCAGGCCAGCGACTGCCAGGGCGATCCAGAGAAAATCGATTGCCCTGCGTGAGGCGTATATGGCGACTGCCAGGGGGCCGGTGAACTCCAGTGCTACGGCAATGCCCAGTGGAACGGTACGAACCGACATATAGAAGAGAAAGTTCATGCCGCCCAATGCCATCCCGTAAACGATCACGGTGCGCAGGGATTGGGCGGTGAGCTTGGCACGCCAGGGACGTAGCAATAACAGCATGATGAGGCTGGCAAAAATGAGTCGCAGCGTTGTTGTGCCCTGTGCGCCCACTACAGGGAACATGCTTTTGGCGAGGGAGGCTCCCGATTGAATGGAGGCCATGGCTATTAATAGTAGGGCAACCGGATACAGGGTGGCGGCCAGGCTGCGATGTGGAGGGGGTGTCATTACGAAGTGTCGTCCAGAATAAAGGCAGGGGGCAATATTGAGCAGTATATTGCGCATGTGCAGCGATTCCGTCTATATACCGGGCAGATTTAAGTGTCATGTCGGGCTAAAGATAGAAAAATCA